>JAOZOF010000162.1:3933-5787 GCA_029933425.1 Marinilabiliaceae bacterium
AAAACAAAAATGATGAAAGCCCATTTCGATCCTCCTGTAAGGAGAGAAGAAAAGGACTTTCTGCTTTTGTTCTTTAACGACATAGAAAACCGGGATTAATTTTCCACCCACTGTTTCAGATAGGGCTGTATCTCTTCAAGCTTGCGGGCTGTTTTTTCGTAATCTATCTGCATGGGCCTGATGTTGTCGAGTGAGGGAACACTTTCGGGAACCTTAACTCCTTTGTGGAGCGGCATCTGTGCGCATGAGACTGCAAGTTTGGCTTCTGTTGACCTGCTTAAAAGATAATCTATAAGTATTTTTGCATTCTTTTGGTTTGGCGAATTCTTTATCAGGCAAACAGTATTAGGCATTACAAGAGTGCCTAAACCATCTTTCTGATCAAGAAAAACGATCCCGACATTTGCACCCTCTTTTATTGCCTCGTTCGCATCGTCGGTATCGGTCAGGCCACAGGCAAGTTCACCCGTTGATACACGTTTTTTTACATCCCCGTTACTCGTGGCGATCACTACATCATTATTTTTCAGGCCGGTCATGAACTGTTTGGCTTTCTCGTCGCCAAGGGCTGTGAAAATAGCAGCAATGTGAAAAGTAGTTGTTCCAAACAGCGGATTGGCAATTGCAACTCTACCTTTAACCGGCTCTTTGGTAAGGTCGAATATCGACTGAGGCACACTGTCAGCAGGCAGCAGTCCTTTGTTGTATATCAGAACTCTTGCACGTGCCGAGAATCCTGTCCAGTGATGCTCAGGGTCTTTGTAAACTGCCGGTATACCTTTTGCTGCAGGCGACTGATAGGGAGCTGTGATGCCTTTATTTTTGAGGACGATGGTACGTACCGGGTCGCCGCTCCAGAAAACATCGCATTGCGGATTGTCTTTTTCAGCTATGAGACGGTTAAGCACCCCGGTCGATTTTGTCTCTTCAGTGTCGTAAACAGCTTTTACCGTAATGCCTGTCTCTTTCTCAAAATCTTTCAGTACCGGTTCCGAGAATACCTGATCGACACTGGTATAAACCACAACTTCGTTCGATCTGTTGGTACAGGAGGCGATAAGTATTAAAAGTGAAAGTGCGAATATCAGGTTAATTGTTCTCATTTTATGAATGTTTTTAGAGGATGTGTTTTAATCATGTGAAATTATGTGATTTATTCAACTAATCAAAATGAAATTATTCGGTCGGGAAAGCCAAATTATAAAATCATGATGATGTGTTAATGCTGCTTCTGAAATTCATAGTTAAGATTTAGGTTTACTTTCCCCGTAATTTGTTTTAATTTTGTTATTAAATATATGTTTGCCATGAAAGCTTTTGGTTTGCTATTTCTTTTTGTTGCAGCATTTCTTAGTTGCAGTATAGATGATTCATCGGTTTCTCCTTTGCCTGAAGGTATTTCGTTAAAAACGGATAAAGATTCTTATACATTAAAAGATAGTGTGATAATATTACTAAAGAATAATTCAGAGTACGTTCTTGAGTTGGGTTACAGGTGTTCATACAAAAACCTGGAAATGTATTATCAGCAGAAAGAGAATGACAAATGGTCGGAAAACAAGTGGTTCGGTTACATGAATCTAAAATGCATGACCATTCAGTCAAAAGTAAATGGCCATTCAGTTTTAAGACATTCTTTCCTTTCGGCTGAATTTAAAACATCCGGCACTTTTCGTCTTCTTGTGCCGGTTTATTTGTCTGAAAAAGATTCCTCAATTGTGGTTACATCAAATAGTTTTGTGATAGAAGAACGATGAATCTTTTATGATAGAAAGGTAATACTCTTTTATTGAACAGTTTGAACACCGACGATTTTTGACATCTCTTCTTATTCTGTTAGTATTTAGTATAAAT
>JAOZOF010000162.1:5887-8069 GCA_029933425.1 Marinilabiliaceae bacterium
TGAACACCGACGATTTTTGACATCTCTTCTTATTCTGTTAGTATTTAGTATAAATTTAGAATTTTTTAGTTATAAGGAATTTAGTCCTCAATACAGGTGTCAAATGCAAGTAGTTAAAAGAAAAATAAATACAAAAATCAACACTTAAAAAGTAAGGTAAACAATGAAAAAACGAACAATTATCTTATTAGTAGTGCCATTTGTAGCAACAATAGGTATAAAGGCACAGGAAACTGTTTCTGCAGCAGGAGGAGAAGCAAGCAGTAACAGTGGTTTGATTAGCTATACAGTAGGGCAAGTGGTTTATACCACAAGCACAGGAACAAACGGAAACAGCGTTGCCCAAGGCGTTCAACAGCCCTATGAAATATCGGTAATAACAGGTATCGAAGAAGCTAAAGGCATAAACCTGCAAGTTTTGGCATACCCTAATCCGACTACCGATTATTTAATCGTAAAAACAAAAAATTACGAAATTGCAGGTTTGCAGTATGTAATTTTCGACATAAACGGGAAAATTTTACAAACGGTAAAAGCCACAGGCAATGAAACAAAGATTGAAACCGGCTATTTAAAACCCGGTAGTTACTTTGTAAAAGTATTAGACGGCAAGAAAGAAATAAAAGTTTTCAAGATTATTAAAACTCAATGAAACAATGTTTTTTTATGAAAAACGTAGCTGAATTAGTTCCGGAAGAGAAGCATATCCGGAACAAATTACTAACCCGTCATTGCGAACAATAGCAGCATTTTCCGGATCTATCTCAGTAAAAGCTGTCTTCCGGCAATGATACAAAAATTAAATAAAAATGAAACGGATATTTATAATTTCAGCAGCAGTATTATTAACTGCAACAGTATGGGCACAAGTCCCTGAAAAAATGAGTTACCAAGCCGTAATACGCGATGCAAAAAACCAACTAGTAATAAATACAGATATACGTATGCGAATAAGTATACTGCAAGGAGGAGTAACACCCACAGCAGTATATGTAGAACTCCATTCTCCGACCACTAATGCTAACGGGCTTGTAACATTAGAAATAGGAACAGGAAAGGTAGTAAGTGGAGATCTCTCAACTATTGACTGGGCAAAAGGACCTTACTTCATAAAAACAGAAACTGACCCCACAGGCGGGCTCAACTACACCATAACAAATACAAGTCAACTCTTAAGTGTTCCTTATGCTTTTCATGCAAAAACTGTTGATAATTTATCCGGAGTTAATACAGGCGACCAAAATCTTGACAACGTATTAACCAAAGGTAATGATGGTGGAGCGAAACAAATAAAAAACATTGCAAACCCCACTGATGATCAGGATGCAGTAACAAAAGCGTATGTTGATGCATTGTTAATTCAGGCAGGTGCGTATACTGTAAAAGATATTGACGGGAATGTATATAAAACGGTAAAAATAGGCAACCAATTATGGATGGCAGAGAATCTGCGGGTAACACATTACCCCAATGGAGATCCTATACCTCATGTAACCGATAATACAGATTGGGCAAACCTTGCCGATAATAATACCGATGATGCTTATTGTTTTTTTCAAAATTTGAAAGGGAGTGTTTACGGAGCTTTATATACTTATGGAGCTGCCATCGGCGATAACTGGACAAGAGACAACAATCCCGGACAAGGAGTATGTCCCGACGGATGGCATTTGCCTACCGATGCCGAGTGGACAACATTAATAGATTTTCTGGGAGGTCTAAGTGTGGCCGGCGGAAAAATGAAAGAAACAGGAACAACACACTGGGAAAGCCCCAATACAGGTGCCAGTAATAGTAGTGGTTTTTCCGCTCTTCCGGGTGGTATCCGTAATAGCATTAATGGTCATTTCAACTTGACTGGCCAATACGGTTACTGGTGGAGTAGTACGCAGTACGATAGCAGCAAGGCTAATTTTATTAACCTTTATTACAACAGTGCTGAAGTGTCCCGCAATAATTACAATAAGTCGTCCGGGTCAAGCGTGCGGTGCGTTAAAGATTAGATTATTTAGCCCGAATTAATCATTAGAAAGCCAAGAATGAGTTGCACTAATCCCGAGTCCTAGGGAGGGTCCTTACTAAATGCAGACCTGCCTGTCTGACTGGGTTAGCCAGACAGGTAGTTCGCTATTTCATAGCTCCTGCTGCATAAGTCGGGTTGAACTGAATAATTCTCAAAGGG
>JAOZOF010000449.1 GCA_029933425.1 Marinilabiliaceae bacterium
AAAGATCAGGAATGTATTAGCTAAAGCCGATGATATGATCGGCTCGGGACTTTGGGCTAAAATAAAAAGCACGGTTAAATGACCTGCCTTGCAGTAAGTTAACGAAATATTAAATTTGAGTTTCACTAAAAAAGGAGGTGCCTTAAGCAGGCCCTCCTTTTATGAATCTCAACCATTCATTATCTGTATACTATTTTCATCGTTCTTACCCCTTTTGGACCGGTAAAGCGTACAAAATATACTCCGGCTGCCATTTCAGGTGCAGGCGTCCATTTTTTTTGTCCTTTCTGAAGTATTGTTAAAAGGTTACCCGATGTATCGTAAATTTCCACTTTCGTATTCTCCGGGTAAGAAAAATAACAGGTCGCATCGAATGGATTAGGATAAATTACATAATCTGTATTCTCGTTATTTATTTCATTTGTACCCGTCACCAGGATGGTCTGCGAATAATAGGCATGGTTAATCTGGTAATCGTCAACATACAATTCGACAAAGTGAGTTCCCGGTTCAAGGGTGAGCGTATAATCACCTCCTCCTCTTTGTGCATAATGTGTTGTTCCGTCAACTACGAGTTCTGCACGCAAAGGATGCTCAAGGGGATAGGTACAACTTTCTACCCAGTTGATATGAACGAGTCCATCATCTTCGTTAAAGTTGAACGGGCAATCAAAATCTACCGGTTCGGCGGGGAACATATTAATATAATGTACTCCCCAGAAATGCATATCTTCAAATGGTTCGGGGAAATCCAGTTCGATGTTGAGGTACAGTTTTCCAGAACCGTGCTCTTTCTCTGAAAATACGGCAACATGTAATAAATTGTCTTCAATGTAAGCTGTCTCAACGAACAGGTACGGATCACCAACCGGATCTACCATAATAATTGTTTGTTCAACAACGTCAGGAGGGAAAGCAGTACCCAGGTCAAAATCCAATACGGTAAATTCTCCCGGAAGAATCGCCATAGGTGGGGCTATGGCCCAGAACCAATCAAACGGGAAGCCCGGTATGGTTATGAGTGCCGAAATTACGGCTGCTGTCAGTTCCGTACTATCGTGTGCCGAAAGATTTCCATCCGAACCATTTGTAGGCCCCGTGCCTTTCATCACATCCGAGGGATTAGCAGCCTCATCTGTATCATCCAACCCTAAAGCGTGCCCCAATTCGTGTGTTACGACTTCTTTCAGGCTCAATGGGGAAGTGTCATCATTTACGTAAATCGTTCCACTGGTAACATCTCCATTACCGTCCTCGTTCCAGACATATAAACCTGCAACCCCATCAGAGAGCGTGTCACTTTCAACTATATTAATATTAGCTGGCGGGTCATCTACTTCTTTTAACACCGGCAAACAGCCAGCTTCATTCCACCTGTTGATGGCTACACGTATTGAGTCTTTTTCTGCATCAGTAAAAGAAGAGTCGTCAATATTAACGGTAATAGTATCGGGATCGCCAGCCCACCCCGAATAACCTGGTATTACATCACGATCGCCCCGTTTAATTTCTGGTGATTGACTGAAAACGTAAAGAGAAGCAATAAAAAGAAATCCTATAAACAGAATATTGCTCTTCAGAAAATTACTTGTAAATGTAAATAGTTTTTTCATGGCAGTATTATTTAGTTTGTAAATTCGTTTATGGCAGCAGCTGCTAATATACTTATTATCTATCTAAATATCAAGCTTTTTAATATTTTTTTTCAACACTTGTCTTTTCTTTTCTGAGATATAGTCTGCATTTCATATCCTTTCCCCCCGAACTTTCCACACTCTCATTTTAACAATACCAGTTCTGTGTCTTGTTTATGGTTTAATTTAAAGAAAAAAGAGGCTCCGAACGATTAGTAAAGAACCCGGCATAACAAAAAACATTAAGTAAAAGATGCAGCAGAGGAGAATTGAAAAAGTTTTTAACAATAAAGCCTTTGTCTATATCTGATTTTCAGTCCTTTATCGATATCTTTTCTCTTTTTGCTATTTTTAGGAAGGATATTATCGCAAAAAACCTTGACTTATATCAATTGATTATTTATATTTGCATCGCTTGTT
>JAOZOF010000022.1:0-3685 GCA_029933425.1 Marinilabiliaceae bacterium
AACCAAGAACCTACAAACCATTTAACACTTTAACCCTAGAGCCATAGATCAACTACGCCTGCAAAGAGTACAATTTATTGTAAATTCCGCCTTTAGCGATCAGTTCCTCATGCGTACCGGTTTCCATGATACGGCCCTCATGGAACACACATATCATATCGGCATTGCGGATAGTTGACAAGCGGTGAGCTATCACCAATGAAGTACGGTTCTCCATCAAACGCTCAAGAGCATCCTGCACCAAACGCTCCGATTCAGTATCAAGTGCCGATGTTGCTTCGTCAAGTATCAGTATTGAAGGATTTTTAAGTATTGCCCTCGCAATGCTGAGCCGCTGACGCTGTCCTCCCGAAAGCTTACTACCCCGGTCGCCGATAACAGTATCATAGCCGTTCTCCGATTCCACAATGAAATCATGGGCATTAGCTATCTTTGCCGCCTCCACAACCTGTTCCATGGTAGCATCCTCAACACCGAAAGCAATATTATTAAATACAGTATCGTTAAAAAGTATGGCCTCCTGATTCACATTTCCCATCAGCTCGCGAAGATCATGGACTTTAAGGTCACGGATATCTGTTCCGTCAATTAAAATGCCTCCGCTGCTGACATCATAGAAACGAGGCAGCAAATCGACAAAGGTAGTCTTCCCTCCTCCCGACTGCCCTACGAGTGCAATGGTCTTTCCCTTAGGGATTGTCATAGATACATCCTCAAGAACTTTTTTGCTGCCGTTGTAACTGAATGAGACATTACGATACTCTATTGTTTCTTTAAATTCCTTTATCGTTTCAGCATCCGGCTTTTCCCGGATCGAAATATCAGCAAAAAGAATCTTATCAATCCTCTCCATTGCAGCCATCCCCTTTTGTATGTTGTACGTCGCGCGCGAGAAGGCTTTTGCCGGAGCGATTATCTGATAAAAGATGCCCAGATAGGCAAGGAATGTTGCCGGTGACAATCCTGAGTTCTCATTGAGAATAAGAGTCCCGCCAAACCACACAACAATCACGATAACCACCGTACCCAGAAACTCACTCAGCGGATGTGCCAGATCTCTCCTACGCATAAGTCTGTTCTGTATCCTCCTGTACTCCTCTATTTCCCCGTCAAAACGTCTGCTCATACGTTTTTCGGCATTAAAAGCCTTTACTATCCTTAACCCGGTAAGCGTCTCCTCAATAATACCCAGTATATGCCCCATTTTTGTCTGACCTGCTTTGGATGTTTTTTTCAGCGATTTACCCACACGACCGATTATTCCCCCCGCAATGGGTAGAAGAACGAACACGAACAGTGTCAGCTGATAACTCATAACCAGCATCGTGGCAAGAAATACTATTATCAGAACAGGATTCTTCAGGAACATGTCGAGTGATGACATGACTGAATTCTCAACCTCCTGAACATCTCCCGTCGAACGGGCAATAATATCTCCTTTACGCTCATTGCTGAAAAATCCGAGAGGCAGAACAATTATCTTATTGTATATCTGATGTCTGATATCTTTCACCACTCCGTTCCTTATTCCCGTACTTGTGTACGATGCCAGATAGGTGAAAAGAACTTTCATAAAAGTTCCCATGATAATGAAAACACCCACAAACAAAAGTGCAAGTCCCGGCCCGTGTTCAGCCTTTAACTCGGTAATGTAATAGTAAAGGTTATTTTTTAGCACATCCAGACTGAATGTCATAGGCTTCAGCTCATACACCGTTGTATCCTGCATCAGAATGATCTCCAGAACAGGTATCATCATCACCACAGAAAATACGGCAAAGAATGCTGCAAGAACATTGAACAAGAAATTGAGCAGAAGAGCTTTCTTGTATGGAGGCAGATATCGTTTTAAAACTTTAAAAAAATCTTTCATTCAACTAAATCTAAAGATCAAAAGTTACTGGATTTTTAGTTTTTGGTTCTCAGTTCTTTGGTTTGTTGGTTCTTTAGTTTGTTGTTTTGTTCCAAGTTTTACAATATAACTTATTATCCTGCAAACCTACTAACCTACTAACTTACTAACTTACCAACCATTTAGTTTAAATCCCCGTATACGTTTGGGGTGACAAAAGCTTCAACTCTTCCTTAACATCTTTCGACACATCAAGGCTGTCGATGAACTCGGCCATTGTTTCGGCGTTTACCCGTTCATTCGTTCTGGTCAGGGCTTTCAATGCTTCATAAGGATTGGGATACCCTTCACGACGAAGAATTGTCTGAATACCTTCGGCCACCACAGCCCAGTTATTCTCAAGGTCGCGGTCAATTGCATCTTTGTTGAGCAGCAGTTTACCGATTCCTTTCTGCAACGAACGAATAGCGATCACCGTATGTGCGATCGGCACCCCTATATTTCTCAGCACTGTTGAGTCGGTCAGGTCACGTTGAAGCCTTGAAACAGGCAACTTAACCGACAGATGCTCAAAAATGGCATTGGCAATGCCAAGATTACCTTCCGCATTTTCAAAATCTATCGGGTTAACCTTGTGCGGCATAGCGCTTGAACCTACCTCTCCTTTTTTGATCTTCTGCTTGAAATACTCCTCCATGATGTAAAGCCAGAAATCACGGGACAGATCAAGCATTATAGTGTTGATACGTTTCAGATTATCGAAAACAGCCGACATATTATCGTAATTCGATATCTGTGTTGTAACCTGCTCCCTGTCGAGTCTCAGGATATTGTTCACAAAGTTATTCCCGAATTCAACCCAGTTGATATCGGGATAAGCAGCATTATGCGCATTGAAGTTACCTGTTGCCCCGCCAAACTTGGCAGAGATAGGAATACTCTTAAGCAGTGCAAGCTGAACGTTCAGTCTTTCAACAAAGACTTTTATCTCCTTCCCGAGCCGTGTAGGCGAGGCCGGCTGACCATGTGTTCGTGCAAGCATAGCAATATCTTTCCACTCCGCAGCAATATCATCCAGCTGTTGAATAAGCTCTTCAAGCAACGGATAGTAAACCTCGTTTACAGCATCCTTGAGCGAATAAGGCACCGAAGTGTTATTGATATCCTGCGAAGTAAGTCCGAAATGGATAAACTCCTTGTATTTCTGAAGTCCGAGAATATCAAATTTCTCCTTAATGAAATACTCAACAGCCTTAACATCGTGATTGGTAACCTCCTCTATCTCTTTAACCCTTTCGGCATCTTCAAGCTCAAAATCCTGGTAAACTTTACGCAGATCATCATAAACACTTTTATCAATATCAGCCAGCTGAGGAAGCGGCTGGTCACACAAAGCGATAAAATACTCTATCTCTACCAAAACGCGATAACGTATCAGGGCATATTCGGAAAAGTAAAGAGCCAGTGCGTCAACCTTGTTGCGGTAACGGCCATCGACCGGCGATATTGCTGTAAGTAATTGTAAATTCGGGTTCATCGTTATTCTGTTTTTGAAAGCACAAAAGTAGTAAATTTTGTAACAATCTAAGCGTTCTTTGTACGGTATTCTAAGGGTATCTCTTTGTAATGTTATAACCAGAAGAAAGTATATTTCGTTCCTACGGAACTTATTATTTGGCTACTTTTATTTCAAGGGGCTATTCGCCCCTTGTTAAAACATATCGTCCCTACGGGACTAATAATACTGCCGTAGGCAGGTTATATTCTAACAAGGGATAAAATCCCTTGTTTCTGGCCATACTGTAGCAAAGTAGTTCCGTAGGAACGAAATAT
>JAOZOF010000022.1:3785-9800 GCA_029933425.1 Marinilabiliaceae bacterium
ATCGCGCGAACCATATTCCTAAGAAACCTGTCGGCAGTAATGGTAAAAACCCACATATCCTTATAGGGCTTCCATTCAGCACGGACAACTTTGCAGTTGTTGGTCTTTACATCAGTATGTAGTTTGCTGAAACTCGTGAAATCAGTATGCTCGAGAAGTATCTTTGCTGCCTCGTTCATTTTCTCAAAATCGGGCTCAAAAGGAGCACGGTAAACAAGATCGAGATGAAACGGATCTCTGTTTGTACTTAAAAAGTAGTGATAAGTCCGCTCCACAGCACTGAAACGGCTGTGAGCCTCGTCCGACACTCTTGTTAACGAATAAACAACGATGTCATCCGGCAGAATCCTGTTCAGCTTATGCACGACCCGGTCTGTATCCTCTATCTCTTTAACAACATCGATATGTACCACAAAGTAAGAAGCGTGCACGCCGGTATCTGTCCGTCCTGCACCTACCACATGGATATCCTCTCCCCTGACAGCTTTGTTCAAAGCATCATCAAGCAACTCCTGCACAGTAACGGCATTCGGCTGCACCTGCCACCCGTGATACTTTGTTCCTTTGTATGCCAGTTCGAGAAAATAACGCATCTGAATAGTTTGTAGGTTTTTGGTTTGTAGGTTTTTGGTTTTTGCCTGCCTGGCTTTAGACAGGGTTGCTGGTAACATACGAACCTACAACTTATCAACTTACAAACCATATAACTATTGCAAAGAAACAAAAAAGTTGATTTATTGATCCAAAAACAGATTTAAATGTTGTTTTTCTCTTGACACAGCCTTTTTGTTTTTGTAAATTAAAGAAAATAGCAGAGTAACATTTATTAACTAACCATAACCTACAGCCATGAAAACAGACAATTCACACACAAATCCGCAAGTTGTAAAGGAAGTAACAGATGTTCTGCTCAAAATGATCAAAGCAGAGGAAGAAGGTAACATAAAAAAATTTGCAGAATGTTTCGCCCATGACGATACCCTTGTTCACATCGGAACCGACAGGGATGAGATATGGTACGACTGGAACTCTTTCTATGAATTTGCCGGTATGCAAATTGAAAAGCGTAAAGGAACCACTATCAATTACAAAAACACAACCGTACGTCATAACTCCGCAGGTGACACGGCATGGTATTCACAGCTTCTCGACCGTTGTCCTGAAACCAAAGGAGATGATGTCCGTATCGAAGGTTTTCGTCATACGGGAGTGATGGAAAAAAGAAACGGAAAATGGGTCATTGTGCAGAGCCATTTGTCGATTCCTTACAGTGTATAAAGTACCCCGGCTTAAAGTTTCATAAAAGTCATGTTACTTTTCAAAATAATATTACTGATGGTATATCTTTCACAACAGAATTATCTCTCCCGGCGCGAGATCATGGTAGAGGAGCAGATAAAGAGCAGAGGAATAACTGATACCGCCGTGTTGAATGCCATGCTTAACGTTCCCCGCCATCTGTTCGTTCCGGATGACCTTCAGGCTATGGCTTACGAAGACCATCCGCTGGAGATAGGCGAAGGACAGACGATATCACAGCCGTACATAGTGGCTTACATGACTGAAAAACTAAAGCTAAAACCAACTGACAGAGTGCTGGAGATAGGAACTGGAAGCGGATATCAGGCAGCGATACTTGCCTACATCGTCGATTCTGTTTACACAATCGAGATAATTCCCGAACTGGCTTTAATGGCCAAAGAAAATCTCGAAAAGGCCAACATCGTAAATGTAAAGGTAAAATGTGGTGACGGATACAACGGATGGCCTGAACATGCACCTTTTGACGCTATCATTGTTACTGCCGCTCCCGAAAATGTTCCCCGGCCATTGCTCGACCAGCTTGCCGAAGGAGGAAGACTGATTATCCCGGAGGGCAGTCGTCATTACACCCAGTATCTGATGCTTTATGAGAAAAAGAATAACAAGATCAGATCAAAGAGATTACTGCCCGTAAGATTTGTACCTTTCACCAGGGAAAAGGAATAAAAATGATATGTCAACCCACAAATTTTGATCCTGCTTTTAACAAATACGTATAACCGGCTAAAACACTGAATATTTCAAAAACGTAAAAATTAATATATGTTAAAACACCAAATTCATCTAACTATTTTGTTTCAATTTTCAAAATAATTATTTACTTTTAGTACACACAATAAGTGTAATCTTTTAAATCTTAAATGATATGACTAAGACTATAACATTTAATCAGCTCAGGAAGATCAAGGATAGTCTGCCTGACGGAAGCATGCGTACGATTGCAGAGGAATTGAACCTCGACGTAGAAACAGTGAGAAACTATTTTGGCGGGGCCAACTACGATCGGGGTAAAAGTGTTGGTATCCATCTCGAGCCCGGTCCCGACGGTGGTGTAGTTGAATTAGATGATACAACAATTTTGGATATGGCTAACGATATTCTTGCAGGTAAAAAAGAAGTAAAATTTTCTTAATTAATAAAAGATCAAACAAAATATGAAAAACGCCCTCACCGGGGCGTTTTTTTATGATCTAAATGTATTGATTTACTTTTTCGAGCTCATCAAGTCTTTTTACCTTTATATTACGTAAACGTACTTTTACACCTTTCCCTTTATCGACCTTAAAAACGATACCACCTTTCCCTTTTGCTATTTGACTGTCGGTATAATCAACCATCAGGTAGTCGTTCAGCCACGTTGTGACACGCCCACGTTCAACCTTGATGCGCATCTTGTTCCAATCACCGGGTTTAAGTATCTTTTCGCTTTGTTCGGGAATACGCTCAAGCAATCCCCTTCCGTTTTCTTCAAAGATACTTCCTGTTCCATGATTCAGAGGAGCGATCACAACTTTCCATCCATGAACAACAGCCGTATCAACATTAGTATGAAAAAGCACCCCGAAATCACCATCCATCTGCTCTTCCTTAAAATCAAAAACAAGGTCAAAATTATTGTAAACCTCTGTTGTTGACAGATAGCCAACATTAGCTCCGTTAATGCTTTCACAAACAAGCTCTCCTTTATCAACACTCCAGTCACCGTCACCGATACTACGCCAGCCCGTAAGTTCATTTCCGTTAAATATCTTTGTATAGTCACCGGCACAGGCCGATAAGGCGACGATCAAAAACAAAACAGAAAACAGTTTGAAATTCATTGGGAACAATTTTAATGATATTTGATGCAAAGGTAAATAAATTGTGCAAAAAATTGACATCTGCCGCAATGTGTTATAACTTGATGTTGAAATCAATACCAAATGAAAATAAAAACAATCAGTATCATCAGGTGGCTTGCAAGAGTAACCGGTGCAGCACTGCTAATGATCATTGCAGCATTTGCAATAGGTGAAGGTTTCCCCAACCCTGCCACACTGCCTTTGAACGAATTTATAATGTTCATTGTTCTTACCTTTATGGAGATCGGAGTTGTAATTGCCTTCAAGTGGGAATTACCCGGAAGCATAATGATAATTGCCGGCTATCTTGCTTTTGCTCTCATCGAAAAGAAATTAATCGCAGGTCCTCTGTTTCCCGTATTTTTTGTCGTTGGTATCCTGTTCCTTCTTTGCTGGTGGATGGAGAAAAAAACTCAACAATAACTCTTCTTCACTTTCTCCTTCTATCTTTTACCCTACACGAACTTCTCCCTGTTCTGCAGATTGATCAGTCCCCACAACAGGGCAACAAGAGCGGCAATGAGAAATATAAGATGATTGCCCTCTACCACATTCTGATAGACCGCTTCACTCATATTTCTAGGCAATTTGAACGGGTTAAGAAAAACATTCCATTTGCTTGATTCCAAAACATCACTTAGTATCCACGCTGCCAGACCGACAACAACTATAAGGACAGCTGAGCCGTTACCGTTTTTCACCAGCGTTGAGAAGAAGAACCCGAGCATACTGAAAAATGCAACGGGAACCATCAACCGCATGGTAATCTTCATAACTGGAACATTGATCAAAAGAATGTTACTCAGTAAAGAGATGAAAATGAGGTAAACGAAGGCCATAACAAGTATCATGAACAGACGTACAAGCCAAACCTTGTAGCGATAGTTAGGAATGCCAAAGATGATCTCGAGGATACGGGAGTCCTCATCGTTCTGAATGCCGTAAACGGTAGGGAAAAAGATTATGAGCAGCGACGGGAACATCAGCTGGTAGTACACGCTTTCAATGGTAGTAGGCTCTTCGGAGAAAAAATTCAGAGATGTGATCAGCAGGTAAAACAGGATTGATGCCCCAAGAAAATAGACGAACTTGTTCCCGAACACAACTTTCAGGTTGTAGCGCATGAGGGAGATGATGGTACGAAAGCCCCCTCCTAACCTCCCCCTAAGGGGGAGGAACTTTGTCCGGACTTCCCCCCGGATTGTATCTGTATTTTGAGATGTGTTGCCCATAACTGTACGGTTTGGTTTTGTCATGCCTGCCTGCCGGCAAGGCAGGGTTTTTGCGAATGGCAAAAACACATGCCAAAACTGTTTCATTTTTGTTTTCTTACTTCCCGGGGATTCTCCCCGCCTGCCTGCCGTCAGGCAGGGGTTATAGTATGCCGCCCCTACGGGGCTTTCGTTCTCTTCACTGCGCCTTTGCGCCCTCATTAATTTGTCTCTGTGTCTCTGTGTTAATCTTTAACACTTCTCCTCAGCAGCCAGATGTAGGCATCTTCGAGCAGGGGCTTAACTTTTACTGCTGTTTCATGCGGCTGCTCATCCGACAGGCAACGCAGACGTATACGGTTATCTGCCGTGCGCATGTGATGAACAATGCTCAGTTCACGGTTGTAACGCTCAAACTCATGAACATCAACTTCAAACTGCCACACTTTATCATCCGCAATAGTTACCATTTCCGAGGGGAAGCCCCAATACCTCAGTTCACCCTTGTTGATCACTGCCACCTGATTACACGAGCTTGAGATATCCTCAATGATATGGGTAGAGAACAATACTACCCTGTCGCGGCTGAGTTCCACAAGAAGATTCCTGAAGCGGATACGTTCACGCGGATCAAGACCGGCAGTAGGCTCATCAACCACAAGGATGCGTGGCAGATGAAGCAGTATCATCGCAATGCCTATGCGCTGCTTCATACCACCCGAGAACGATCCAATGCGGTCATCCCTGCGTTCCCACATGTGAACTGCCTTCAATACATATTCAAGACGTTCGTAACGCATCTTAACGTTAAGGATATTCCTTAAAATTGCCTGATAATCGAGGAACTCCCATGCTGTCATATTCTCGTAAGTACCGAACTCCTGTGGAAGATATCCGATAAGTCCCTGAAGCTCCTCACGTTTCTCAGCCGTATCGAAACCATTGATGAACACCTTGCCGTAACTCGGTTCAAGAATACCGCAGACAATTCGCATCAGAGTTGTCTTTCCTGCACCGTTTGGTCCGAGAAGTCCGATCATTCCCGTTGTGATATCAAGAGAAACACTTTTCAACGCTTTAAAAGGTACTTTTTGCTTCCCAATACCCGGTATCTGACGGACAAGTCTGAAGTATGACCTTCTGATACCTGCAAACCTTCCCGTTACACGTTCGATGTTAAGGTTCTGCTCTTTCAGATGTTTTCCGGTACGTGCCAGAAGAAGTATCAGGAACCACAATATTCCGAAGATCACTGCCCCTGTCTTTGAACTCCATGAAACAAAGAACAAACCGGTTACAAGCAGCGGATAACCCCACTTCACTGCCATCCTGACTTTTTCAATTATGCCCTCACGAAGGAAATTTATCCCGGACAGATATCCTATGAACCATTGAATGATGAAATAGTCTAACAAAACAAAGAAAAAGCGTGCCGTTCCGTCATTGAGGTACCACCAGGTAAACCAGATGAAAAAGCCAATTACCGGTATCTGCCAGATAAATCCTTCAATAACCTTTTTCAGCGGTATGTTCTCTTCCTGCAACCGTTGACGATACATTCTTTCGCGGCTTTTCCATTCACGTACAAAACGGTTATCGCGACCATAGACCTTAACAAGACTTCGAATAGTGATCCTGAT
>JAOZOF010000022.1:9900-12812 GCA_029933425.1 Marinilabiliaceae bacterium
ATACCGGCTTCAATCAGTGAACGCGCATGCCCCATACCTTTTCGCCTCAATTGCCGTGAGTAGTCGATGAGCAGTATTCCGTTGTTCACAACCACCCCGAGCAGTATCAGAAAACCAATGAACGTATTCAGGTTCAAAAGACTGTTTCCGGTAAAAATAAGTGCAAGCATCGATCCTATGGCGGCAAGCGGCACGGTGAACATCATGACAACGGGAGCCGTGAAACTCTCGAACACCGACGCAAGGATCATAAATATCAGTATCATGCCTATTCCTGCAAGCAGCTTGAACTCGCCGAACTCATCCTCCTCATGTATCACCTTTACCGAAACCCCCGAAGGCACAGGGATAGATGCGACAAGATCGTCAACCTGCTTACGCGCCTCTTCGAGCAGGTCCTTGGAATTGTTCACCTCAGCCGAGAAGCGGTAATCAACCTCTATCTGTTTTTGCTGATTTACACGAAGAATCTCCGAGCGGCCATAGGCATAAACAATATCGGAGAAATCACGAAGCGGGAACAAAGCTCCTCCTGTACCCCTGACATTCAACTTTTTAAGATCATCCATCGTTTTAGTGTTTTCCTCCTCCTCAGGCTGATCTGTCTTAAGGATGATATCGTACTCCTCATTATTCACCCTTAAAAGTCCTCCCGACGATACTTCAGGCTTAAAGGTGGTAAGTTCGCTCACTATCACACCGGGAGTGATACCGTAAATTCCCATCAGGTAGTTATCCATATTCAGATGTATCTCAGGACGGGCTCCCGTAGTTGACACTCTTGCCCTTAACAGATTGTCGATGTTCTCTTCAAGATAATCCTTAACATCATTAGCTACAAGAAGCATCTTGTCGTAATCCTCTCCCTTGATCACCACCTGCTCTTCCTGCTGACCGATGCCGAGAAGGCCGAGCATGCTCATTCCCGGATTTGAACCAAAACCTCTGCCCTGACCACCACTGCTGACAGCATCCTCCTGCTCAAGAGTGATCGTTCCTCCTTCTATATTTGTAATTCTTTTCTGAATATCCTGCCTGATCTCATCAATATTCCTGCCTGATATCTTTTTGTAATCATCCTCAAGATTAACAGTTACCTGAGCATCTTCCTCATAAACCTGACTGATCACATCCTTTTTCTCTTTCAGGTCTTCAAGACGTTTTTCAAGAGTGCGAACTATCAGATCGGTATTATCGAGAGTTGAGCCAACAGGCATCTCAACAGTTATCTTGAAGCTCTTTGTCTCGGTCTGCTTCTGGCGTGTAAAGCTCAATCCGGCACTTATCAGTAACACGGCAAAGAAGATCACCAAAGCTCCGAGGATAGTAACGGCAGGCTTTCTCAAAGCAGCTTTCAGAAGAAGATAGTAATACTGTACCAAACGGTTATGCAACGACAGTTTTTCGAGTGTGTGCACCTTGTTCTTTAATATTCCCGAAAGGAATAAATGAGTGAGCATCGGCACAAGCATCAACGCCACTAGCAGGGAAACAACAAGTGTTGATATGATGGACACACTGATATGACGTGCAACTTCGCGGAATACCACATTGGTTGAAAAGGCAAACGGTAAAAACACCGATACGGTTGTGAGTGTTGCGGCTATCACAGAACGACTGACCTCTTTGGTACCCCTGACCACACTCTCGCTTGTGTTGTATCTTCCCTGTGATGCCACACGATAGATATTCTCCATTACAACAACACTGTTGTCTATGAGCATACCAATGGCCAAAGCAAGCCCGACCAGCGTAAATACGTTGATGGAGATACCGGCAGCGTAAAAGAAGTTAAACGCCCCGTACACCGATATCGGCACCGAAAGCATAACCACCGATACCAACGGAATGTTTTTCAGGAATATCCAGAGAATGAACAAAGCCAGTATTCCTCCGAGCAGTGCAAGGAAAATTATCTGATCAAGATTCTTCTCCATTGTTTCGGCAGTGTTCGACTCCACAACCACCTCAATATCCCTGTCTTTGTACTCTTCATTTATCTTGTCTATCTCCGAAAGGGTTTTTCTTGAAAGATCGATCAGATTTACCTGAGCATCTTTCGACAAGGCAATGGTCACAGCATCCTTACCATTAACGCGGCTGTAAGAATCCTGCTCTTTAACCCCGAATTTTATTTTAGCAATGTCCTTCAAAAGCACGGGCCCTTCGGCATCCACAACTATATTCGAGATGTCAGTAATATCGTTGTAATCAGCCTCTGCAGCAACATAGTAACGTGTCTCTCCGTTCACCACCTCACCGACAAACACTTTACGGTTTTGTCCGCCGCTTATCTTCTGACGAATAGTGCCCATGGTCAGCCCGTAACTGTCCAAAGCATCTTCCGATACAGATATCTCAACCGACTTCTGCCTTCCTCCGTAGATCTCAACCCCGGCAATACCATCAATGCTTTCAAAACGACTTTTCAATTCCTGATCGACCACATTACGCACACGGTCAACACCTCCGCCCCCACGAACCTGAATGCTCATAAAGCGGCTGTTCATCTGTTCCAGATCGGCTTTGAACACTGTTGTGGTGAAATCTTCGGGCAGAAGTGCTTTGGCGCTGTTGATCTCCTCTACAAGTTTCAGATAGCTGTACTTTACATCAGCATCCATGTTCAGGTAGATGATTATCATTCCCCTGCCCGGATTTATGCGACTCTCGATCTTCTCAATGCCTTCAAGACGACTGATAACACCTTCAAGCGGAATGACACCCTCCTGCTCCATGTATTCGGGAGCTGCCTTGGTAGGCTCGGTAACCTGAACAAAAAGCATAGGGTACTCAGTGTTCGGCAGCAGCTCAAACGCAAGATGACGGTACGATATCACCCCGAGCATGGTCAATGCCACGAACAGCATACTGATGAGAACCTTTCTGTGTATGATGGTGTTCATAAAAAT
>JAOZOF010000022.1:12912-25723 GCA_029933425.1 Marinilabiliaceae bacterium
CCACGAACAGCATACTGATGAGAACCTTTCTGTGTATGATGGTGTTCATAAAAATCTTTTCGTTTCCCCAAAGGGTGTTTCCTTCTTGTCTCTTTTCCCGGAGATTCTCCCCGCCTGCCTGCCGTCAGGCAGGGGTTATTTTTGTGACGCCCCGTCGGGGCTTATCTTAAATTATCGATCTTATTTTGACAATCTGTACATAACAGCGCCATGCGGAGCTACATCTGCACAAAGAGTACTTTTCACTACTCCAAGGTTTTCATGCTTCCAAAGATCACGTACCCCGTATGAGTCTTTCAAATTTTCTTTCTCCAGATCGAAGCATATCCGGTTTTCCTTCGATGAAAGATTGAACATTGCCACAAATAAGTCTCCGTTTCCGGCATCTGATGCCATCCACACAACATGTTCATTTTCCCCTTTTGTACGTATTACCTGCGTGTTATTCCTGCTGTTCTGATCAACATAAAGAACTTCATCGTTCGTTAACAGTAAAAATGTTGAATCAGGCGATGAAAGAAGGTCGGCACCGATCATCAGCGGACTTCGGGCAATACACCAAAGTGTCATCATTGTTATCTGCTCATCCCGTGTCAGGTCTGAAATCCTGTCGGGGCCGTGAGGTATTCCGTTCAAAGAGATATGTCCTACGGGAAGCATATCTGCATCAGGCCAATGCCCGGCACCTGTCCAGGGTGACCACTCATTCAGAAGATCAAAATTATGGAGCAGCGACCGCCAGTCATCCCAGAAATCATCCGCTATTCTCCACATGTTTGCATTTTTCACTAAAAAAGGAGCCTGTGAAACCGGCGCTTCTCCCGGTGAAAGACTCAGCACCATCGTACGCCCGCACTGATCAATTGCCTTCCTGATCAACTCTATCTCTCCCGCATGAAAAACAGGCGAAAGAATATCATCCACCTTCACAAAATCAACACCCCATGATGCATACATATCAAACAAAGAGTTATAATATTCCTGAGCCCCGGGTTTTGAAGCATCAATGCCAAAATTATGGTTTAACCATCCGCAGGTGTCTGACTTCACAGCAATATCCGATGCCCTGTACTTTGATCCCTTTACCGGAAGGTTCAACTCCACAGCATAACGTGGGATCCCGCGCATAATATGAATACCGAACTTCAGCCCTTTTGTATGAACATGATCGGCAATAAGCTTAAAACCTTTTCCTCCTGCAGAAGAAGGGAAGCGTTGTGGTGAAGGAAGGTAGCGGCCAAATTCATCAACCGTTATGTATTCAGGATGAACAGGTTTACTTCTACCATCATAAGCCAGATTAGGATCATTGAATCGCGGCGGAACTTCTCCGTTTGCCGGCTCCCAAAACCACCAGATGTAATCGATCACGGCATACTCCCACTCATGCTTTAAAAGTCGTTCCGACATCACGTCCACAGTCGCTTTGAACTGTTTTTCATTGATCCTGTAATCCCAGGCATCAAAACTGTTCCACCCCATAGGAGGATGCTTTGCAATACCCTGATCTTTTGCTGATCGCCCTGAGGTTATTCCACAGGACATAAACAGTAACAGAGGTAAAATATGTATCAATATCCTTTTATGCATTAATTTCTCTCTTTTCCCCGTTTGATAAATAATCCATGCAATACAATGCTTCACTTATTCACCTGTGTTAAAACTTTCGTTCCCCTCTGTTTCTTTGTGCTATTCACTTTTAACCCGCGCAAATCTTGAAACGAATTTATCAAACACATAATATACACAAGGTATCACAACAAGTGTCAGAAGCGTAGAGGTGATCAAACCACCGATCACAGCTATGGCCATTGGTTCACGCAATGAAGCACTGTCGCCGAAACCAAAGGTCAAAGGTAAAAGTGCAAGTATCGTTGTCAGACTAGTCATCAATATGGGTCGCAAACGTTGTTCTCCGGCCAGAATGACGGCTTCTTTCAGCTCATGTCCTGCCCGTTTGAAACGATTGATAGCATCCACAAGTATGATCGAATCATTCACCGCTATACCCGCAAGCATAACAATTCCGATAAAAGCCATTATGTTGAACGATTTACCGAGAATAAAAAATGCAAATACGGCACCAACACCTGCAAGCGGGATAGTAAGCAGGATAGTGAACGGATGTATCAGAGACTCGAATTGTGAGGCCATAACCATGTAAACAAGTATTATCGATAAAAGAAGTGCAAACTTCAGACTGCCGAAAGCTTCTTCCCTCTTTTGTTCCTCGCCTGCCACTTTAATGTAGGTATCACCAGGCAGTGTAATTGCCGAGAATTTATCTTTCAACTCCTTCACAATGTGATCGAACGGCTTGTCATCGGTTACCATAGCGCTGACCTCAACAACACGATTCTGATCGTTCCTGATTATCTCCCTCGGCGCTCTGCCCACACTTATGGTTGCCAATTCCGATAGAAGGTAGATCTTGTTATTCCCCGTGATGGCAAGGTTCTTAAGTCCATCGAGCTGAACATCAGGCATCTCAAGCGTAATATCGGTCAGTTCGCCTTTAAGGTCCATACGGCCGGCATCCTCACCACTCAGGTAACCCGATACCTGCTGAATGATATTGTTAACATCCAGATTGAACATACCTGCTTTCAGACGGTCTATCTTCAGGTTAACTTCCGGAGCTCCATCCTCGAAAGAGCTTTTAACATTGTAAACACTCTTATTCTCCCTCATCACCGATGCCACTTCGGCCGATACCGAAGAGAGCTCATCAAGATCCTCTCCAACAACCTCCACTACCAACGGGGCTTCATCGGAACCAAGAATGTTCTGAAGCACCGATTCATCCTGGATAAATCTTACCTCCAAACCGGGAATACCTTTGAACAGATCATCGAGTATTGCTACAAGACTGGCATATCCGATATTCACATCGTCATTCAAAGAAATTTTAATAAAGCCTGTATTATCACCCTGAACCGATGTTCCTGTTGTTTCACTTCCCGTATCTTCACCTGCATGAGTATAAACCCATTTCAATTTATCTCCGAACATCTGCTCTGCCATTTCCTCCATGTTGTCAAGCACCCGGGAGGTACGCTCAAGCGCCGTTCCGGGAGGAAGCTCGATCTCTACCTTCACCTCTCTTGACTGTGTTTCGGGCATAAACTCGCTCCCGATATGCGGGATCAAAAGGGCAGCAAGAACAACAAGCAAAACAGACCCTGCCAGAATAAGCCAGTGACGGTCGATTATTTTTGATAACATTTTCCCGTAAACCGAACGCTCCTTATCAATTAGATCAGACTTTTCAACCTCCTTGGGCAGAAGAAGCTTGGCAAGTAAAGGAATTATCAGCATTGCAACCAACAGAGATGACAAAAGGGAAAAAGCCACTGTCCATGCCTGATCCTTGAACAATGCCCCCGATGCACCCTGCAGGTAAACAATCGGCAGGAACACAACGATAGTTGTTAGTGTTGATGCAGTGATAGCCCCTCCAACCTCAGCTGTTCCTTCAATGGCCGCTTCTTTCAGCGATAACCCTTCTTCACGTTTCCGGAAAATACTTTCAACCACAACGATGGCATTGTCCACCAACATTCCCGCCCCGAGCGCCAGTCCCCCGAGCGTCATTATGTTCAATGTAAGCCCATTGAAATACATCAGATTGAACGTTGCTATAACAGAAATAGGAATTGCCAGACTGACCACAAGAGTAATTCCAAGCCTTCGTAGAAAGATGAACAAAACTATCACGGCAAAAATGATACCTATCAATGCACTCTCTTCAACCTCGCCTATCGCACTTTGAATAAAAACTCCCTGATTGTTGATGATGTTAAATTCGTATCCGGGAAGGCGCTTTTTAATGCTCACAAAAGCCTCATTCAGCTTATCCACAGCTGCCACGGTATTGTATTTTGTCTCCTTGTAAATACTGATACCAAGACATCGCCTGCCATTGTAATGAACAATGTTATCCGGCTCGTGATTTCTAACTGTTACTTTAGCAATATCCTTTAAAAGAACAGGGACTGTCTCCGGGGTCTGCGCCGTTTCTCCTCCAGTATTCGA
The DNA here is from genome assembly GCA_029933425.1 of Marinilabiliaceae bacterium. Classification (GTDB taxonomy): domain Bacteria; phylum Bacteroidota; class Bacteroidia; order Bacteroidales; family Marinilabiliaceae; genus JAADEM01. The sequence continues at coordinate 16,948 of JAOZOF010000022.1, forward strand.
ATCGCTGACGTTGTAAAGTTTAACCACCAGGTCTTCAAGCTGAGATGTTGTAGTAAGCTCGCTCATTCCTTTAATGATGTACTTCTGCCCCATCTCCTCAATCGTTCCGCCCGACACATTCCGGTTGAAATTCTTTATCACATTGACCACCTGATCGGGTGTAAGACCATACCCCTCAAGAAGATCAGGATCTGTTTCCACCATCACTTCAGCAACCTCATCGCCTGAAATACGAACCTCAGCTATGCCTTCTATGCGAATAAGTTCGTTGCTTATATAATTCTCGGCAACTTTCCTTAATTCGTTCATATCATCGATATCGGGATTACTGAACGCTGCAAGTATTACAGGACTTTCATTAGGATCGTAACGGGAAATATTCAACTCATCAACATCAGGATCCTGGGAAACAACGGTAAGTGCCTTCTGTAGATCGAGAAATGCTTCGTCAAGATCTTTGTCCCATGTATATTCAACTGTGATCTGTGATACGCCAACCCTGCTCGATGATGTTACACTGACCACACCGCTCTGGCGAACAGCCAATGCTTCAACCTGCTCGGTAAACCGTGTTTCCATCTCCTCGGGGGAACGCTCTCCCGATTTAAGTTCTACATAAATCCGGGGATTTCTTAAGTCGGGAAACAGATCGGTCCCTAATCTTGACAACGATATCATGCCAAGCAGTACAATGCCGAGTATTATCATTGTTACTGTAACGGGGTAGTTTACCGAAAATCTGGATATTTGTTTCATGTCTCGTTTTTAACGGGATGTTTTGTCATGGTTTTTCATCCCGGGGTAAATACCCCGGGTTATTCTTGTGATGCCCCTTCGGGGCTTTTTACCCTCCCCCTTAATCCCCTATAAGGGGTGATGAAAGGCGTGTTTTACTTTGTGTTATCCCTACCGCTGTTCTCCTCCCCTTTTAGGGGGAGGTCGGGAGGGGGCCGCTATCTTATAACTTTTATCTTCGACCTGTCGCGCAGGGTTTCGAATCCTTTGATGATCAAACGTTCGCCGGGTTTCAAACCGCCTGTGACCTCAACAAAACCATTATTCTCCAAACCTGTTGTGATATACCTGCGACGTGCCGTCTCACGCTGGGCAACAAAAACATACCTGCGGTTTCCGGCTGACAGCATAACATCTTTTGGAATTACAAGGGCACTGTCACGTGATGCAACCACTATTTCAGCTTTCACAAACATTCCCGGTCGCAGTTTCAGGTCTTTGTTCTCCACCTCTATCCTGCCTTTGAACGATCTGGTCTCTTCATCAATAGCAGGTGACAGCTCCGAAATATGTCCGGTCAGAGTATCGTCAGGCAATGAATAATTCATTATCCTTGCAGATTGTTTCAGTTTCACTTTTCCCATCAGATTCTCAGGCAGATTAAGGTCCATCACAACCGTTGAATACTCCATAAAACTTACAAGAGGCTGGCCTGTCTCTATCCTGATACCGTTCGAATAATAGGGCAGATCGGTGATGATACCGTTGAACGGGGCTGATACCTTCATTTTCGACAATTTTATCTTTGCCGTTTCGTATGTCTGACGTGCCGTCACAAGGGTTTTCTCCGAGTTAACGACTTCGCGAAGGGTAACACCGCCTTTATCATACAAAGCCTGTTGTTTCTTATATTCCATTTCCGAAATATCAAGATCGAGTTTTGCCCCTTCAATATTAGTCTGATTGCGGTATTCTTCATCCTCTATCTTAATTATCACTTCATCCTTTCGTACGGCATCGCCCATACTGAACTTGTGACCCGTACGGGGATTCTTCTGAAGAAAATACTCACCGGCGATCTCCGATTTATAGGAAAATTCCTGTGCCGGTTTAATGGTTCCTGTTGTCACCATTGTCTGCTCAAAAGGCTGACGTTTAAGCTCATCTACCGACACATTAATGGCTACATCGGTATTGAAATCAGATGTTTGATTACCACAGGAAGAGAGGACAAAGAGAAGAAGAAGTAAAAAGCCCCCCACAATCGCCTTCATGAAGCTGAGATAAGATCTGAATATTTTATTTATATTATTCATAAGATTTGATTTTATTGTTGAGTCGCAACATTTTGCTTCTTTACCTTTATTGCTTTTATTTTATCGAATTCGGCTCCAGTGCAGGAGTTATCAATTCTTTATTTTCAAAATCGTACAGGGTTTGCAGTTTCATATTCAACAGTTCCAGTTTATAGTTGATTATTGCATTTATCAATGCATTCTTTTTTTGTGTCAGCTGATTCTGCTGAAGGTTAAGGTCCATACTAGTGAGGTCTCCGTTTCGGTATTTCTCAAGATTTATCTCATAGGTAAGCTTGGCATTCTCTTCATTCTTCCTTGCGATCTCGATCTGGGTAAGAAGATTTCCAAGATTACGGTATATTTGCCTGACAGTAAGTTTTATATTTACCTCCTCATCTTTCAGGTTATACTCTTTCGACATCAAAGAAGCCTCGGCAGCTCGCAGTCGTGCTTTTTTCTCACCCCAGTCCCATAAAGGAATATCAAGAGTGAAATTGACTGTCTGGTTGTCAGTGGGCTTCTCGTACATATTCCCGAGCTTCTCATTCATACCGAACAATCCTACCTCCACACCTATATCGCCCCTGAACTCATTCAGTGCATTTGTTTTAATTATTTCAAACTGCCCCTTTTCAATATCTATCTGACGCTGGCGCAGTTCCATTCTGTTTTGCAATGCATAGTCGATAGCCTTCTGTAGGTCAACGTCCACAGGGGTAACAGAAACATCGGCTATCACCATGATATCCTCTTCAAGGGGAATGCCCAAAGCCTGCTTAAAATTATCCTTCACATTCTCAAACTCCACCTGATTGTTCTGCATGGTCGACTTGCTTGACATCATATCCAATTCAGCCTGATACATCTCTTCTTTGGCACTCAAACCCGCATCAACCTTATTTTTAATTATCTCATAACTCTGTTTTCTGTTCGCATAATCTTCTTTTGATGTCATCAGGTTCATTTGTGTCTGATAAACCTGATAAAAAAACTGTGTTATCTGTTTCTCAACCGCAAGTTCGCGAACAGCATAATTCAACTGAGAATTCTCATAAGCAAGCTCAAGCTCTTTCAGATCAAGCTTTTGCCTGTTGTAGGTAAAAAGAGGCTGCTGAAGCTTAAGCGAAAGGTTATTGCTGAAACCCCGGGTTGTATTATCGCTGTTTGAACTATATGAATCCTGCCAGCCGAAATGATTACTAAGAGATATCGTACCATCAGTCCAAATGATTGGCTGTTCAATACTGAAAGTTCCTGCTGTTACGGTGTTCTGTACATCGATCCATCTCCCGATGTCCTCGTTATACCTGCGGTCACGGGTAAAAGAGTATGGTTGCAGGTTCAGACGGAAATTAGATTTCAGTGAGGCTCTCTGCGCAATCAGGTTCTCTTTGTTCTGATCAAGTGAAAGCCGTGCCTGAATGATGTCAGGACTATTGTTCATCGCTTCCTCTACTGCCTGATCAAGCGTGAGAAGTCGCTGAGCATGGGCAGAGAAAGAAATAATGAAGAAAAAAAGAAAGCCCCCCACAATTCCTGCCTTGCCGGCAGGCCCGCCTGAACATCGTGAAGGCAGACTCCCGAAAGGAGCAGTAAAAGTATTTGATTCTTTAAAGAATCTTCTAAAACGAACCAAAACAGTTTTAATATTTCTCATTATGCTTTTTCTTTATTTTTAGTGAATTAAGCATATTTTATCTCATTAATAAAATGTTTCTGTCATTCCTCCTGAAGAGGATTTTCCTATCTCTTCACAAGTTTCACTGCATCGCCGTAAACCATGTTGGAATCTGTCTTATCCGACAGCTCGATCACAGCATTACCTTCGGAGAAATAAAAATCACCAAGATATACCCAACCTCCGTTTTCCGGAATTGTGAGTTCTATATCTTCATCTCCATCGTCATGATGAACAATATACAGATATTTATCCTCTTTTTTCTTTTCGCGGCGGAATCTTCCCCGCCTGAACGTACTCGGAACATAAACATAACAGTCATAGTCACCACTCTCTTTTATCCTGGCAGTCCACCTTATTTTGGCATCTCCTTTTCCACCTTTTTTAAAGTAAGCTGACTTAATGAACTTTCCAAAGAAATTGCTGCCTGCAACCAATTCCCATTTAACGGGAGGATTCCAGAAATGCACGCTCTTGTACTCCATATCGGCCTCAAGCGCATTCTGACGGTTAGCCCACCAGTCTTTTATACTGTTGGATTCGGAAGTATTTATCACTTCACAACCCTTATCCTCATTATCAACAATAATCTCGAACGGCTCGGCATACAGAACCTCTTTGGACAATGGTCTCATTCCTTCGAAATAATCTTTATACCCCTCTTTTTCAACAACATTAAAATCAAATATTCTGCTTGAAGAAGGAATATTCCTGGCAAGAAAAGTATTTACAAATATCACTCTAGGCTCCTGATCGGTAATGAAACCTATTTCTACATTTCCACCTGCCTTTATCAGATAACTTTTCTTATTCTCTTCTGCATCAGTCATTGTTGAACGGAAACGTCCGCGCATATTTCCCCGCATGCCTTCTACTATCATAAACTCAATAATCCCGTCAGCCTCTCCGGCATTTCTCAAAGGAAGTCTGATGAAATGACGTGTACGGTCACCATCCATTATCTTATAAACATCTGCCCTGCCAAAAATAAAAGCAGCGCTCTTCTTTTCATTCATCCAGCTGTCAAGAGTCTTACTGAAATCCTTACCCGTTTTGGCTGACAAGTCGGCTGTAAAATCATTTATTGAATAATTCCTGAAAGCATTAGCCGATAACAGACTATCGATAAATCCGTCGAAATCTTTATAACCGAGCCCGACTCTCAAAGTATTGAACAGTTGTGAACCTTTTGCCGCTATTATGTTGGCATACTCTTCCTCCTGCTTTTCTTTGATGATCTCCTCCAGGCTTTTATCTTTAAGTGATAGTATCACTTTGTCGGTAGAGCTCAAGCCTGAAGAGAATCCCCTTGCGGTCGACTTCTGACGACTGAAAATAAAACTCTCCATCGAAATATTCAATACGGGATAACCTTTCTGATCAATAAAATCCCTGTAGGTATAAAACAACGGGAATAGCTGATACGGACCCCATCCGTCAACCTTACGACTTTCATCGATTCGTATGCCCATGAAGAATGAACTCGGCTGGATAAAATTCTCACCTATGAAACGATTAAACAAACGGACCTGCATCTCCTGTTTCGACAGCTCCTCATCGTTACGTTTCGACATCCCTTCTATCATTTTCGACTGAATGTTCAGATCATTCCTCCAGTTACCTCCCCCATTCTCAGGAAAGAACACCATAGCAGGCATCAGGTTCTCAGTAGCAAGCGTGAAAGAGCGCATGTAAGCCAAAAAATGCACAGGCACCTCAACAACCATAAACTTATTGAACGGATATTTGATCCCCAGCTTTCGCTCATAGTCATTTTTCATCTCTTTGATAAGATACGGTATTGTATCCTGTATTGAGTCGAAAGCCGTTAGATAAGCGGAGTGCTTCGGATGATGATAAACAGTCATCTTGACCGAATCGATAATGAGTTCTTTAGAGATATATTCCCCGATAGTAAGACTGAATGCATTAAGCTTTTTCACGGGGACAAATTCATACGCACCTGATCCGGTTATCTTCTCCTCTCCCTGCGAAATAGCAGTCAGACCATTCTTCGTTTTTACTTTCATTCTGAACGATGCGAACCTGTATTTAGTCCAATATTTATCAACAGCTATAAAAGGATACCAATTAGCTTCCCTTGTAAGTAAAACATAATCGGGCTTCACAAAAGCAAAATTCTTACCAAGAACCGACATGTTCGCCCTGTTAGCCCTGGAACGGGTCTCATCAGAAATATCAGGGTACATTACCGAATTGTCGATACTGCCGGAATATTTCATCTTAATTTCTAATGGAAATTTATTGCCTAAATCATTGGCGGGAATAGTTATCAGATGCATATTCCGCACAAAATCCGCCTTTTGTCCGTTTACGGTAATATTTTCAACCGTTAACCCCGGATTAAGTGCCAGAACAAGATCCGGTTTTTCATCATATTTTTTTGATACAGACAGAACAACAGAGCTTTCAATTTTGTCTTTATCATGAACAATATCAATATCATACGAATCGATAAAGTAAGGGCTGTCTTTAAGATCTTCGTTCAATTTACGTACTTCATTGAGACTATGCTCTCCGCTCCGTTTTTCAACGATGTAAAGCCCGAACATTACAACAGCAACCACCAAAAGCACTGCATTAACAAAGTATGTTGTCATTTTAAACTTCTTCTCCTGAGGCAGTCTAGGCAACAGGGCGATCGTTAGTCCTACAAAGAAAAGCCCGGTTATAAAGTAAGCACCCCTCAGGAGCAGCACGGTGTAGAAGTGGGAAAATCCGGTAAAATCGGAATAAGCCATAGGTGTAAAATAATTGAGAAAATCCCACACCCCGTATAGCTTGTATTGAAGATAAAACAGGGTAACCGCGATATATCCAAGCAGTAAAACAAATGTAATGGCCTGATTTCGAACCATCATCATCACGAAGAATGACATGCCGAGCACAAAAACCAATGTAGGCAACGAAACCAGAAGCGGATAAATGATGAATGTGTAAAGATTAAAATTGAGGTCGCTGCTTATAAAAGTTATAACTGCCCCGATAAGCAGAACAATAAGATTAAGTATCACAAACACTTTCAGTATACCGAGTGTTTTACCTGTGACGTAAGCAAAATTGGATATGTCGCGGATGTAAAAAGCTTCAGTAGTATCAAGCTTTTTGTCGCGCCCCAGAAAATCGGCCGAAAGAAATATAGCGATCACTGCCTGGGCAATGTTCAGAAAGAACAGGTTAAGGTACGGAACTGCCCCCGGAATAAGACGTCCGGGAAGGCCGCTGCCACCGATCACACCAAAACCAAACAGATCGAAAAAGATTATGATTATCAGAGCGAGAGCTGCGAATATGCGAAAGAACCAGCTTCGCAACAATGTTTTCGACTCGTAACGAGCCACCATCCGGATTTTAAAAAATGTGTTCATACCAAGAGTTAAAAGTTGAAAGGTTAAAGTTATTAAATCATCCTCTTTTTATTTTCCTCACCCCCTCTTATCCCCCTCTCCATTTGGAGAAAGGGTAGTCTCCATTTGAAGAAAGGGTAGTCTCTATCATTTTAACTTTACGATTACATAATTAAAGTGGGTGAGGAATAACCGCTCCTTCGTTTTTTGCCAGATACTCCATAAAATATACGTATGCGTGTTCGAGGTTCGGAGTGATAACTTCACCCTGTATGCCGTCAAGCTTATCGGCAACGAGTTCCACTTCGTAACCCATCTCATCGGGAACTGACGAAACAACAGGATAATGTTCATTGATAGTCTTCATCTCATCTATGAGAACGTGAGTGCGGAAAACATGCCCGTCTGCAAGCTTCACAAAATCTTCAGGTCCTCCCTCAAAATGGACGGAACCCTCATTAAGAAGTGCCATTTTATTACATGTGGATGATATATCGCCTACGATGTGAGTGGAAAGAATGATGATGATCTCCTTCTGGCTCAGGTTGGAAAGAATATTACGAAAGCGTATTCTCTCCTCCGGGTCAAGGCCTGTTGTAGGCTCATCAACAATGATTATCCTCGGGTCGCCGATAAGCGCCTGAGCTATACCAAGCCGGCGTTTCATACCGCCTGATAACTTGTTTGCATAACGGTTCCTGACATCAAAAAGACCGACACTTTCAAGCATCTCATCAACGGCTTTCAGGCGCTCCTTCTTGCTTGTCATTCCTGCCATCGATGCTGCGTAGTCGAGGAACTCCCATGTCTTCAGCTTAACAAAGAAACGGAAATCCTGCGGAAGGTAACCAAGCATTGAGCGGACTTCCTTACGATTCTCCGACAGCTCTTTTCCATTTACATAAACTTTACCCGCCGAAGGTTTCAGCAGGGTCACAAGAATTCGCATCAATGTGGATTTACCGGCGCCGTTGGGTCCAAGCAAACCGAACATTCCGTCGGTGATGGTGAGATTTACATCTTTTAATGCCTTGAACCGGTTTTTATACTCTTTTTCAAGGTTTTCTATCCTGATTTCCAAGGTTCAATAAATTTGGGTTAATAGATTAGAGATTTTCGTCCGTAATTTACATAAAATAATTGTTCGGGATTAATGTTTATCACATTTTTTGCCTGCCCTGGAGGCAAAGCAAAAAAGTGCGCCAAACCTGTTTCTTTTCCCATCCCGGAATTTCATTCCGGGTTATAATATGACGTCCCTACGGGACTTTCCGTCGTGTTATTGCGAAAACTATCATAAAAAAAGGACGGATTAAGCCATTGGGCTTTTGCCGTCCTTTTTCGTAATTCTTAGATCATTCCTCTACCACGCTTGCCTTTGCCGTTCATAGCATGCATATCAAACATCACTTTCTGATCGTCGGTAAGCAATGCTCTTACATTCATACGATGAGAGAGTTTGTTTTTAGCCATTTCAAGCTTAACCTTGCCCATCTGGTCGATAACCTTATCAACATCTTTCAGATTAACATTATCACCGGTTGTCAGGATTTTAAGCTTTGCTTTGTACTCATTCAATTGGTTTTTGTACTGAGTCATAGCTTTCATCTCCTGCAAGCGCAAAGCTTTAAGCTGGTCTTTCTGCTCCTGTGTCAGGTCATTCATCCAAGGCATACCGGGATGGCCCTGCACTCCTC
>JAOZOF010000450.1 GCA_029933425.1 Marinilabiliaceae bacterium
AGGGTCTGACATAAGGTGCTCCTTAACTGCATTGGCAGCCTCGGCAACATCCTTACGGTTAGTGACACGCAGGTAACGCTCCATCGATTCATCGTAACCGAAGTTAGATGTGGTAGCTCCGATCTCAGCGCCCATGTTACAGATAGTAGCTTTACCTGTTGCGCTCAGTGAATCGGCACCTTCGCCGAAATATTCAACAATACATCCGGTACCGCCTTTTACTGTAAGAAGTCCTGCAACCTTAAGGATGATATCCTTAGGTGCTGTCCAGCCGTTCAGTTTTCCTGTAAGTTTAATACCTATCAGTTTCGGGAATTTAAGTTCCCAGGGCATTCCTGCCATAACATCAACAGCATCGGCACCACCTACTCCAACTGCAACCATTCCCAATCCGCCTGCGTTCACAGTGTGTGAATCGGTACCAATCATCATTCCACCCGGGAAAGCATAGTTCTCAAGAACAACCTGGTGAATAATACCTGCACCCGGCTTCCAGAATCCGATCCCGTACTTGCTTGTTACTGATGACAGAAAATCGTAAACTTCCTGGTTTGTGTATTTTGCTGTTTCAAGGTCTTTGTCGGCACCTTCCTTAGCCTGAATCAGGTGGTCGGCATGCACTGTTGAAGGAACAGCTACCTTATCTTTTCCTGCCTGCATGAACTGCAAAAGAGCCATCTGTGCAGTGGCGTCCTGCATTGCAACACGGTCAGGATTGAAGTTAACATATGATTCCCCTCTTACAAACGGTTTCTCAGGAAGACCTTCTGCAAGGTGTGCATAAAGGATCTTCTCTGTAAGTGTAAGCGGACGTCCAAGCAGCTTCCTTGTCTGCTCTATCTTCTCCGGCAATCCGGCATACACCTTTTTGATCATTTCAATATCAAAAGCCATAACATCTATTTATTTAAATATGTAAATTCCAAAAGTCCCCAAAAATAATTAAACGTAAAGGAAATAACAATTATTTGATAGTCTAATAAATGGTCATTGAAACCTATTTGAACGAATATTGTTAGCACTCCGAATAGTTTTTGTAAATTTCGGGAGAAAAACCACAAAACCTTTCTATGAAATTTGCGACTTTTCTGAAAAGATCACAGCTAAAGAAAAGAGAACTTTTCGCTTCCATACTGATATTTCTTGCTGTAACTTTCTACATAACTCTGTTCGTTATTTCCCTGTTTGCACCCCGACCTATAAAAATAACCGTTTTAGATATCAACACCCCTGATTCCGTGATCTCCGCCATTTCAGAAAAGACAGTGAAACCCGTGCTTTACACCAGGGTCCCTGATCTGCGTGAACTGGAAATTGACGAGCGTAAGAAAAAGTTCATCGACATTATACTTCCTTCTGCATTGCTGGCACAAAAGATCGTTGAGGCCAAAAGAGAGGAGATAAAAGCATTGAAAGAAAAAGAAGAGCTGACACCGCAGGACAGCCTGTTTCTGGACAGTCTGATAACAAAATTCAACGCAAAAGATATTGATGACCTGATATTCAGGCTGCATCCACATCCGGTGAGCATCATCATAGCTCAGGCTGCAACAGAAAGCGGCTGGGGCACTTCGAGATTCACCCGTGAAGCGAACAACATATTCGGGGTATGGTCATTCAGCAGGAACGATCAAAGAATTGAAGCAGGAAAGACAAGAGATGAGAAAGTCATCTACCTGCGTAAGTACGATTCTCTTATCGGATCCATCATCGATTACCTCTACACCCTTGCAGGTTCGGCAGCCTTCAGTGACTTCAGAGAGAAAAGAACGATAACGAATAATCCTTACCGCCTGATCTGGTTTCTGCAAAACTACTCGGAAAAGAGGTTGGAGTATGTCATCACTTTAAGGAACATACTTGAGCACAATGATCTGAGCAGGTATGATGAAATGAACTTCCCTCTGATATCAGAAGAGGATACAACCTGGCAGGAGCTTTTGGAGAAATACTAAAACTATTGGGATTCCAGTGTATACGATATTCAACCCCTTCAGGGTTGATGGCTTTTGTTCCTCATTTATTCCCCGGGATTTCATCCCGGGCTATTTAA
>JAOZOF010000023.1:0-18854 GCA_029933425.1 Marinilabiliaceae bacterium
ACACCTCATACGACATAAACGGTTTGAGATTTGTCTGTATCGATAACTCTACTTATGAAATATTGCCCGAGCAGCTTGCCTTTTTTAAAGAGCAAACCAAAAGTAACGTGCCGATGATACTGTGTATGCACATACCGCTTTATTTCCCGGGCCGGCCAATGGGATTCGGTTGTGCAAATCCTGATTGGGGTGCAAAATCAGACAAAAACTATGAAATTGAAAGACGTGAAAAATGGCCGGAGAAAGGACATACTAAAACCACGTTCGATTTCCGCAGTGAGGTATTCAATGCAAAAAATCTCCTTACCGTGTTAGCAGGTCACACACACAGGCAATCCATCGATATACAGAACGGGATACCCCAGGTTGTTTCCGCACACAATGCAACAGGGTACTATGCCGATATCAGAATTGAGACACTTCCGGAGAATACATGATCATGAAAATTGGCAACCATTAAACTGTCTAAATAACTACGTAATAGATCAGGAGATCAATCCTTCATCAAGATCGGGATTGGAATAGTAGTAAGTTGTTTTTTCCGTGACTTCCATTCTGAGAATATCCATCGATACAAAATTCACAAGTATCTTTTCGGCTTTGTAAGGAGGAATATGCGCTATCCGGCAGAAACGTGAAAACGTTATCCTCGGATTGTCATGCAGGTACTTTAATATTGCTTGTTCTGCTTTGTTAAGAGTTATGAGAGTTCCCTGTGGCACCTTTTTCTTTTTCCATACTTTTTGCAGAACACTGTTGGCAACTATGTTGTTATCGTTTACGCGCAGGTATGCCTTGTACTTTCCGTCTTTATCGGGAGCTTTGTGCGGACGCAATTCGCTTTTTCCCACAATGATCTCTAAAACAGTTTTACCCCCCGACTTCCATTGTACCGTTGTGAACTCGACAGGAGGTTTACAATACATGGTTGCTGCCGCTTCAATCATGTAGTACTCTTCATCTGATGAAACACCGGCAATATTACCGTTATCTTTAACTCCGATCAGCAACCTTCCCCCTTCCGTATTGGCAAAAGCAGCAAGAGAACGGGCTATCTTCTTCGAATCGGTAATGGCAAATTTGAAGTCCTGATGAATGTGTTCACCCTCCTCTATCATTTTATGAAGCTTGCTCTCTTTCACCTTTTCTATTATTTATTAAAACCCACCTGTGTCAATTTAGGAAATACTCTTAAAATCTACATACATATCCGGCCTTAACTATAATTCTAATTAAGAACAAATTTAAATAAAGACTTTTTTCATTATTAATGATAGATATCATTAGTGTTTTTCAACCAAACATACTATATTAAGGAAATTTTTCTTTATTATATTAACCCAATGTATTACCTGCAAAATTATAAATGTTATGGAAGATGTAAAACTAATGGTAAAAGAACTGGCCGATAATTACGGAAGATCGGAGGAGAACCTTTTACCCATCCTTCAGGGAATTGTTGAACGGGAGAAATATATCTCGGAGGAAGCAATGGTTGAAGTAGCCCGTGAACTTGATATTTCAGCAGCACAGGTATATGGTACTGCTACATTTTACTCTTTTCTGGAAACCAAACCAACAGGGAAATATGTCATCAGGGTATGCAAAACCATATCCTGTATGATAAAAGGGAAGAATGACATTATACGTGAGCTTGAAAATGTACTACGCATTAAAATGGGTGAAACAACTCATGACAATTTATTCTCATTGCGTGAAACAAATTGTCTCGGACAGTGTCATAAAGGGCCCGCTATGCTGATTAATGACACTCCTTACACAGAGCTCACACCCGAAAAGGTAAGAAAGATACTGTGTGACATAAGGAACATAGAGTTTCCGGCAAACTGACATTTGATCAATGGTCATGTTTTTTAAGCTTAAATATTTCCCTATATCTATAAAATGAACATTGAAAAGACAAAAAGAAAACTATCATGGCAAATAAAAAATTAAAACGGTTAGATCTTGTTTTCAAAGACGAAAAAGATACCGAATCAGTATTAAAAAAGACATTCAGCCGATCCAATGCAGACGTTATCAATGACCTGATAAGTTCAGGTCTTAAAGGACGAGGCGGTGCAGGGTTTCCCACGGGACTAAAGTGGAAGCTTACTGCTGATGCTAAAGGAGATGAAAAATATGTTATCTGTAATGCGGATGAAGGTGAACCAGGAACATTTAAAGACAGAGAAATACTTTCGAAAGTACCTCACAAAGTATTGGCCGGCATGGCTATTTGCGGACGTGTAACAGGAGCAAAAAAAGGATTTATCTATTTAAGAGGTGAATACAGATTCCTGCTGCCAGGGTTGAATGAAGAGATAGAAAAATTTCATAAACTTCTGGAAAAATTAGATTGCAGGTTCAGGGTGGAGGTATTTACTGGAAGCGGTGCATATATCTGTGGCGAGGAGAGTGCCCTGTTCGAAAGTATGGAAGGTAAACGCGGAGAGCCACGTAATAAACCCCCGTTCCCCACAACATCGGGTTATCGCGGCAAACCAACGGTGATAAACAATGTGGAAACCCTGGCACACACTTATTCCATATTTAAATACGGCCCCGAAAAATTCCAGGATCTGGGAGTACAGGATTCCAGGGGGTCGAAAGTATTCTCCGTTTCAGGGGACACTCCTAACCCTGGAATTTACGAACTTGAATTCGGAATGACTCTTCAGAAGTTTGTTGACGATTTCGGCGACGGAGACACCAAAGCGGTTCAGGTAGGTGGAGCATCAGGCTTTTGCGTTCCCCGGAAAAAATTCGGCAAAACTATAATCGGATATCAAGGCAGGCTGCAGGGAGAATCTCTGCCCACGGGAGGATCGATGATGATATTCAACTCTTCACGGTCCATGTACAACGTCCTGCATAACTATCTTGACTTTTTTGTGGAAGAATCCTGCGGACAATGTACTCCATGCAGGGTCGGGACACAGCAACTTCTTCTTGGCATCGAAGCTGTAAAAAAAGGAGAAAGATCTTCATCATATCTCGATAAGCTGCTTGAACTGGCTGAAACAATGCGTGTCACTGCCAAATGCGGCCTTGGTCAGTCGGTTGCCAACTCTTTTGCTTCCATCGTTGAGAACTTTAAAGAAGAAATGATTTATTAACCCGCAAAAAAATATAAAATGTCTGAAATAATCAACTTAACAATAGATAATGTTCCTGTCAGCGTGAAAGAAGGCACAACAATTCTTGAAGCTGCCAAAAAGATCAACGTGCGTATCCCCACACTTTGCTATCACCAGGACCTTTGTGTTGCAGGGAACTGCCGCGTTTGCGTAGTAGAGCAGAAAGGCGCCGACAGACTTTTACCGTCTTGTGCCATGCCGGTTTCCGAAGGAATGGAGATACTTACAAACAGCCTGAAAGCAAGAAATGCCCGAAAACACATGATCGAACTTTTGGTTTCGGAACACCGGGCTGACTGCACAAGGTGTTATAAGAACGGGAACTGCGAACTTCAGGAACTCTCATCGGAATATATCATTGGTGAAGACGGATTCATCGATCTTATTCCTTACAAGGAATATACTATCGACCATTATTCTCCCTCTATCATCAAGGATGACTCTAAATGTATCAGGTGTCAGCGGTGCGTGCGTACCTGCAACGAACTTCAGAAGATAGGAGCTTTGGCTGTTGCCTACAAAGGTAAAGATATGAAGATATCAACCTTTTTCGAGAAACCAATGTTCGAAGTCGTGTGTACCAACTGCGGTCAATGCATCAACCGTTGTCCCACGGGAGCTCTTACCGAAAAAACCTATATTGACAGAGTATGGGCTGAGATAAACCATGAAGACAAGCACGTTGTGGTACAGACCGCTCCGGCGGTAAGAGTTGCCTTAGGAGAAGCGCTTGGCATGGAACCGGGTGAAATAGTAACCGGAAAACTTGTGGCTGCATTGCGCCGCCTTGGCTTTGACTCAGTCCTCGACACCGACTTCACTGCCGATCTCACTATCATAGAAGAGGGCAATGAATTATTGCAAAGACTCAAAAAAGCATTAGTTGACAAAGACCCTGACGTAAGACTTCCTTTAACAACATCCTGTTCGCCCGGATGGGTAAAATTTATTGAACACGCATTCCCCGAATATCTGGATAATGTGTCCACGGCCAAGTCTCCCCAGCAGATGTTTGGCGCTTTGGCAAAAACATTTTATGCAAAAAAGATCAAGGTTGCCCCCGAAAACATTGTCAGCATATCGATAATGCCTTGCACAGCAAAAAAATATGAAGCTGACAGGCCCGAAATGCGTTCAAGTGGATACAAAGATGTTGACTACGTTCTTACAACACGCGAACTTGCCTTGATGATACGTCAGGCAGGAATAGACTTTGCATCATTACCCGATGATGACTACGACAGCATAATGGGAGAATCTTCAGGGGCCGGAGTTATTTTCGGTGCCACAGGAGGAGTAATGGAAGCAGCATTAAGAACAGCATACGAAATAGTTACCGGTCGTGAAGTACCATTCAAAAACCTGAACATTACTCCGGTACGCGGAATGGAAGGTGTACGTGAAGCAACCATAAAAATTGAAGACCCTCTGCCGGAATGGAAATTTCTTGATGGTGTAGAACTGAAATGTTGCGTAGCGCACGGACTTGCTAATGCCAAGAAGGTTATGGATGCAGTGAAAGCAGGAACCGTTGGATACCATTTCATAGAGATAATGGCCTGCCCGGGAGGATGTCTCGGAGGCGGAGGTCAACCGATACCGACCAATGAGGAGATACGTGAGAAACGTACCGCAGCTATTTACCGCGAGGACGAAAACAAACCTATACGTAAATCGCATGAGAACCCCGAGGTTATACGCCTTTATAAGGAATTCCTCAAAGAACCTCTTGGTGAGATCTCTCACAAATTGTTACATACTCATTACAGAGCAAGAAACAGATATTAACCTTGTATCTTCAACTTTCTTACCGGCGGGATGACCTTATTTTTTTAAACAGGTCATCCCGTTAATTTTTCAACAAAACAAACTCCTGCACCATACTATTGTTATTTAGCTTTAATTGCATTATCTTAATTGCTGAAAAAAATAGTTATTGATCTATGCAACCAAAACACGAGATAATAATCTGCCTTGGCAGTTCATGCTTTTCAAGAGGTAGTAAAAACATATTAAAAACTATTAAAACATATCTTAATGAGAATAACCTTGAAGACGAGGTTTTCTTTCACGGACAGTTATGTATGGGGATGTGTGAAAAAGGTCCTAATATGAAAATTGACAACAGGGAATTTCACGGGGTAAATGAAGAAAATGTGATCGGGATACTGAACGATGTTTTTCATTAATTAAAAAAAATACGGCCATACTCCTTAAATACTGATCCCTGAATCTAAAATATTAATGATCATGAGACAATTGATACTCACCGATAAAGACAAATGTAACCTCAGTTATACCTGTATCAGGGTTTGTCCGGCCAAAGCAATAAAGATAGAGGATGGTCATTCCAAAATTATAGGCAGCCGTTGCATAGGGTGCGGCCACTGTGTAACCATGTGTTCACAAAATGCCATTTCGTACCGGACTGAAAAGGATATTACAATGGATATCATACGTTCAGGAGAAAAGGTATCCGCCATGCTTGACCCTGCCATAGCAGGAGAGTTCACCGACATATCCGATTACCGTAAGTTTGTGGCAATGCTGCGCGAGCTTGGTTTTGCCCTCGTTAATGAGGTTGCATTCGGGGTCGACCTGGTTGCTATCAAATACAAAGAATTGTATGATGATTTTCAGGGCAAATACTACATATCTACAAAATGCCCTGCCACTGTAGGTTACATCGAGAAATATCATCCTGACCTTGTTGAGAACCTTGCTCCGATCGTTCCTCCTCATGTGGCCATGGCAAAAGTCGTTAAAAAGAAATACGGTGACAATGTAAAGACCGTGTACATCACTGCATGCACGTCGGCAAAGGATGATGTAAGGACAATAAATGAACCGAATCGTGTCATTGACGCTGTAATAACTTTTGTTGAACTCCGTGAGCTTTTTGCTGAAAATAACATTTCGGAGAAATCTGTCAAATTCAGCGATTTTGATCCGCCTCTTGGAAGGAAAGGAGGGTTATTCCCTATCAGTCACGGTTTACTGCAGGCCGTAGACATCAATCAGGGTCTTCTTGATGCGAGTGTACTTATCACAGAAGGACGAACAAATTTCCTGCAATCGATCGAAGAGTTTACCCATGAAAATAATCTGAACCAGCATCTTGATATTTTTTACTGCAAAGGATGTATCATGGGACCCGGGACATCAGCAGGAGGTAAGAAATTCACCCGTCGTACTCATGTTATCGAATATGTTTCAAAAAGGCTGAAAGAACTGGATGAAGGTCAATGGCAAAAAGACATCAAAGAATTTACCGATATTAATCTGTCACGCACATACGAAGCAACCGACAAACGTATGCCGTTCCCGAAGGAAGAACAAATACAGCAGGTACTTCACGAAATGGGAAAAACCAGAACTGAAGATCAGCTGGGCTGCGGAGCATGCGGCTATCCTACCTGCAGGGAATTTGCGATAGCCCATGTACAGGGACTTACGAACTATGAAATGTGCTACACCTATTCGATAAAGAAACTTCATACTTTCATCGATAAACTTAACTCGGCAAACGAAAAACTGAGAAAGACGCAAGAGGCTTTAAAAGATAGTGAAGAAAAAGCAAGAGCTGAGGAACAGGCAGCAAAAGAGGCGGCTGAAACAGTTACAACAATGCTGAACAAACTGAGAGCAGGAGTTGTGCTTGTTGACGATAACATGAAAATAATAGAGTCGAACAGGAAATTTGTAAGCATGCTTGGAGAAGATGCAAAAGTAATAGATGAAATGATACCGGGATTAAAAGGCGCCGACCTGAAATCTCTTCTGCCTTTTGCAAAACTGTTCGAGACCGTTCTTCATTCCGGCGAAGATATCCCGAACCGCGATGTAGAAGTGGGAGATTCTATACTTAACATCTCAGTATTCACTATCAAAAAAAATAAAGCTGTGGGAGGAATAATCCGCGACCTTACAGCTCCTGAGGTCAGGCGTGAAGAGGTGATCAAACGTGCCAGGGATGTCATTCGCGAAAACCTGAAAACAGTTCAGCAGATTGCATTTCTGCTTGGTGAAAGTGCTGCAAAGACCGAGAAAACCCTTAATTCCATCATAGAAGCCCAAAAACTAGGAGACAGTGAGCATGGAGAAGGAAAATAACTTTTTTCTTGATATATATTGCCAACAGAATAACCATGCCGGTGAAATGATCTGCGGCGATGTGTTCCTGACAAAAAAGATAAAAGAAGAGGAGCGCACCGTTGTCGTTTTGTCCGACGGCATGGGCAGCGGGGTTAAGGCCAGTGTGCTTGCAACGCTAACGGCATCCATGGCACTGAATTTCACCATCGATCACCGTGAAGTGACCAAAACGGCAGAGATAATCATGAAGACCCTGCCGGTATGCTCCGTACGAAAAATGAGTTACTCCACTTTTACTATAATCGATATTGAAGATGACGGATCTACCACCATCGTGGAATATGACAATCCGGAATGTCTGATAATGCGTAAAGATAGTGTTTTTGATCCGGGGTGGGAAGATATTGTACTTGAATCAGGGAACAACAAAGGAAAGGTTATCCGCACCTGCAGTTTTCAGGCTCAAAAGGAGGACCGTATATTTTTCTGGTCCGATGGTGTAATACAGTCAGGAATGGGATCACGCGAATTCCCTTTTGGCTGGGAGCGCGAAGGAGTAGAAGATTATGTTATAAAAATAATAAAGAACAATCCTTTTGCCGCATCGGTAAAACTTGCAAAGAAGGTTGTCAACATGGCATCGCTCCACGACGGAGGTTTCCCGAAAGACGATACATCATGCGGCGTTATCTACTACAGGGAACCTAGAAAGCTCCTTGTTGCAAGCGGCCCGCCGTTCAACGAAAAGGATGATCTTGAGTACTGCCTGAAAGTACAGCGTTTCAGCGGTAAAAAGATAATTGCGGGAGGTACTACTGCCGAAGTGATCGTCAGAGAACTGGGACTTAAATATGAAGCGGGTATGGAGATCATCGACGAAGATCTCCCTCCCATCTCTTACATCGAAGGCATCGACCTTGTTACCGAAGGAATATTAACTCTGGGTAAGGTAGCGCGTATCCTAGAAGATTTCGGACCCGATTATCAGCTGGGAAACGGACCGGCTGACAGATTTGTGAAGATGCTGCTCGAAAGTGATAAGATACATATCCTCAACGGTACAAATGTAAACGTGGCTCATCAGGACCCTAACCTGCCGGTAGAACTTGAAATACGACGCACGGTAATAAAAAGAATAGTAAAACTTCTGGAAGAAAAATTCCTTAAAGAGGTGGATGTTGAATATATGTAGTCGAACGTAATCTTCACCTCATCCCCTTGAAAAAAGTTTAAGTATAAGACTTGATCAGCCAAAAATCGATCAGGAACAAAGAAAGACGTTTATCATTTTGTCAAAGATAATTCTGTACACTACCTTTACCTTCATAAAACAGCTAATGTCACAGAAAAAGAAAAATACGGGACTCTTCTTCGGTTCTTTCAATCCTATCCATGTGGGACATGTAATGATAGCCAACTACATGGTGGAATTTGAGGGTATGGATGAAGTCTGGTTCATTGTAAGCCCCCAGAATCCCTTCAAATCAAAAGGTGAACTATTGCCGCAGGAACACAGACTGGCAATGGTACAAACTGCGATCAGAGGGTTGAAAAACGTAAAAGCAAGTGATATTGAATTCACCATGCCACATCCCTCCTACACCATAAATACTTTAACCAAGTTAAACAAAAAATTCCCGGAAACTGATTTTCACATTCTCATGGGTACCGATAACATTGTCAACATCCATCGCTGGAAAGAGGCGAAAAAGATAATTGAAAATTACCGTATACTCGTTTATCCGAGAAACGGATATCCTGTCGACACCGCCAACCTTCCGGCTAAAGTGAAGATCACAAATGCCCCGATCGTAGACATCTCATCAACCATGATGAGAGAATGGATATCAGCAGGGCACGACATAAGAGCTTACCTGCCTTACGGGGTTTATGAGTACATTATTCAAAACCGGCTACTCTGAGGTGTTTTTTCAATCGTGATACTTTATGCCGTTCCTACGGAACTAATATTTCCTTGAGGTCTTTTTTCTATCAAGGGATTTATATCCCTTGCCATAACATTCCGTCCCTACGGGACTTTACTCAGATCTCAGCTTTCCATTCACACTAAAGTTGCTTTAACAACAGTTACACGAACTACTAAATGAAATTCAAAACTGCCGTTAGGCAGGGCATATTCTAACATGGGATGTAAATCCCTTGAACCCCACACCCCTCATAAGCAGGAGTTCCGTAGGAACGAAACATCTCTAACAGAACTAAAAATGCAAAACTGCCGTAGGCAGGCCATACTCTAACAAGGGATGTTAATCCCTTGGCCCCAACACTACTCCCTCGAAAAAGTTCCATAGGAACGAAAAATCCCCAACTTGTAAAAAAATGATGGGAAATTGGAATGTACATCAAAATTCAACTTTAGTAACCAATTGATAACTTTTATTACATTTGCTGCCCTGTTACCCAAATCCGCCTGAAAATCCAATCTAAAAGATAATCCAATTTAATCTGATCATCACAATATCGTTGTAACATTTTGTTGTAATTTTCGTAGTTTAACTTATGATTTGATATTTTTTCTTATGCTTTTTGATATTTTTATCATTTTTATTTGCAGTTTACTTTTGATTTAGTATTTTTGCAAAGAGAATAATAACAAATCAACACCAATTACAAACAAAAATTAATTTATCATGTGTGGTTTTACAGTTTACACAGGAAGCGACAAGAAAGAGAGGCTATCGATAGCCCATGAGTTTAAAAAGATCAAATATCGCGGTCCTGACAATTCAATTGTAAGAGATTTCGGAGAAGAGGGATGGATGGGATTCCACCGCCTGAGTATTATGGATGTTTCCGCCAAAGGAAACCAGCCTATCGTTTATAAGAATATAAATTTAGTTTGTAATGGTGAAGTATATAATTATAACGAATTAAGAGCTCAGTACGAAGACAGTTACGAATTCAGGTCACACAGCGACAGTGAGGTTATCATTCCTCTGTTCCTTGACAAGGGAATTGAAGGAACAGCCAAAGCACTGGATGCAGAGTATGTGTTCGTGATATATGACTCAACAGAAAAGAAATATTTTGCGGCACGCGATCCAATCGGTATCCGTCCTATGTTCTACGGTTATTCGAAAGCAACCGGAGAGATATCGTTTGCAAGCGAGATAAAGTCGCTGCACGAAATTTGTGACGAAGTGAAGCCGTTCCCTCCGGGACACTATTTCGACGGTGAGTCATTCCACTGCTATCACGACATTTCAAAGGTTGAGAAGTATGTTGACCATGAGCTTGACGAGATATTCGCAAACATCAACGAGAAGCTTACAAAAGGTATCGAGAAGCGTCTTCAGTCGGATGTGCCTGTGGGCTTCCTTTTGAGCGGCGGTCTTGATTCAAGTATCGTTTGTGCTATCGGTGCGCGCCTGATCGATGAGCCTATCAAAACATTTGCAGTAGGTATCGAGGACGGACCTATCGACACCAAGTATGCACGTCAGGTTGCCGATTACCTCGGAACTGACCATACTGAAGTACTGTTCACAAAGCAGGACATATTCGATACTTTAAGCCACCTGATCTACACAACCGAGACTTTCGATATCACAACCATTAGAGCTTCGATGGGAATGTACCTCGTAAGTAAGTACATTGCCGAGAACTCTGATGTTAAGGTTCTGATGACAGGTGAGATCAGCGATGAGATATTCGGTTACAAGTACACCGATTTTGCACCTTCTCCTGAAGAGTTCCAGAAAGAAGCTGAAAAGCGTATCCGTGAGATATACATGTACGATGTGCTTCGTGCCGACCGTACCATCTCATGCCACGGCCTTGAAGCACGTGTTCCTTTCGGCGATCTTGATTTCGTTGAATATGTTATGAGCATCAGACCCGAAAAGAAGATGAACTTCACAGGTGTCGGCAAATACCTGCTTCGTAAGGCATTCGAAGGCGATTACCTGCCTCAGGATATCCTTTACCGCGAAAAAGCCGCATTCTCCGATGCTGTAGGTCACAGCGTTGTTGACTACCTGAAAGAGTATGCCGAGCAGACCTACACCGATGAAGAGTTTGAAACTTTAAAAAAGAAATACAAGCACGCAACTCCGTTCACAAAAGAATCACTGATGTACCGCGAAATATTCGAGCAGTACTATCCCGGCAGAAGCGAAGTGGTAAAAGACTTCTGGATGCCGAACAAGACATGGGAAAACTGCGACGTGAACGACCCGAGTGCACGCGTTCTGCCTAACTATGGTGCGAGCGGAGTTTAAGCCAAATCTTATTTGTTAATTCTACGCATCAATAGAGAATTGACAAACAATCCCCAATAGTGTTTAAAGCAAAGAAGGCAGCTGAATAGTTGCCTTCTTTGTTTGTATATCTTCACTGAAATATATTTACGATTCAATAAAGCGAAATACAACAAACTTATTAATCCCGGCGTAATAGACAAAATGGTTGATCAAATCTCCTACATCCTTTATTCTACATAGCTTTGCAGTAAACCAAATGTTATGAATAAGAAAAGTGTATTTATTGCGTAAATAGAATAACGAGTAAACATGGCAAAAGAAATAATTTACTGTTATTATTAAAGTTATATTTTTTCAATTATGATTAAAAAATCAATTTTTCTTGAAATACCATAAATTTGAAGAAAACTTGTTTTTGCTATATTGGGAATTATTGATACTATGTCCCCGTTTAAACTGTTTAAAAATTGTTCTAACTTAATTTGATCATTATTCATATCAATTTCAAAACGATGCACTTTATATTTCATATCATTATGGTTAAATTATTATTTCATTTTTGCCAGCTAACGGTTTAGCTAAGCGCTATTGCCGCTTTATTTATTAATTTTGATTTGAAAATCATACTCTAAATTTACTGAAAATTATCAAACGAAGACTAAGCCGCGGCTATAGTGTATGAACTTTTGTTAGCGCTTCATGCTTAATTCTTGTTTGTTTGTGAATATTACAGGAAAGTTCTTTGGCTGGTTTTGCTTGCGTGACAGAACATAAGTACTTGCTACTGTATATATCTACAAAGGTTTACTAGTATTATTATTCATTAGAACTGCCTGTTTTAAAAGATCTTGTAAGTGTTTCGCTGTGAAAATCATTCTGATCTTTTTGTTGAGCCTCTATTTTCCAGTAATATGTGGTTTCAGGTAACAGGTTATTGAATGTTTTGGATATCTCAGTAATTTGCAATTCAGGAATAGTCATCTCTTCTTCTTTGCATTGAGAATAACACAGAAATACGAACAAGATCATTATTGAAAAATATATCATTTTTTTTCTTCTGAAACCTGGAATTACCAATAATAAACCGGGCAGAAACCAGAAAAAACCGTAATGAATGGTTAGTCCTGAATTTGTAGTTGCTATGTAATTTGAATTACCATTCCTGAATTCAGGATCAATAGATAAAAGCACTTCATAGTTGCTTCCTGAAATTCCTTCCCATGTCAATGTAACAGATGTTGATCCAATCTCTTTTCCATCAACAGGAGAATGTAACTTCACTCTGGAAAACAGGTCCGGCAGATCAAAAGACCTGTATCCTTTGTTTAATTCATTAATCAGGTCAATTATAATAAACTCTTCATAGTTGTGATAATGAAATAAATATATCTTAATGTTTTTAAGGTCATAGATGTTAGAATACTGGGTGGGATATTTACCTTCCTGGTGCGTTGCGTCTAATATTGAACCAACAAAATATGGCGTTAAATTATAATCGTTACTTAACATTTTATCGGCTGTTTCATAGCGCCAGCATGGATATCCTCCCAATTCAGGGTATGAATGATAAAAGTTTGTCAGGATCTGGTGACTATCATTAATGTTGATAATATTATCCCCTTCTACAATTGTTGAATTGCCCGAAGAATCTCCGACTAAGTACTGGGCTTTATATTGATCTTCGGAATAATATTTTGCAAAGATCTTTAATGCTTCTTCAATATTTGCACATTCTTCTATAACTTTCTGCATCAATGCGCCGCCATATTTATCTTTGTTTGCCTCTGATACCGGCATTGCCAGATAAGCACATGATGAAGCATCCCAAAAGAGACCCCGGTCGTTCATGCCTCCCTGTGGATACCCATTCCCCCAGCTAAATTTAATCCAACCATGTTTGCCGTTCTCAGCAGGATAAAACCATATTTTTGAATTGGGGTCTTTCCAGTCTTCATTACTGCCGGCAAATATCTTATTGTTCTGAACTACATAAAATATTGTGCACGAATATGCCTGAATGCCTGTAAACAAAGCCGAGATCAATACAAATAGAATGGTTTTGGTTCTCATTGTTCATTTATATTTCTTTCTCAGTCCAGGCAATATTAACAGCCGGTAAAATATGTGCATACAGTATCAATGATACAACAAGAACAATATCTATTGGTGTGTTAATCACAGCAAAAGATAACAGGAGTAACAGAGTTGTTACGGTAAAAACAATATAAGCATATCTAAGGGACCTGCTCGTTACGGTAATTTCTCTTTCATCTAACTTACTTAATGGTTTGTGAATAAATACCCATAATCCGGTTTTGATGAAGGTTGCCATAAAGCTTGCTGAAAATATTATGAATAGAACAATCTCAGTTACAATAAAAAAAACATTCCATTGCGTAATTTTGCAATATTCAAAGATAAGCACAAAACAGAATAAACTTAACAGGGTGATAACTACTCCGGTTCTTCTGTTCTGGATAGATTTTCTCATTTCCATGATCTTTCTCCTTTCACTTTTTAGTTAATAATTGACTTAGTGGAGTTAATGGTTCTGTTGAAAATATAAGATCAACTGGCAATTCAAATACCTCGCTGATGCGAAATGCCAGATCCAGACTGGGATTATATTCTTCGCGTTCCAGATAACCAATTGTTTGAAAATTAACACCAACTTTGTCTGCGAGTTCATTTCGTGTTAATGATTTTTCTTTGCGAAGTATTGCAATTCTGTTGTATATTTTTCGACTTTCCATATTGTAAATATAAAATAAATATTGTAAATACACAACATTTAATATAAAATAATTACACTAAATTTGATAATCGACTCTCATTATCTGAGAAATAAAACTGTATCTTTTTTAGGAATATCCTGTTATTAGGGAAGCTCCGGGAGTGGTGTGAGAGGTTGTCTGATCCCAATTTTCAGGGTCGGCTGCCTGCTTAATTATGCACTTGCATTTTTCATTATTTTATTTAATTTTTTAACCTTACTGTAATACAATTGCTTTTGTTTTTACTATATTCCTTTCCTAAAGATACATCTATTCTCCTTAATTAAATGGATAAATACACCTTTTTTGAAAGCGGATTTTTTGAAGTCACGAAGAATTAAACCCAAAATAGTCATTTGAATTTCAGACGATATTCAAAATGCCTATCGGTTAACCCGCAGGGGCCCTTAAAATAAAATTACAGTATTTTCAAACCGGTATCAATCTACCTCAACAAACTCTTTTATGCCGGCAAGGTAGCTCTCCTCCCATCCCTCTTTGATATCATCGTAGGCTTCTTCGGGAATATTAGTATGGGTAACCTCGATCTGGGTCTTACCACCCTGTTTGAACAGCTTAATGGTAACAATGGACCGTTCGGGCTGCTCGCCGAAATACCATTCCTGAACGATCTTGAAATTCTCTTCAAACTCGATATTCCTGCCCGAGATGGCTCCGTCCCACAGCTCGAACTCACTTCCCGGCTCAGTCGACATTTTTGCGGGACTGTCGGTCCACAGCTCAATGGCAAAAGGATTTGTAAGAGCCGCATAGATATCCTCAGGCTCTGCCTTCACCTTTATTCTTAATTTCAGATCTTTGGTCATAAGCTTAACATATTCATCAGGGAAGCCAGGTACCCTATGTGTTTTTCTGATATTTCCTCTACTTTATCCCTGATAAGTTCATGTTCTTTGTAGAACTGATGTTCAGAGGTGATCGGAAAATCCTTATTGTAATAATGCAATTCCTGCTCCTGAACTTTTATGCGATTGTATAAATAGGTCAACTCCCTGTCGTGTTCTTCAATATTCCTCAGTTCATCCTCCGGCAGGTCGTCAATGCCAACCTCACTCTTTACCTCCTCGTTCCTGTCAAGTATGATCCTGATCTCTTTCCTGAAAAGCTCAAGCCTGTTCTTCCATATCTTGTATTCGAAATCAAGATCGACCAGATTTATGTAACCGCTTTTCATGACCTTTTATTTTAAATGCCGATCATTCCACTACAGATATCTCCTGAATGATCTCACCACCCCGGAGGATAGCTTTTTCATTCATGGGGATCAGATGATGATGCCTTTCGGGCAATGATTTTTTCAGACCTTTAAGCACATTCTCCATATCCACAATGTTCTTCAGCTTAAGATAAGCGCCCAGAACAATCATGTTAAAAGTCTTTACTGACCTCATCTTAACGGCTTCAGCCGTTGCATCAACCCTGTAGATGTTTATATCTTTCCGGCTTGGATGATGAGTAATTCCGTTGCCGTCGTAGATAAGTGTTCCGCCGGGCTTCACCGCTTTTTCAAACTTATCCATCGACTGCTGATTAAGGATAATTGCCGTATCGAATTCGTGCAAAATAGGAGAACTTATGGGCTCGTCACTGAGTATTACCGTAACATTTGCAGTACCGCCCCTCATCTCAGGGCCGTACGATGGCATCCATGAAACTTCCATCCCCTGCATCACTCCTGAATACGCAAGTATTTTACCCATTGACAGAACACCTTGTCCGCCAAATCCGGCTATAATTATTTCTTCTTTCATTACTTACTTTTTAAATTAAATGTCTGTACCTCGCATTAAACGAATAAACAATTAAACAAATCATCATACGAACGATCACTCATCCTTCAGATCCCCAAGCGGATAGAACGGGAACATATTCTCTACCATCCAATCATTGGCCTTCACCGGCGACATCTTCCATCCCGAGTTACATGTTGAAACGACTTCGACAATGGATGTTCCTCTGTTCCTTGTCTGGTTCTCAAAAGCCTTTCTCAGGGCTTTTTTGGTTTTTCTCACACTGCCTGCAGTATGCACTGCCTGACGTGTCACATAGCATGTACCCGGAAGCTGTGCTAGCAACTCGGTTATTTTGATTGGATAACCGTCTCTTGCATGTTCACGGCCTGAAGGACATGTAGAAGCCACCATACCTTCAAGTGTTGTAGGTGCCATCTGACCTCCCGTCATTCCGTAAATGCCGTTGTTGATAAAAACGATAGTTATGTTCTCACCTCGGTTACAGGCATGAATGGTTTCAGCTGTTCCTATCGCTGCAAGGTCACCATCACCCTGATAGGTGAAAACAAATTTTTCGGGCATCAGACGTTTTATTCCCGTTGCCAGGGCCGGAGCTCTTCCGTGAGCGGCCTCATGCCAGTCAATATCAATATAATTGTATGCAAGCACCGAACATCCTACAGGTGCAACACCTATCACATTATCCTGAATATCCATCTCTTCAATGATCTCGGCAATGAGATTATGCACAACACCGTGACTACATCCCGGACAATAGTGCATAGGATTATCGGTGAGTACCCTGCTTTTTTTGAAAACCAGATTTTCAGGCTTAACTATATCTTTTATGTCAATCATTTCTTATCCTCCAATTATTAGTTCTTCAAGTGCATTTTCAACCTCATCGGGAGAAGATATCATTCCTCCCATACGGCCGTAATGTTCAACTTTTACTTTTCCTTCAACTGCAAGTCTCACATCTTCTACCATCTGACCGGCATTCATTTCTACGGTCAGGATACCCTTTACCTGGTCGGTATATGCCCCTATCTCTTTGTATGGGAACGGGAAGAGTGTTATCGGCCTCAAAAGGCCAACTTTTATTCCTTTCTCACGGGCTATCTCCACTGATTTTTTCGATATCCTTGCACTTGATCCGAAAGCAACGATCAGATATTCGGCATCGTCGCACAAATATGTTTCATACCGCACCTCTTTTTCCTGAATCTCTTTGTACTTAGCCTGTAATTTAATATTTTGTTTCTCCTGATCAACTGCCTGAAGATGTAACGATGTGATTATGTTACGTTCCCTTGTAGGGGGCTTCCCTGTTGCTGCCCATGGGTTCTTTGCTATGATCTCCTCCCGTGTCCATCTTGGTTTGTATTCGTCAAACTCAACCTTTTCCATCATCTGACCTATAACACCGTCAGAAAGTATCATGGCCGGATTTCTGTACTTGAAAGCAAGATCGAATGCCAGACCGACGAAGTCTACCATTTCCTGAACCGAGGATGGTGCAAGAACAATAAGTTTATAGTCTCCGTGACCGCCACCCTTCACAGCCTGAAAGTAATCGGACTGTGACGGCTGGATAGTTCCGAGTCCCGGACCTCCTCTTACCACGTTCACTATCACGCAGGGCAGTTCAGCACCTGCAATGTAGCTTATGCCTTCCTGCATAAGACTTATACCCGGACTGGATGATGATGTCATAACCCTTTTACCCGATCCGGCTCCGCCGTACAGCATATTTATCGAAGCGACTTCACTTTCTGCCTGAAGGACGACCATACCTGTTGTTTCCCACGGGCGCATGGCCATAAGAGTCTCCATAACCTCCGACTGCGGAGTGATGGGATATCCGAAATATCCGTCAACTCCATAGCGTATTGCAGCTTCGGCTATGGCCTCGTTACCTTTCATTAATTTTAATTCTCTCATATTCTGAATTATTTCCTAATGTCAATATTATTTACTTTTTTCCGGTTTAAGCCTGTAAACCGTGATACAACTATCGGGGCAAACCATCGCACAGTTGGTACATCCGTTACATGCTTCCGGATTTCCCATCTTGGCATAATGATACCCTTTGCCGTTCACTTCATCGGCTAAAACAATTGTATCGGTGGGACACGCAACAACACAAAGACCACAGCCTTTGCACCGTTCAGTATCGACCACTATTGCACCTCTGACTTTTCCCATGTTTTATAATTTAATTTGCAAAACAAGTTATATACTATTTATTTATTCAAATATGACCATCGTCATTTATGTAAAAATACCAATAAAATTTTTCTAAACACAGTTTATTATCTTCAAAATATATGTACTGAAATATTCGACTGTGAATCAATTGCCAATAATCATACTATTTTTAAATGCTTCCAGCCTATGCTTCAGATCGCCGAACCGTTCCTTGCCTGTTTGCGAAACACATGCCCTTATGCCGTCCATTTCGCTTCCGGTAATGTAAAGCCCTATAGCACTTATCCCGAAATACAGAAGATGTTTCAGCAACTCTCCGCCTGTAAGTCCGGGATATGAAAGAGTGAAATAAAAACCGTCAGCAATAGGTTCATCCTGGTCTTTGTCGTACACTATTTTAAATCCGGCATCAAGGAACATTTTTTTCATCTCCCTTGCCCTCATCTCGTACTCTCTCACATCTTTCAGAATATTGTATTTCCCCTCAACAGCATTTTTATAGATAGCCGAAAGAGCATATTGCGACGAGTGCCCTACTCCCGACGAAAGACTGTAAAGTACTCTGTTAACAAGCACACTTCCATATTCACCTATTCCGTATCTTTTGTCAAGGTCCGGGTAAAACCTGTCATACATTTTATCCGACACACACATCAT
>JAOZOF010000023.1:18954-25704 GCA_029933425.1 Marinilabiliaceae bacterium
ACATTCCCCTTTTTCAGGAACCTTTCAAGTTCATCACGAAGTTTCTCTCCACGGTAATGATAAAGGTCAAACGCCTCATATTTGTACCCCAGCACCATCAACTGCTGCTTCTGTACAGGGAAACCCGGATCGATAAAAAGAAACGTGTCCTTTTTTTCATCCACATGACCGCAAACCATAAAATTGGCAAAAGCTCCCTGCATTGACCCCACTGTCGGCACACATCCCTGCGGTGCGATATCAAGGTCCACAAATGCTTTTACAAAACGCGATGCGTTCTCCTTCAGTTCTTTTACCCCGTCGAGCATGGGATATCGTGCGGCAACACCTTTTTTCAGGGCTTCGATCTCTGCCTCTATGCCAACCTTTGACGGAGGCAATCCCGGCACACCCATCTCCATCCTTATGAATTTTTCTCCGGTAGCAGCCTCAATATCATTTACTATTGATACTATTTCACGGATCGTTGCTTTACCAAGGTCAGGGTCATGATGATCCTTTAATATTTCATCAACAACCTCAACAGGCATTACATGATCTTTGATCTCCATTATTGTATATTTAGGTTAAATATTAGGTCAAATCCAAAATCCGATCCCTGCCGGCCGACAAATCTTCGGTGTTGTCTTACACCTCAATCACTTCCCTGTAAAAAACCTGACGTCCCTGTTACCGCAAAATAAAAAAGGCAGAATTTTACTACCGCCTCCTTTAGGTAAGATCAGTTAAAAGCCAAAGTCATTTTTCAGCATCTTAACCCACGAACTTACCCTCTCTTCAGTTCTTTCAGGCTCAGTATCTTCATCCACCGGTAAGCCCAGGAATTTTCCATCCCTGAAACCTTCAGAATCCTCGAACTCATATCCTTCAGCATCGACAAACCCAACCATGTTTGCTCCCAGCGGTTTCAGCTTATCATACATCCACCCTAAAGCGTCAACAAAATGCTCGGGATAAGTAACCTGGTCGCCAAGACTGACCACAGCCACATCTTTACCTTGAAGGTTCACTTTATCAAGGCCCGAACTAAAAGTATCCCAATCATTCTCCCCTACTTCCGAATTCCAGTTGCTCATACCCAGCGTGGAAACACCAATGATGATCTTATCGTAATTTTCCATTAATTTAGGGTCTTTACCTTTAACGGATATCAGATCAACATTACCCTCTCCGAACTCTTTGGCTACCATATGAGCCACTCTGTCAACACTTCCTTTTTCAGGTCCGTAAAATATTCCTGTTTTTGCCATAATCTTTAATTTTTTGATAATTACTACTTCATCAAATATGCCTGTTTTAAATCAAAAAAACAAACAATTAACTTATGTTCACCTTTCGATCCTGATACGGGCATCAACAGCAGTAATTTTAGCTCCTTCTCCTAAAAGAGGATTAATATCCAGCTCTTTTATCTCTCCGGCATGAAACAGTAATGCCGATAATCGTACCATAATATCCGCAAAGACGTTCTCATCAATACCTTTCTGACCTCTTACACCTTTAAACAATCCGTAACCTTTAAGATTCCGTATCATTGAAAGGGCTTCTCCCTTTGTAACAGGTGCCAGAGCAGATGAAACATCTTTCATTACCTCAACGAATATTCCTCCCAAACCGCAAAGAACGATGTGCCCGTAACCGGGTTCATATTTGGCGCCAAGGAATATCTCACGCCCCTGTAACATCGGCTGTAACAATACACCCTCTGCCCCGTCGATCTTCATCATTCGTTCAAATTCCGACAAAAGGAATTCATCCGAATCGATCCCGAGAGTAACTCCTCCCACATCAGATTTATGTACCGGCCCCACCACTTTCATCACCAAAGGATAACCTGTTTCATTGGCCCACGCTACAATTCCGGCTGCATCATCGAATACTTTCTCCTGTACCACAGGGATACCGGCAGCATCAAGTAAAGTATTCACCGCATCCGGGTCCAGATAACCATTTTCACTTGTCTCAATTATATTTCTTATCGTCTTTACATCAATATCCGAAGGCTCCACATACTCATCCGCAGGAGAAGGTGTATTATAAACTTTGGTCAGTGCCAGCCCGAAATTCACCTCATCGGGGAAGTTCACATTCCCTTTTTTCAGAAAATCCTCAATCTCCTCCCCTGCGTTTATGACCGAAGGCAGAACAGGATAAACAGGCTTTTTACAACTTCTGATCTTTTCATGCAGAACTTCATAAGCATCTTTCACGGAAAACAGTCCCGGACTGCCAAAGATGACAGCCATCCCGTCAATGTGATCGAAATCATTCTCGCAGGCATCAATTATTTCGCCAAGCTGTTCTGCCGTGCCCGTTGCCAGAAAATCAACCGGATTGGCAACGCTGGAACCAGGAAAAAGTTTCTCAAGTAAAGCATCTGCCTTTTCTCCTTTTATTTCAGGGACACTGAACCCTCCTTCCGAAAGGGTGTCGGTAAGCATGACCGCAGGTCCTCCTGCATGAGTGATCACGGCAATATTCTTTCCTTTAAGCTCTTTTGCCATGAAAACGGCAGCCACGTTCGCCATCTCATCACGTCCGTCACATCTTACAATCCCTGCCTTTTTGAACAGAGCATCAACAGCGGTGTCCGAACCTGCAAGTGCCCCGGTATGACTCGATGCAGCTCTTCCTCCTGCCTCAGTCTTACCTGCTTTGATGGCAGCGATCCTGCATCCTTTCTTTATCAGTGAAGAAGCATGTTTAAGCAGCTTCTTAGGTTTCTTCACACTTTCGATG
This sequence comes from Marinilabiliaceae bacterium, assembly GCA_029933425.1. Taxonomy (GTDB): domain Bacteria; phylum Bacteroidota; class Bacteroidia; order Bacteroidales; family Marinilabiliaceae; genus JAADEM01. The sequence continues at coordinate 21,694 of JAOZOF010000023.1, forward strand.
TAAAGCAGCTTTATCTTTGAACTTTTTTCAGTATCAAAGCTCTCGTCCAGATACTCTAAAACATCCTCAACCCCTGTCTGAGCACTATTACCAACCGAATAAACACTATTGAAGCTCAATCCCTTTTTCATTCCCGCCTCAATGATAAAAACGGCAGTAGCCCCCGACCCGGAAATGAAATCGGCTCCATAAGGATCGAGCGGAGGAACAGGAGTTGTAAAAACACTGCTGTGGTTAACTGTAAGCACCCCAATGCAGTTAGGTCCGATGAGGCAACCGTTCACACTATTCACTGTTTCAACAATGCGTTTTTCGAACTCTGCTCCCTCTTCACTTTCCTCGCCGAAACCTGCAGAAATAATGATGAATGCTTTGGTGTTCTTTTTCTTCGCCAACACCTCAACGGTATCAGGACAATATTTTGCAGCTATTGCCAACACAGCCAGATCAATGTTATCAGGCAGATCATCAACGGAACTAAAGGTTTTTATATCCTGAACATTATCCTTCTTGGGATTAACAACAAAAAGCTCCCCTCGGTAATTACTGTCGATGATATTTTTCAATATCTTACCACCGGGCTTGTGTATGTCGTCGGAACCGCCGACAACAACTATCTGCTTTGGGTTTATCAGTTGCTGATTGATCATTTCGTGAGTTTGATTTAACACAAAATTAAATATTTGTTTCAAATTGCAACATACCACAAAAATGTTATATAACAATTAAATAATATTTGGAGATTTCATAATTATTTTTGACTTATTTTGAACGTTACAATTCAGATCGTAAGCTTTGACAGAAGTTATAAAACAACAACTATGAACACATTTTTAATTACGATCTTTTGTTTTGGTGTCAAATTGTAAGTAAAAAAGATATTCCGCCCCTAACGGGGCTTTTTCTCAGGTTCTATCTTTACCCAAAGGGTTTATCTGACGGCAGACAATGCCCTGAGACAGCATCCTGCTATGATCCTAAGCCCCTTTAGGGGCGGAACATCAGCGTAACACGCACTCCATTCTTGAAAATAATCTTTATTTAACATTGTCTCACACTCATTTTTCGTATTTTTACGACAAATAAACACATGATTTGAAAGGCACAACTGACATACCGTTTCACAAAACACTCTCTTTTGAAGAGCTTACCTGTATGGTCGCGGCAGAAGGAACAGAGCGCAAGTCTCTGCTCATTGAAGCAGGAAGAGTTCAGGAAGAGTATGTCGGTAAGAATGTATTTTTCAGGGGACTGATCGAGTTCTCAAACTACTGCACCAAGAACTGTTACTACTGCGGAATACGAAAAGACAACAAAAATATTGAACGTTACGATATTGCCGATGAAGATATTCTCGCCGCAGCACGTTTTGCATATAAAAACAGATACGGCTCCCTTGTTCTGCAATCGGGCGAAAGAAGCGACGACAAGTTCGTGGAAAGAATAAGCCGGTTACTTCGCGGAATTAAGAAACTGTCAAACGGTGAACTGGGAATAACGATCTCGCTTGGAGAACAAACCCGTGAAACCTACAAAGAGTGGTTCAAGGCAGGAGCGCATCGCTACCTTTTAAGGATTGAATCCTCCGACGAAGAGCTTTACTACAAAATACATCCCCGTGATGCTAAGCACGATTTTCAGACACGACTGAACTGCCTGTACACACTTAAAGAATTAGGGTATCAGACAGGAACGGGTGTTATGATAGGCCTTCCGTTCCAGAACTATGAACACCTTGCAAAAGATCTGTTGTTCATGAAAGAGCTCGATATCGACATGTGCGGAATGGGTCCTTACATCGAACATCATGACACCCCGCTTTATGAATACAGAGATCAGCTTTGGCCGCTGCAACGCCGTTTCGAAGTTGCCCTGAACATGATAGCTTCATTGCGCATTCTGATGCCCGACATCAATATTGCCGCTGCAACTGCGCTTCAGGCGATCGATCCCATGGGTCGCGAAAAAGCTCTGAAATGCGGAGCTAATGTCATCATGCCTAACATCACACCAACGGCAAACCGCAAAAACTACCTGCTGTACGAAAACAAACCCTGTACCGATGAAGGTGCCGACGACTGCACAAATTGCCTGAACGTACGTATACAAATGGCAGGACGTGAAGTGGGCTACGGTGAATGGGGTGATTCACTACATTTTCACTCCAATCGAGGGCGTCGCTAACAGCGACACCCTCGATGATAATGTTCTCCACAAAAGAAGGTTCAACGAATAACATTTTTCATCGCTGACATTCGAATGTTCTCCTATGTCGAACGATTCGGAGTCTTTATCCGCTATCTTTTAGAGACATTTCCAATTCGTAATGAAGTGAAGAATTGGAAATCGTCGAAAAACTTCATCCGCAAATCTCCTCCCCTCAAGGGGGAGGCCGGAAGGGGGCATTTAATAGTAAATATCCCTCTCCCCTTTCTTAATCCTTTCAAGACGTTTCTCAACACTTTGCTTTAGCTCTTTATCTTCGAACTCATCCAGATTCTTTTGTATCAGATTGTAACCTCTCTCCTTCGTTGCCGGAGGAGCATAATCTTCAAGGTATTCAGCAAGAGTTAGCATGGCATTGGGCTGGCAGTAACGCTTGATAAAACCGGGAACGGAAAATTCCATAAAATGCTCTCCCGTACGTCCAAGACGATAACAAGCAGTACAGAACGACGGGATGTAATCGCCGCTGACCAACTCTTCGATCACTTCGTTCAATGTCCGGTTATCGCTGATCTCAAACTGCTCATGATTTAAATTCTGTTCATCTTTATTATCGGTGTAGCCCTTAAGTTCAATATTTGTACCTCCGTCGATCTGTGAAACACCGAACTGCAATACCTCATCGCGGATATGAGCCGGCTCGCGGGCTGTAAGTATCATTCCTGTGTAAGGAACAGCAAGACGAAGGATGGCAACCAGCTTTGTGAAATCATCATCATTCACATCATACTTTGCATCAATGTCAAAACCTGAAGCAGGCTGAATGCGCGGAAAAGAAATAGTATGCGGCCCCACGTTGTAAACAGCCTCAAAATGATTAACATGCCTGAGTAATCCCATCACCTCGAAACGCCAGTCGAACAGACCGAAAAGAGCACCAATACCCACATCATCGATCTTTGCCTCCTGAGCTCTATCGAGACCTGTGATACGCCAATCGTAATTTCTTTTACTTCCGGCTTTATGGACTTTAAGATAAGTTGGCCGGTGATATGTTTCCTGAAATATCTGATACGTGCCGATACCGGCTGCTTTCACTGTTTTAAAACCCTCGATATCCAAAGGAGCCGCATTGATGTTCACACGGCGTATCTCTCCGTTCTTATGCTTTACACTGTAAACTGTCCTGACCGAATCAGCAATAAAATTTGCATCGTACAGAGGATGTTCACCGTAAACAAGTATTAAACGCTTGTGACCGTTATCCTCGAGAGCAGTAACCTGCTCTACGATCTCCTCTTTACTTAAAGTACACCTTTCCTGCTTTTTGTTAGTCACTCTGAATCCGCAATACGAGCAATCATTGGTACAATAATTACCGATATACAAAGGAGCAAACAGGACGATTCGTTTTCCGTAAACATTTTCTTTAAGCTGCCTTGCTGCATTTTTTATCTCTTCAATCAGTTCAGGATCATTGGCATTAAGCAGGATAGCAGTCTCCCTGAGCGACAATCTGTGTTTGCCAAGGGAACGATCAATTACAGCTTTGACCTCTTCTTTTGAAGGATCTTTGTTTTCTTCTAATATCGACCATATCTCCTCTTCATCAATAAAATTCTCCATTGGACGATCGGGGATATTATATTTTTCGGGATGATAAAACATTGACATAACAATAAGATTTAGGTTCCTGAATATTCTTAACATCTGCCTTCTGCAGTCAAAAACAACACAAAAGTACCAACCTTTTCTTTAATGACAAATTTCTTTATTAATTTTCAAATAAAACAGGATTTTTATCAAGAAATTTAAAATTTCCTGCCGAAAGGAACAAACAATTTC
>JAOZOF010000451.1 GCA_029933425.1 Marinilabiliaceae bacterium
CAAGTGCGACCCATAACCCCGACGGAAGTCAGATTCCCAGGTGGATGAACATCCCGTTTGCCGAAATGCCCACAAAAGGCCATATCGGCCTGCAGGGGAAACATGCCGGAGCAAAAGTTTATTTTAGAAATATCAACATCAGAGAACTATAATTTCATTGAACCATTCAACACTGTAACCATAGAACACTGTAACACTGTAACCATTTATCCATTTATCCATTTAACACTCTCAACTTAATTATCTTTTTATATATTTGTTTCCAGACAAAAAAAGTATAAACAACTAATGATTTTTATTTCAAAATGAACCGTACACATCGTTTATTTTCATTTCTGGCAGCAACAATGGTTGCTTTATCTTTTACGGGAAATTCAAAAGCCTGTACAAACATTTTAGTCTCAAAAGGCGCATCGGCCGATGGATCAACAATGATATCCTACGCTGCCGATTCTCACGTACTTTTCGGGGAGCTTTATCACTGGCCTGCCCGGCAATGGCCTGCGGGAAGTAAGCTGAAAGTTTACGAATGGGACTCCGGAAAATACCTCGGAGAGATCGACCAGGTGGAATACACCTATTCGGTTATCGGTAACATGAACGAAAATCAGGTGAGTATCGGTGAAACAACATACGGCGGTCGTCACGAATTGCGTGACACCACGGCCATAATGGATTACGGAAGCCTAATCTACATAGCACTTCAACGAGCAAAGACAGCCCGCCATGCAATTGAGATCATGACCTCACTCGTGGAAAAGTACGGATATTACAGTTCAGGTGAGACATTCTCTATCGCCGACCCCAACGAAGTATGGATCATGGATCTGCTAGGAAAAGGTCCGGAAAACAAAGGCGCAGTGTGGGTGGCAGTAAGAATACCTGACGGATATATCTCGGCTCATGCAAATCAGGCACGTATTACTACATTCCCATTGAATGACAAGGAGAACTGCATGTATTCAAAAGATGTCATCTCGTTTGCACGCGAAATGGGATATTTCAACAGTAAGAACAAGGACTTCAGTTTTGCAGATGCTTATGCACCTCTTGACTTTGGTGCTGTTCGTTTTTGTGAAGCAAGGGTATGGAGTGCTTTCCGTCATGCAAATGCAAGTATGGATAAGTATATCGATTTCATCGAAGGAAAATCGACAGAAAGGATGCCTTTGTACATACAGCCGGATCATAAACTCACGGTAGCTGACATCAAGGCAATGATGCGTGATCATTTTGAAGGAACCCCTCTTGATATGAGTAAGGATGTGGGTGCAGGCCCATACAATCTGCCCTACCGCTGGAGACCGTTAACATGGAAAGTTGACAGTACTGAGTATTTCAACGAAAGAGCCATTGCAACTCAGCAGACAGGTTTCTCTTTTGTAGCACAAATGCGTAACTGGCTGCCTGATCCCATTGGCGGGATTCTTTGGTTTGGTGTTGACGACGCAGCATCTTCGGTTTACATGCCTATGTACTGTGGCATGACAAAAGTTCCCCATTCACTTCAGGTTGGTAACGGCGATATGCTTACCTATTCCCCCACATCGGCATTCTGGGTTTTCAACACTGTTTCAAACAGAGCCTACACTCGTTACAGCGATATGATCGTTGACATAAAAAAGGTACAGAGTAAACTGGAAAAGAAATTCTCTGATCTTATTCCTGCTGTCGATGCAGCAGCAAAGGTTCTTTACGATAATAATCCTAAGCTCGCCCGGGAGTATATCACCGATTTCTCTCTTGAACAAGCAGAACTTACAGTGGACAGGTGGAGGGAACTTGGCAACTTTTTACTTGTAAAATACCTTGACGGCAATGTTCACCCTGAAAAGAACGGGGTGTTTGACCGGAATGCTCACGGATACCCTGCTTATCCGAAACATCCGGGATATTCGGAAAGATTTTACAGAAACATCGCCAAAGACACGGGTGATAAACTCAAAATGAGAGAATATCCGCCAAAAGGTGAATAATAACTAAGCAATCATTAAAAAAAGCTTAAAGTCTGAAAGTAACATTGTATAAATTTACTTTCAGACTTTTTT
>JAOZOF010000163.1:0-4495 GCA_029933425.1 Marinilabiliaceae bacterium
TCTTTTCGGACTATTATATGCAAGTACGGGTGTAATTAAGGAACCGCCGTGTACGAGAACCGTATGCACGGTGGTGTGGGAGGTGCACCAGTGAGTGTTTATACTCACTGGCCATCTACCCGATTAGCTTTAAGTCAGTATCAATAATCGAAATCAAATCCGACACTTATACCCAACCAGTTTTGGGTATCGAGGTCAGAATTTTTAAATGCTATATTATAATCAAGTCCTAAATAAAGCGATGTACTGTAACTAATAGGAATAAGTAAACCTGCTTTTGGGATAAGGCCGAAATGCCATGAGTTATAAATATCTGTAAATAATCCCATATCAGTTTTTTGTTCGTACCAGTATGTTCCGACACCAAGTCCCAGGTAGGGCCTTACTTTTGCATCTTCACTTGTGAAATAATAAGTTCCTGTTAAATAGATGGGAACAGTGTTGATATACTTATATCTGATACCGTTTATTGCACCATCCATATCACCACCATCACTTAATGTATATGTGGCTCTGGGATCACTGTCATAGAATGTGCTCCATTGCAGAACACCACCCACGCCGAATTTATCGTTGAACAGGTACTGATATTCAAAACCCATACCTCTGAAACTTGTCTTGCTGATGAAGTCTTTTGTGTTACCCATTGGAACCCCCATCAGGTAATATAAATTTGTTTTATTCTGAGCAGTCATATTAACTCCAATTGCTAATAAGGCTATGACTGAAAATATTTTTAGTGATTTCATAATTATATCTATTTTAAAATTTATAAATACCTTTCTTTATTAATTCTTATCAAAAGGAGCTTGTTTAAATAACTGATCTATACCATCTTTTACCCTTTGAAGAATATATTCGTCACTTCCTTGTAAAAGACCGTCGATAGCACCAACGTATATCATAGGTACTCTGGTGGTATCATTAACATCTTTAATATTGTCAAAATCACCTATCTGGAAGATCACAGTACCTGTTTGGAAGACGTAATATGAAGGATACCAGGGATAGTAACCTCCGCCGGGATACCAGGGATACCAGGGATACCAACCGCCACCGGGATACCAAGGGTACCAAGGATCCCACCAACCGCCTCCCGGAGGATAAATGGCACCGGCCTGTGTCAATTCATGTGCTTCAACAGAAACAATAAGAGAAGTGTCACCGCTGTCTCCAACAGGAGTAAAACCTTCATTGATCAAACCACTTGCGAAATCACTTAATATTTCCTTATCATAAGTGTGATCATGATCCTCAACTAGTTCTCCGTTCTTATAATATATAACCTGGTCCGGCATGGCAAATGTGTCAGGCCTGAAGTTCTGAGGGTCATACTTTGAAATGTATGTGTCCAGCTCATCTACGTACTCTGCACCTTTAGGATAGCAGCTGTACAGCAATCCGACGATTGCCAGTGTTAATACTAAATTAAAATACTTCATCGTTTTCATGTTTTTTACGTTTATAATTTTTTATTTCATGGTTCACTTTTGTTAGTAATCATAACAAACATTGTAAACCTTTGTTCAATTATATTTTATAATAAGTAATAAATAAATGTGAATTTCAGATTCAGGTTATCTTCTTAAAACAAAGATGCAACAATTATTAAATGGTTGCGTCTTAATATTTGTTTTTTTTGAAAAAAAAGACCGGACATTAATGCCCGGTCTTCAGTTTGCTATTTTTTATTATTGCTTCTCTTTGATCTACTGCCTTTTGCAGAGTTTGAACGCTTATCTTTATTTCGGCGTTCCAGTTCCTGAAGAACTGCATATTTTGCTGCTGCAATGGTCTCACGGTTAACCTTTTCAGTTATACGACCCTTCAACAGATCCTCAAATTCAATGTATTCACCCATGAGCAATAACTGCGTTATCATATTATTTATCATGGTTTCCTGACTATAACCTTTTGCCTCATAAAGAACTGACGCATCTGCCATGAACTCTTCGGCAAAATCCGGATAGTTCGGAAGGCTCATCAATTCGTGACATGTCTCTCCGAAACTACTCAGCTCAATATTAAGATTAGGGGTGACTAACAGAGGGCTGAACTCTTCTTTTTTGTTCTTTTGGGTAAACAAATTAACGCCGTTCAGATCAACTTCGACCGAAGGATCATCGATACGCACAAATTCAGCCTTCATCATCTCGTCAAGTTGGTAGAGGTAGAAATTATACCTCCACAGTTCGTTGCTTGTCTGTCCAAGTTCAAAGATGTGAGGATAACATTTGTGAACTATTTTTCTCACTTTGTTCTTTTTCCCGTTTATCTCCGAGCTGCCGGCACGCATCTCCTGAATCAGGTTTGTAAGAGCAGCAGCGGCCTTTTGAGGTCCTGTTATCTCTTTTCCTTTTTTACCTATTTCGGTTGAGACAATACCGAACTGCACCTTGCGTCCGGCACCTTTGCCGTCTTCATCTCCACTTAATACCCTTATCAGATCGAAGCGTGATTCAACCTGATTCTGCTGATCAATGAACGGTTGACCGGCAGGAGTACTTGCAAGTGAGTCGAATATCTGACTGAAAATGTTCCTCGATATCTTAATGTTATCTTTTTTATCACTTTCTTCTATCGACACTTCAGCAATGAAACGGTTCTGTACCAGATCGAAATTAACTTTTTCGATGGTATAGGTGTTATCTTTTTCCTTGAATGATTTACCTGTGAATATCTGATTAACCACTTTTTCAATATCGATCTTATCCATCATCTTGTATGATGAGGCAAGGTAATATTTGTTGATTTTAGCTTCGTATTCCCAATCAAGTACATCATCCAGATAATTACCATGTAATGCCAGAACATCAACAATATTCTTATCGGCTGTGTAACGCTGAAGCGTTCTCTGGAAGTTTGGACCGTCCTGACTTGTAGCCTTCTCTTTACGTTCACCATGTGAATCGATGTAAAGCAGGAAGTTCTCGGGATTGTCAACACGTGTGATGCCGCCCTCTTCCTTCGAGTAGTTGTGTGCCGTAAGAATGATGTCGATCTTGTAAGGCATCTGAATCTCACATAATCCGCTGATGGTACTTCTTGAATTCAGGTCATACACGTTACTGTCGGCACTAGTCTCGAACAGGTACTTGTAATACTTGATGAAATCAGGATCAAAATCGGTTACTCTTGAGAAATCACCTACTTCGGTACCGAAACCGTACAGATTACCCTCTTTGTCACGGAACACATGGAACATGTCGCCTGCGATAAGCTTAACGGATCGTACTCCCGGAAGGTTTTGTCGCAGCCATTTTAGGATAAGGGCTGCTATCATCTCTGATTTGCCTACGCCGCTGTCACCATCTATCTCGATGACGAATATGCTTCCGTCCTCAAGTTCCACAGCGAAAAGTGAACCGTGCTTGGGAATACCTCCCATTTCTTTCACCTTCTCGTTAACTACTGTCAGGCGGGGTTTCTTGATGTCTCCGAAATAGTCTACCTCTTTCTTCAAAGGCGTGACAATGGTCTTGATGTTGCCATTAGGCCCTTTGATGTCAAAATATCCGACAGGAGGGAAGGATATCACTTTTTCCGGTGCTCCGTAGAACATGATCACATCGGGCATGAACTTTTTGGCTTCCTGTAGTGACACATCTTTGTACTGCATCAGCCTGAAATTATCAGTCATGTACTTAATGTATCCTTTCTGGAACACAAGTAGTTCCTTCACTATCCCGTGCTGGTATATCTTACAACGGTAATCATCCGGGTCCATGTTGGCCACGAACCTTGCAAGGCGCCGCTGGAAGAAATCGGCAGACGGCCTCGGATTGATCATCTTGATGTAATCATTCTTCGATTTGCTCCTGTTCATGTCGAGCAGGTACATCTGCTCATTGTCATCACGGTTGACCTTGTGGAAGGGGTATTCCCTTTTCTTCGCATCGGTTGATATGCGGGTGTGAAGCTGAACAGGTTGTTCAACAGAAACAATACCGCATTTGGTCATTAACTCATTTATCCACTTCAGGGCACCCTCTCTGTATGTTTCAAGTGTTTTATCACTCATCTCGAAATTACGATAGAGGGTGATGCCGTGCTGTATCATTTCATTTATGTCGGAATTCTGACGGCGGAAATGTGTTTCCACGAACTTGACCAACGCATGGGTGTACCTTTGATAGTAATTAGTACCCTTGGTAAGGTCCTGAATGTTGATGATGAAATTCACCACCTTCAGCGTAACCTTATGCAGGTCTTCTTCCGAGACTTTAATGTCTTTTTTGCGGAAGATATAATCAAGAATGTCATTGATCTCTCTCGGCAATATCTCGGTGAGAAGATTCTCGGTGAATATTTTCAACTCATCGTCTTTCGTATTGTCGATCTTATTCTGAAGATATTCGAGTTTGTCGATCACATGTCTGTTGAACGAATCATCATTCTTAAGTAGGTACAAGTAAAGTATCTTCTCGTAAACGGGACGTTTACTGCTCAATACCCTGCTTTTCGTCGAATTGATGATGATACCCAGACTTCTTGA
>JAOZOF010000163.1:4595-6757 GCA_029933425.1 Marinilabiliaceae bacterium
TTCAGTATCGTGGCCTTGCTGTATCGCGAAGCAACAATGTTAAAGTTCAGATTTTTTATCTGAGGTATGTTTTTGTAGATCTGAGGCAGCAGGTTCTCGTAGATCTTTGTAAAAGCAAGACTACCCACAAATTCGGTTACATCGCGGCAATCACCTACATTACCCTGGAACTCAATTACTGAATTAAGGGAATCGCCAATTGAAGTGATAGATACACCGCTCACCTGGGGCGATGCATGGTAAAGCGACCTGTTCTCATTGATCTTGAGCGACTGGTTTACCTCTTTCTTAATATCCTTTACTTCATCGTAATCTTTCAGAATAAGCTGTATGTATTCAGTGTCTGATCCTGTTTTGAACATGTCATCCAGAACGGCTTCCGGTTCAATCCCTTCACCGCTTACAGTTTTTAAAGCATCTTTGTACTGCTTGTAGTACGAAAGGAAAATTGACAGAGCAGTGTGTATCTCTTTTTCAAAGATGCCGTAGGCACCGCTTTTGCTTGAGATGAACCCTCCGAGAGAAAAACGGACAACACCTGTTTTGTACGGAAGGGCAGAGATGCCTTTTTCCCGTGCAACACGTTTTGCATACTCTTCAAGTTCATTAAATGAGCTGAAGTCCTCGAAAAAGAGGTTGAACAGATATGAGCCGTCACTTTGGATGATGGAAACATCATTCATCTCAAGCTCTTCGATAACCTGCTCGGCAATGGTTTTGGCTGTGGCAAGTCTTTTGTTCGACTCTTTCCTAAAATTCTTGTTTATGCGGAAACTGTTCAATCCCGTTACCAACTCCTTCGAGTAGTAGAGGAAGAACGGAACGTCCTTATATTTAAAATCATCGGGCAGACCCAGAACATCAAGCTTCGACAGCTTGACAAGCTCATCGAGCAGGAAGAGATGAAGCGGACTTCCTTCAAAATGCTGAATGGTGTATGCGGTCTTCGACTTGCTTTCACCTTTGCCGGTGAGTTGAAGTTCGATGAACTGCTCAATATGCTTTTTGATCTTGCTTCTTGATGCATTTTTCGGAAGCTCGGACTCCATCCTGTGCTTAAGCGATTTTGAAAGTATTCCGGTGTCGAGGACCGTGTTCAGGAAGTACATCGAACAACTGTTACCACGGATCGACGGATTGCGCTCTTTGGCATAATCTATCACTTTTTGCATTGCCGATGTGGCCACTAAAGCTCCTAAACGGTCACCTGAGCCTGCAAGGTTCTTCGTAGTCGAAAGTGATGAAACAACACGGATCTTTGAATAAACATTGTCGTTGTTAAGCACGTAACGGCTTATCGATCTCCATTTCGGGAAATCGGCATCCTCGATCTTCACACTGTCATTGTATGCCTCGTCAAGCAACAGAGTGATCTTACTGTTGTTGATGAACTTCAGGAATTCGAGCAGGTGTTGGTCGTTGAAATCTGAATAACCTGTCGGGTTCGACGGGTCGTTGATGATGATGGTCACATTCTCGCAAAAACGATCCCAGAGATTTCCACTTGCATCGAACAGCTGTAAAGTGTTCTTTATCCTCGAAAGTTTCGTTAAGATGCGCTCGTAGTCTATCCTCTGATTGTCGAGATTCTCGATCTCAATGTCGAAAGGATTGATATAAAATTTATCTTCGGCAAAAAGGTCTGTGTATTCCCATGCCAGAACCTTATTGTAGATTATGTACGGTTTGGGAATGCTGTCTTTGAAAAACAGCAGGTCACGAACTATCATCTGTACATCGTCGGAGATTGAGGTTTTCTCAAGGTTTCCGAGGTCGCTGATGAATCCTTTGATTATCTCTTTGTCGGCATCGTTCAGTCGTTCGTAATCTTTGTAAACTCCAAGATCGATCAGGATGTTGCGGAAGCGTCCCTTGTTGTCCGATTCATTGTCAACCTTGGTAATATACTTCTGATATCTTTCGAGAAAAAGATTTATCCCGAAGTTCTTATGGAAATGGTTGTGCAGAGTACGCTTGTAATTATCGGGTATGAAATTGATAATAGTCTGGCACCTGCTAATGATGGACTCTTTAAGAGGCTTTATTTTACGTTGTAACAGATATTCTCCGTATGTGCGGATTTGATTTCTGCCGCCACCCTCAAGAATGGTCGCGATACGTAAATTAGGATTGTTCGAGTAAAAATACTTTTTGATCTTTTG
>JAOZOF010000163.1:6857-8013 GCA_029933425.1 Marinilabiliaceae bacterium
TGGTTCACCATCTGCTCAAGAGTGTCCATCAGGTAATTCCAGTGTGCCTCGTCAATGTCACCAATAACACCTATTACATCACGGAATCGTCGCAGGTCACTCAGGGAGTCGCCCATAACAATTTTGGAGAGGAAATTTATAGTCTCGTCCGTTACCGGAGGTGTTCCTACCGAAAAATCATGAACATTCTTTATGTTAGAGAGCCATGTTTTTTCTTCTTCGTCAACTATATCGTTATCAATAAATTCAGTTAGACGTTTGTTGAAATCCTGTTTTAATGATGTGTAGACAAATGCTTTTGATACATCGTGCGGATAGAGCATTAATGAGACATCTACATATCCCGGTATCTCTTCCCTGAACTTCAGGAGATATTTTTGTATCTCAGCCTGCTGACGTGCCGGATCATCCGGCTCTTCGTAACAAAGTCGTACAAATGACTTAAGGTTATCGAAGATGAAATTAGGAAGCAGTACCTCTGCACGTTCTCCCAACGACCTGTACAAATCAATAAACTCCTGTGCCTCCTTACGGAGAAAAGCTTTTGGATTTCCTTCTAACTGCATAACTTGAAAATAATATATGTTTGTTTTAAATTGTTTCTACTTAAGTTTTGTGATAAAAACCCTTGTTTTGATAACAAATTTTTAAATTTTAACTCCAAGATCTTTTAATCTCGCAAATATAGTAAAAAGTCTCCAGTTGTCAGTCTTCAGTCGGCAGTTTCCGGCTCTCAGTTTTCAGTCTTCCTGCTGCATGCTGCTCCCTGTGTTTTGTCATACTCTATCTGAACTTCTCCGGGTTTTCTATCATGTAATATATTAATTTCCCTACCTCTTCAGATTTGAAAATAAGATCATCATATTCATCTTTAGTTATGTATTCGCAAGCAAGTGAAAAATCTAACCAAACCTGTGTTTCTGTATTTTCTGAATCAGAATCACTTAACTTACTCGAATAATGTTTGGGATATTGCCTTTTTCGATATGCTTCTCCAATATTTGAACAAACAGAACGTGAAGCCCTTCTTATCTGATCAGTTAAAGAATACTTTTCTTCTACCGGAAATCTTTTTGTCAAATGAAAGATTTCCATAGCTAAAGCAAATGCTTTTTTATAAACTATTAAACTTCTAAATCCCATATTCTTATTTTTT
>JAOZOF010000001.1:0-35009 GCA_029933425.1 Marinilabiliaceae bacterium
CGGCAATGTGAAAAGCGTATCCTTTGCGAATGGTTTTCACTGCTTTGTTCCTGCCTGTTTGCGGCCATCCGTTGGAGTCCATATCTGCCACCGGCTTGTCATCTGCGGCATACTCTCCTTTTTTCATGATACGTAATTTCGGGACATCTGCATCACTATGTTCGCTTGCCGGCAGTGTTGCCACATTTTCGAGAATAGTAGCAGAAAGCAGTACCTTCATCTTTGCACCGTGCGACCAGTCGGCAGCCCAGTGTTCAAGAAAATCGAGCTGACGGTCCCCCAGCAGTTTTGCTTCGGGAACATCGCCCTGCGTAACAGCATCCCACTTCAGGTTTTGGGCAAAACCATTTTGCACCTTTGCATCAGGCAACAACGGTTTAGGAGCCGACTTGAACTTACGGTCTTCAACAATTGCAAAACTTATTCCTCCATAGTTGAGGGCAGTGTAGTAAACTTCTATCCCCTGCTCCCCAGGAGTAGGATCGTATGGATCGGGAAGGTTGGCAGTCTGTGTTCGCTGGATCATATTTACCCACCGTGCAGGCATCTTGTAACCTCCTGCATCCTGCGAGCCATACCCCTGCCCCAGAGTCTCAACAGGAGCATGTTTACCCCCGCATCCCCATATATTTCCGTGATACACATCATGATCGTCGGGAATACTGATGGAAGGACGATCACGGAAAAGATCACCGTATTCCCAACCGTACAGATACCATTTACGTAAATAATCGAGCATGGCTTTTTCAACAGGAGCCCTCTGAACGCCATATCCTGCCACCCTTTCGTAGATCTGATCACCTGAGAAGAACAACATATCCGGATCGATCTTCTTTATCGACTCATAAACATCTTTATTTGGAAATCCCAGATCGTTGTTGCCTGTGAAGGCAGCAAGCACAAAATCTTCCTTGTTTACAGGATTTTTTCGGATCGTACCGGTAAGGCATGACTTCTTCATTTCATCATTCCCAACACTATACTTATACGCCAGTCTGTAAGGAACATCTTTAGTATCATCCCAGTTCTCTATTCTGAAAAGTGCAGTTCTCGAATCCTCATCAATGGCCGCTTTCCGGATAGTTATCCATTTGCCGTGTTCATCCTTTTTTATCTGGAACTCCACATCCCTTCCGTCACTTTCACCAACCGGAGGCATCTGTACATTCATCTTAAGAATATTTCGGCTCAGTGTGTACTGAGCAAACAAAACAGGCCCGAATTCACGTTCAGGATGATGTTCAAGTTTTGTTCCTTTCATTAGCCAGTCGTCAAACCAAGAACTCGGCAGTTCATTGTTACTGCGTTTTATCTCGAAATTACTGACAAGAGCCACACTTCCGTATAAATGTTGTGCAGGAACATCTTCCTCCTCAACCGATGCCAGTACCTTTTTCGTTTTCGGATCCAAGGCACTTAACCTTAAAAGGTATTTGCCGTCACTATTTTCCAACTCATACTTTAACTCAACACCATTTTTCACATACGGGATAAGTGCTTTCGCATTGCCGTTCTCCTTCACGGGAATTGAGCCAATGAAAAGATCTCCTTTGGCAGTTATTCCTGCATTCAGCCCTCTACCGTATATAGCATCATCGCGGTAATCGTTAAAACGGCCCCTTGCTCCTATCCTCATACCCATCCAGCATTTATCGTTATCTGCAAGTTCTTCATTCAGCAATCCGGTTTTAACCGTAAATACAAATGTACCCGGCTCATCCTTCAGCCTCCAGGTTAAGTTGTTTACGTTACGATTAGCCTGTGATGTTATACATTCCAGTCTGCCGTCATTAAGTTCCCAGTCCTGTAATCTGTTAGCCCAGTATTGGGGGCCGATCCAGGTTCGTGATATTCCGTCAGGAAAATGCTCTGTGAACGACTGATCTTTATTTGATTGTGAACAAGAACTAAAATAAGCTAATGCTAAAAGCAGGGTTATGACCTGAAAAGAAATTTTCATTTTTCTAAAGATTTTGTAATTATTACTTTTAAAAATAATTAAAAGATTGAATATTAGGTTTAAAATCACAACCCTTTTTTATTATCAATTTTCATAATTCAGAAAAAAAAGTGACGGGGTGACTCCTGACATCTACCGGTCAGTCACCCCGTCACTATTTTCTTAAGAATATAACCATAAAATTAGTCTTTAACACAACGTACAGATACTCCCATAGATTTTTTGGCTCCTCCTCTGCCAAGATCAGTATTGTTAGTAGAAACTTCAAACACCCAAGCTTCTAAATGGTCATATTCATACTCTGTACTACTCCACCAACCGGCAGTTGTTCCCAGACCATAAAATTCCCCGTCATCCTTACGATGTCCACCGGGCAACGCACTGAACCCGCTTTCATTTGTTGCACCCTCGTTGGGAGCATCCCAAAATGGAGAATTTGCTTTCATTTTACCACCGGCAATATTCGCACCTCCAAGATAATCTCTTAATGTTATCCACTCTTCATAAGTTGGCAGATGCCAACCATCAGGACAGATCCCCTGTCCTTCTTTATTATCTTTTTCCCAATTATGAGCAATTGCTGCCGCATAAGTGTATAGTAATCCGTAATAATACTTATTGGTTTTATCTGTATAGTTGTAACAATAAGCGTCAGCAGTATTATTGCTCTGGAGATAACTCCAAGCTGTATAATCCGGAACATTTAGTATTTCTTCTCCATTAGGATAGTGAGTAACTCTTAAGTTTTCAGCCATCCAAACCTGATCTCCTATTTTAACAGCTTTATAAGTATTTCCGTCGATATCTTTAAATGTATACAACCCTAAACCAAGAAGTAAGTTGTCAACATATTCCTTGGTTACGGCATCTTGCGCATCAACAGGCGTGGCTACGTTCGTGATCCTGTTTGAAGCAGCATCTATATTTTCTTCAGGCTGCAGTTTTATGTCCCCGGCATCAGTCCTGATAGTTCCATTGGTGCCGTCGTGTGTCATCTCAAGGTATTTGCCCCAGCTTTGATCTGCTTTACCAAAAACACGCAGCTTTGCATCGAATTCTCTCGTATTCGACCAATTAGAATAAAAACCAAAATACTCATCCGAAAGGCCGTCGCCGGAAATGAAATGAGATGTATTGTTCTTAAACTGAATTCCGGGACGGTCAGGGTTGTTGGTAGTCTTAGACTGGATAATAAGAGCCGGCACAGAATCTGTACTGATATGCAAAGGTGACTCAGGCAATTCAGTTCCTATTCCCACATTCCCGTTTGATACAATATCCATAATATGTGTATCACTGCTGTCGCGAAAACTGTATGCAATCTTATCATTAATGGCATGTGAATTTTTGAACAATAACCCGTCACTTGCCTGGATTACATCAGTATGTCCCAGAGTAGGGTGAGAAATCACCAAAGGATGATTCCATCCTCCGGTGCTTATATCCAGCCTGCCTAAAGGTGTATTGGTCCCGATACCGACATTACCTTTTGTGTAAACTGCATCATCGGCATTTGTACCGTCCTTGAATTTAGTATTCGAGGCATTTTTGGCATACAGGGCATAAGGCACGCTCAACAACTGGCTTACGCCTGTTATGGTGTAATTGGTACCGCCTTCGGGGTCAGTTTCCACTTTTATGAAATACGGGCCTTCATCCCAACTGATATCAGAAAATTCACCGTATACTGATACTGCATCATCATCAGGAGCAGAACTTTTCAACTCTGCACCTGCATAATAGGGTTGTCCTGAACCGATCACAATTGAAACCAGGCCGTTCTCATTTGTTGTTGTCTGATGTTCTTCGATAAAAACAGAGTTACCGTCAATTTCTCCCTGTAAAATTGAAATTCGGATCCTCACTTGTTTATCTCTTACGAGATTGCCTGTTGCATCTCTTATCACAGCCTGATAGCTCATCATATCAGGCGACTGGGCTTTCAGATTTATAAAAGCAAAACTGAAAGCAAAAAGCAATAATACTCTTGCTATTACTGACCGTTTCATTTTTTGTTCCTCCTATCTTTTAATGATCTTGAATGTTTTAATCTCTTTGTTTTTGTCGATGATCTTTAAAAAGTACACAGCAGGTTTCAGATCCTGCATGATAATTTGCGTTTGCGGATCTGTTACTTTTTTCATCTTTAAAAGCTTTCCGTTCATATCGAAAAGACGGTAATAAAGATTATCGCTTTCGTATCCGGAGATCTTTAAAGTAAGGTGGTCCTTTACCGGATTTGGATATGCCGACAATTTCAGGTCGATGCCTGATGCGTCCGGTATCGCAGTTACAACAAATATCTCATAAGGCTGCTGCACACCCTGGTTTACAGAACCATTATCTCCGACAATGGTGGTATAAACCACCTGCCCCACTGAATAACTAACCGATCCGGCAGTTGAAGAAACTGTTTTGCCGGATGCAACTACTGCTTCCTGTGTATAACCTGCTATCAGCATAACAAAAAGCATTACTGCTGAAATTAAAATTCTGCTTCTCATTTTTTATTTTTTATAAACAACAAAAGAAAACGACAAAGCTTCATCAGCCCCTGAAAACCGCCCACCATCCTTATTGTAAACATCTATTGTAATATACGAATCATAAGTTAACGCACTTATAAAGCCTATCTTTCCATTTAAAGTAGCTACTACAGTGTAATTATCAGTCGCAGCATGATCAAAATCTATAATGTAGTGCCCCAAACCAGACTCTTTCATACTAAACCCGTCCGATGAAGCTTCATTAACAATTTCAGCATCCGCCCCGTTACCTTTATCATAGATTCTACCATATATGTAGGCTTTCATGTCAGCATCTCCCGAATCTTTACTTTTAAGTTTGTTCGTGACTTTTACATCTCCGTTGAAATAACCGGCATAACTGCCTGCTTTTTGTGCATCGCCGTAAACAGCGTAATGAGTACCGCCTGCTGTTTTCCTTATAATATTATAAGTTCCGTATTTGCTTCCCGATCCTGTACCCGACAGATCAGAATAAGAGCCGTATTGCGCTCCGGTACCGCTTCCCCATACATCATTAAATACTCCGCAATGTCTGGCATTACCTGAGTTGTTAATATTATTGTAAATTCCATATTGTTGTCCCGTACCATCACCTTTCAAATAGTTTTTTTGTCCGTAATGATCACCCGAGCCATTGCCTGTCAACTCAGAATAATTTCCCATTTGCACACCATTCCCTGAATTACTTATTTGGGTATATGATCCGTACTGTGAACCTTCCCCGGTTCCCATTAATGTATTATATGTTCCATAGTGAGAACCTGTACCTGAACCATACAAAGAAGAGTAATTTCCAAAATGAGTGTTGTTCCCGTTATTTGCAATAACATTTGATATACCGTATTGAGCTCCGGTACCGTCACCTCTCAGAAAATTATACACACCATAATGGATCCCTGAACCGGAACCATACAATTCTGAATAATTTGCATAGTGATTTCCATTACCGGAATTGTCGATGTATGACTTAACCCCGGTCTGAGTACCTGATCCATCTCCTGAAAGGCTATTCAACAAGCCGTAATGAAATGCCGCACCTGATCCATCAACAGTTGTTTTTATCCCCAGGGTCAGGTCATCACTTTTAATCGAATTATAAATATTTAACCGGCTTGTGCTTTCCCCCGATTGTTTTCCGATCGAAACATTTCCATATTCATTGATCACAACATCAGTATTCGTCGGGCCGCCAACACCAAATTGTATAATATCACTTGAGGCGATATGCAGTCTGTCGCTGAACCTGCTGAACCATGCTTTTCTGGCTCCATTCCAACCATACAAATTAATTACTGCATTTGAAGCGGAATTAAATATTTCCAGATCAGCTGACGGATTATTTGTACCAATGCCTACTTTCCCTTTTGTATAAACAGCATCATTAACATTGTCCCCGGCGGTAAATTTCACATTACCCGAGCTATCGGCATATTTTGCATAAGGAACACTTAAAAGCTGACTCGTACCTGTGATACTGTAATTAGTACCTCCGGTCGGGTCGGTTTCAACTTTAATATAATAAGGCCCGTCTGACCAGTCGATAGAAGAGAAGTCTCCGCCACTTACAACAGTTACTTTTACTGCCTCCGAGCTTTTTAATGATTCAATACTTGTGGGGCTGTCATCCGAGCCGGAACCGATCGCCAGTGAAACCAGCCCGTTGTCATTGGTAGTTACTGTGTACTCCTCCACATAAACATCCGAACCGTCAGGAGCACCCTGAACAATACTTATTAGCATTCCTACCTGAGAATTCCGTACAAGATCACCTCCGGCATCCCTTATCACTGCCTGATAGCTCATCAGATCAGGCGCCTGAGCAAAAAGAGTTAAGAGTCCAAAAACAAAAGTAAAAAGCAGTGTTATTATTAACTTCAATATTTCTTTCATGATTTATTTCCCCTATCTTTTTATGATCTTAAATACTTTGATCTCTCTGTTCTTATCGACTATTTTTAAGAAATACACAGCAGGCTTCAGGTCCTGCATGATGATCTGCATTTGTGGATCTGTTACTTTTTTCATCTTTAAAAGCTTTCCGTTCATATCGAAAAGACGGTAATAAAGATTATCGCTTTCGTATCCGGAGATCTTTAAAGTAAGGTGGTCCTTTACCGGATTTGGATATGCCGACAATTTCAGGTCGATGCCTGATGCGTCCGGTATCGCAGTTACAACAAATATCTCGTAAGGCTGCTGCACGCCCTGGTTTACAGAACCATTATCTCCGGCAATGGTGGTATAAACCACTTGTCCCACCGAGTAACTCACCGATCCGGCAGTTGAAGAAACTGTTTTGCCGGATGTAGCTACCGCTTCCTGTGCATTAACGCCTGTCAATGCTCCCCAAAGCAATACTAATAAAATTATTATTTGATTTTTCATCATTATTATTTTTTTAAACTATTGGTCAATCCTTTATGCATCGGACAGAATGCCCATACGACTTATAATTTCTTTTTAAAAAAAAGTTATCATTATTGTAATTCAATGAACAGAAGTAAGCATTGTTACTATCATAATTAGTTGCACTCCACACAAAGTAAAATTCGCCCAATAATGAGAAAACACCATCATACTTACGGCTACCATCCGGCAGAGCTGTATAGCCTGAACTGTTATCAGCACCTTCATTAGGACTTATCCAGTGTATTGTGCCCATTTCTTTCATTTTACCACTGGCTCCGTCTGAACCTCCAAGATAATTTACCAGACTTGACCAATCATCATTAGTAGGAAGATGCCAACCATCAGGACAAATACCTTGCCCATCCTTATTATCTCGAACCCAGTTATCTCCAATTGCAGCAGCATAAGTATATAAAGCACCATAATCAATGTTATTATAGTTATTATAAAAGCAATATGCATCTTCATAATCGTTATCCCCCAATGAATTCCAGTCATCATTGTAAATAACATTAGGAACAGGATCGCCATTGGGATAATGCGTAACCTCAAGGTCTTTTGCCATCCAAATTTGATTTCCGATTCGAATAGTAGGATATTTATTCCCATCAATATCTTCTACAATACCATTTAACCCCACATTTAAAAGGTCTTCATATATTAACTCTTTTATTTCATCCACATATTCTTTCGTAGCCGCATCCTTTGCGCTAACCGGAGCTGCCAGGTTCGTTATTTTATTGTCATTTGCATTTATATCGCCTTGAGGCATCAAGTTAATATCACCAACATCAGTACTTATTCTTCCATTAGTTCCGTCATGAGTGAGTTCAATATATGTCCCCCAGCTGCCGGCCGTTTTTCCATATACCCTCAGTTTGGCATCATAAGTTCTTTTGTTTGCCCAGATGGAATAGAAGCCGAACAGTTCGTCAGACAGGTCATCACCTGAAATAAAATGTGAGGTATTGTTCGTAAACTGTATTCCCGGTCTTGCAGGATCATTTGTAATTGATGAGCTTATAATAAGAGCAGGTATTGATCTTGTATTAATATGCAAAGGCGCCTGAGGTTTCGAAGTGCCTATTCCCACATTTCCATTTGATAAAATATCCATAATGTGGATATCGCTGCTGTTTCTGAAACCATAAGCAACAGTATCTCCTGTTGCATGTATATTACGAAATAACAGCCCATCTCCTGCTTGTATAATATTTGTATGACCATAGGTGCTGTTAGAAACAACAAAAGGATTTGACCATCCTGATGTTGCTACATCAAGCCTGCCGAGCGGAGATGTTGTACCTACCCCGACATCCCCTTTTGTATAAACAGCATCATCCGAATTGTCCCCGTCTGTAAATTTCACATTAGACGCTTTATCGGCATATTTTGCATAAGGAACGCTTAACAGCTGACTTGTACCGGTGATAGTGTAGTTAGTACCTCCGGTTGGGTCGGTTTCAACTTTTATAAAGTATGGCCCGTCTGACCAGTCGATAGATGAGAAGTCTCCGCCACTTACAAAAGTTACCTCTACTGCCTCCGAGCTTTTTAATGTTTCGACACTTGTAGGACTGTCATCCGAGCCGGAACCGATCGCCAGTGAAACCAGCCCGTTGTCATTGGTAGTTACTGTGTACTCCTCCACATAAACATCCGAACCGTCAGGAGCACCCTGAACAATACTTATTAGCATTCCTACCTGAGAATTCCGTACAAGATCACCTCCGGCATCCCTTATCACTGCCTGATAGCTCATCAGATCGGGAGCCTGGGCAAATAATGAAGTTAAAAACAGAAAATTAATAAATGTAACAGCTATTGCAGCTTTGAGTCCTGGTAATTCATTTTTCATATTCAAGGATTTGTTGGTTAATATTATTTTCGAATAGTTACAGATCATATTTTTTTATAATGAAATTTCTTTTCTTACCGTCCTGGTCCCTGAACTAACTTCTACTTCAATATCTTTAGGCCAATCAGGTTTTGTTTTGATCGAAACAAAGCTTTCACTTGAAATATCTATTGCCCTCAAAATATGTTTCTGCTTATCCATGACCCTGATATGCCCTGACAGCATTACATTGGAATGGATAATTAAATTGGGTTTCATATATGTGATTATCAGCATACCGGTAATTTTTTAATCAATATAATGCTATAAGCAGCATTATGTCAAAAAAAGCAGGTAAGGTTTTGGTAAGGTGATTAAAGAAAAAAGAAAAAAAAAGGTAAAGTCTCAAAATGCTTAAACATTGATATTCAACATTAAGAGTAAAAAAAAAGGTAAATTGTAATAAATTCTTAAAATTTGTAACTTTGATAGAGTAAAATATGTATATATTTGATAATACCTAACCTTACATTTTAATATGAAACATCATCACGTCATATTATTTCTCATATTTTTCATTCTCTCAGGATTTGCAGTTCAGGGACAAAACGGTAAGGACAGTTTACTTCAACGTTTAACAGTTGCCAAAGGTGAAGACCGTTTGCATACCATCGACCGACTGCTGGTTTATACCATTTACAATGATCTCGATACTTCGTATTACTATGCTACTACCTTACTGAAAGAGGCAAAGGAACAGGAAAGTATTTTGTACGAATCACTGGCATACAGCTGGCTGACCGTTTACAGCTTTTTCAAAGGTGAGTATTACAAAGGCGAGGATTACATTAAAAGAGCTATCAAGATACAGGAACAGTTAAAGGATACCATGGACCTCGGCAACTCATACATCAACTTAGTGATGATATATGCCGAAACAGGCAGATACAAACAAGCCATAGAATCGGCATTTAAAGCTCTTCATCTGTTCAAATCGATAAACCACGAACACGGCATCATTGTAGCCAACGGCAACATAGGTATAATGTACAATAAGCTGCAGGATTATGAGAATGCAGTAAAATATCTGAAAAAAACCGCCGGTCTGATGATAAAATACAAGGAGTTCAGCAATCTCGGCGAACTATACAACAACATGGGGATATCGTACTACCACATGAACAATAATGACAGTGCTATCGCCTATTATCAGAGATCGATAAAAGAGTACAACAAAAACAAAGAGATAAAAGGAACTGCAAGAGCCTATCTCAACCTCGGTAATGTTTATGCATATAACATCAAAAATTACGACTCTGCATTCCACTATTACGATAAGGCACTTGCCTCGTCGAAAGGGGTTATCGATGCTCTTAAAACAAAAGTAAACAGCAATAAAGGTAAAGTGTATACACAGATCGGAGATTACAAAAATGCAGAGAAACACCTTACACTTGCACTAAAACAGGCGAAGGAAAGCAATGATCTGACAGAACAGATGGACAGCTACGAAGAACTGTTCAACCTTTACAAAAAAAGAAATAACTACCCGAAAGCAATGGAGTATTTTGAAAAATACAATGAGATAAAAGACTCCATAAATGTTGCCAACGCCCGGGTTACAATAGCCAATCTTGAAGCAAAGTTCGAGAATGAAAAGAACCTGTTGAAAATAAAAGAACTAAATATTCAGCGCGAAGCAGACAGGAAAATAAAGAAACTTCTTTTCATCGGTATGGTACTGCTTGTATTGGTTATGATACTTATCATATTGATATTCATCCAGAAAAGGAAAAAAGCACGGTTAAGAAGAGAGTTACTGAAAGCTGAAAAAGAAAAACTTGAAAAAGACGTCCAATACAAAAGCCGTCAGCTTACCTCACAGGCACTGATGATGATGCAGAAGAACAATATCCTCGATGAGATGTTAGGATCACTGAAAGAACTGAAATGCATCAAGGAGGACTCAAAACAGATGTTGCAAAAGATAACACGGCAACTGAAGAACAGTATTAATTCAGAAGAGGACTGGGATACTTTCAAACATTATTTTGAGGAAGTGAACCCTGATTTTTATTCAAAACTTTTAAATATCAATAACAAAATAACCCCTTCGGAGCTTAAACTCGGCGCATTGATAAAACTTAACTTTAACATTAAAGAGGCTGCTTCACTGCTCAACATCTCGCCCGACAGCGTTAAAACCACACGACATATTCTGCGAACAAAGCTCGGCCTGAGCACTAATGAGAATATCCATGAGTTTATGAATAACCTGTAAATTCCTTAACATTAATAAGCGAGGGCATGGTTATTAGCCATACCCTCGTTACACATGTATGTTTAAAGTGATTCTTACTTAACCAACAATTTTCTGTTGATCACTTTCTCATCAGTTTCTATCTGCACAACGTAAATCCCTTTACGCAGGCTTCCGATCCTGATGGTCTGTGTCTCATCACCGTTCCACTCTCTGCTGATCAGTACAGCACCCGACATATCCACAAGTTTTATCGACTTCACTTTGTTGTTGCCGAAATAAGCCGTGAAGAATGTTGTACACGGATTCGGGTATATCACAAGGTTATCCTCTGCTATCTCAAGTTCCGTATTTGTGGAGATTGAGTAGAAAATGTTAACCTTGGCCGTTGCTGTTGCTTTTCCATCGCTTACCAGCAAAACAAAGGTCAGAACAGTATCCTTGTTGATGACCGGTGCCGTGAATACCGGGCTCATGCTATACTCATCATCAAGTGTAATTCCGTCAGGCGGAAACCAGTGATAGGTCAGGTCATCGCCGTCGGGATCAGTTGAACCTGAAGCATCAAGTGAATACTGCTTACCTGATTCCACGTAGAAGCTGCTGCCAGCCTTGGCAACCGGAGCAGAATTATCCTTGTCGATGGTCCATGTTACCGAAACAGTGTGTGTACCCGAAAGTCCGCTGCTGTACTTGTGCAGGCCTGTGAGGTCGAGCGACAATGTGTAATCACCCGATTCGCTTGTCATGCCATCCAGTCCGGTAACTTTGTAAACAAGATCGGATACCTTCTGAATTGTTACACTGCCCGGGAGAACCTCTTCGTTGCCGTTGTGAACAAGTTTCAGCAGAGAAACATCAGGAGTTCCCTCCATCAGTTTTTCGGAAACTGTGAACTCAATGTCTGAAGGATGATCAGGATATGTACCTGAAAGATCCTGCCATACGGCATCAAAGGCTGTCTGATCGACAAATGCATCGATCTGAGCAGTACTGTAATTACCTTCTGAGTTCACAATATGAACTTCGATAACAAAGTTACCCGGAGACGTAATGGTTACGGGAACAGACACTTCACCAGACTGAACTTTGTCTAATGCTCCAAGCAGGGTAAGTGTTCCGAAATCGTTCCTGTAAACTTCTACCTTGACATTGTCATCCGCAACATCCATCACCACATCGAATGATGTAACCGAGGTAATGTTATCAGTATTGGAATAGCCAAGGTCAGGAGTGATCCTCAGACCAGCAGCTTCAACAGGTACTGACCTGTCGACAACCCAGTTGAACTCCTCAACTCCCGAACCTCTGTGACCTGCCTTGTCAACCACATTCTCCATATTCACTTTCAGGGAGTAACTGCCCTCATAGTAAGTAAGAAGCCTGAATTGTGTCAGGTACCATATGTTATTGCCGATAGAGTCAAAGTGTACCTGTGACATAGGCTGCTGCATTCCGTCTTTCCACAGATCGATAGAACTGATGTCAACGCCTGATACAGGCTCACTGAATTCTATGGCAATGCCGGAGTAGTGATGGCCATCGTAACCGCCCTTGCTGTCAGGGGTGAATGAAACAACCGATGGCGGCGTAGTATCCATTGTCCAGGTCACAGTCTGCTCTGTCAGGCCTTTCTCTCCGTCGAGGTTGGCAATACCCGGCATGTCAACAACCAGAGTATATTCACCGTCCTCAGCCATCGAAGCACCTATTCCGGATACTTTGAACAACTGCGACTCTACATCCATTTTAGTAACTGTCAACGAACTGCTGACAACCGTTCCATTGTGTTTAAGAGTGAATCTTTCAGGAACAACGGTATATTCATCAACAGGCATGTTGAAATGGACCATAACATAATCGAACGATGATGTTATCAATGTGTCGTCTGCCACACCAATGAAATCATCAACGGCAGGAACTGTCAGGA
Source organism: Marinilabiliaceae bacterium (assembly GCA_029933425.1). GTDB lineage: Bacteria > Bacteroidota > Bacteroidia > Bacteroidales > Marinilabiliaceae > JAADEM01. Next base: position 12,925 of record JAOZOF010000001.1, read on the forward strand.
ACTGTGTCCATCCCACATGTTCGCCATACTTACCTTTGTTGCCGCCCATATCGGATATCTCGGCTGTTTCAACAGTAAGTACGTAGTAGCCGTTTCCAGTGGTAAGGGCAGACAGATCGAGATCATATGTAAAGTCATCGATCTTAGTTATTACTACAGCTGAACTCATGATATCATCACCGCCCTGCAGTCTCAGTGTCATATCTTCCCAGGTGAATGTAGCAGGATCGATCTTACAGTTGAATTTAACCGTAATGTTGCTCACCTGTTGTGTTACAAAATTCTTGGGTGCTCCGTCGATGGAAACTACATAAACAGGATTGTCATCCTTCAGCTTCCATACAACGGTATACTCATGATCACCAACTTCCTGCAGATCGTCAACAAAATGGAACTTGTTCTCGTAAATCGGCTCTTTGCCGTCGGGCAGAGTAACGAATGTAAGCCACGCATTGTCGGGAGGAATGACCTGCCCGTCACTGTTGCGTGTAATGCTTGCTATCTCGTATCTGCCGTTGCCCGGATCGTCCAGCACTACATAGTTCCAGCCCCTTAACTTGTTAACCACTTTAAGAGTGTTAGTGTAATCGGGGTACCTGATGTTACCGTCAAACGCAGCGGCCTCGGCACCAAACACATCGTAAACAACGCTGCCCTGAGACAGGTAGATGGCATCAGGCTGCTCTTTGATGTCCTGAACCTCATTTACAAGGAAGTCATTGATACCGTCATCGTTGGCTCCGTACACTTTAATACTCCTTATCAACTCGTGCAGCTTGGCTCCGCTGACTAAGCTCAGGTCAGGATTTCCCCGGCTGTCGAGATGTGTTACCTCAGTCTTGTAATCCACAAAGTGACCAAGCAGATCGCTTGTGAACCACCACTGACCTATGGCAGTTGACTTAGGTGCAATGTTGCCGAAATCGATATTCGTCAATCCAAGCTGACGCGGCTGTCCGTTAAGGTTAGAACCTATAAGTGCAAAGTGAATGGCAAGTCCTTTTTTGTTATCAACTATCTCGGGCTGTGCCGATTCTATCCTGACTTTTCTGGCTTCGCCATAACCGTTGTTCTCTATCATCACTGCAAGTTCAGCAGGAACAACAGGTTCTACAACATTTTCCGTCAGTGCATCATCACCGAGAATGTCGCGCTGCATGAAGTAATGCAGGAACAGATCAGGCGACGGATCAACTTCAAGAGTTACCGGCATCAGTTGCTTTGTAACAACCAGATTGGTGAACGGATCGAGATAAGAGAATGAACCACCGAAAGAATAACTTTCAGGAACCGTCGGGGCAGCTCCTTTCTCAGGTATGAACAGAATGGTAGCACTACCTTTCTTTCCTGCATCAAGAACACCGGTACTGTCTATTCCGGTAAGAATATCCAAAGCTTTTGTCTCGATCTGGAACAGGTCATTACTGATAGCTCCTTCCGAATTCCTCACCTCAAGGTTAAGCTTGATATTCCGCATTGGTATTGAATCATGGCCGTTGTAAATGGTCAGAGTTCCTTCGAATGCTTCACGTGTCATCACAAGCTTTTGTGAGATCTTAATGGTAACAGACGCACAGACTGATGAACCTCCGCCTTCTGACGCCTCTTTCATCGTTTCCATTGCTTTCATCTGCATATCACCAACCGATTCATATCCTCGATTCAGGGCATACAAGGTGATAGCATCCATTCCTGCCCTTTTCGCATCAATTATTGTTTTATCAATAATATCAGGATATTCAGATGTCGGTGAGTATATACCTTTACCCCACGCTTCCATTGTTCTGTTCCATCTGTTCACAACATAATCTATCTCTTCATTCGAGATATCTGTTCCATACATATGTAACTTAATGGAATCTGTTTTTGCCGGGCTGAAAGTCGATCTGTCTCTGAATATCTGGATGGTTTCATCGAAGAAGTCAAAGAAACTCTCTTTAGTTCCCCATTCAAAAGTGCCAAAATATTCGGCCATTTCTTCACGTGCCAGGGTGTCGTTTTTAGCCACATATTTCAGATCTTTAATAGCCTGCACCATAATTGGAGACAGCTTACTGTAGTAACTTGTGTCTTCCTGTGTCACCATTGCACTCTTAAACGGAAACTCTCTCGCAACTCCGCCAGAGCCCGGAGGTCCTCCACCGCCACCGGCTCCACCTCCACCTGCGCCTCCTGAACCTAAACAAACCTCAATAGTACCGATAACACCTAATACACATCCCAGATAAGGTACACATCCTGCAACATCGGAAGCACTAATACCATCCATAGCACCGGAAGCACAACCTGCAACGCTAAGAGCTGCTCCTACAGGACCTGACAGCAAATCTCCAAGACATCCGATTATAGAAAGTAATCCTTTGATCTTACAAGGATCACAGTCTTCTGTAGAAGCTGTGACAGATGGTTCGGTTGAGTAAACTTCGTAATCACCACCAGTATCTCCTATCGCTGGCCCGATACCGCCGCCACCGCAGCAGCCTCCCCAGCCGTCACCTCCACCGCCGTCTCCCGGACAATATCTTCCTGAAAAAGAAAAGATAACTCCTGCCCTGTGCCATTTATGATCTGCACCACACTCAAATCCATAAATTGTAACTGCATAATCAGAACAATTTCCGTCTGAAGTAATGCTTGATGCAGATTTCAATTTATCATTGCTACCATTCTTTTCCGGTTGAGCCGAAGAGGCATCTTTGCGCCGCATTGTCACAGGAACCTGAACTGCCTGTTGTGCAAGAATATCTATTTTCGGGAAGTTAAAGATCCATTCATATTCAGGATCGTTATCTGGAAATTTCAACTCAGTATCCTCAGCTGTGATCAGCCCTTTGTTAGTAAGAGTAACCATGAAAGTATACGTTTCATCTCCCTGAAGCTGAGGCATTACTTTGGGCATCTCCATTACAACCACAGGCGCGGGAACATTGGTCTCGAACTTCATTATCAGATCTATCTGATACTCATCCTCAATATCGGTTTCGATCACATCCCAGGTATATGTGATTGCCTGGAAGTCGAGGAAAACCGACTTATTCAATGTCCTTCCCGGATCGATCACGATCGGATTTCTGTAGCCTTCATGTTTATCGGCTTCAACGGTTAAGATGTAATTACCTTCAGGAATGCTGTCGACAGTGAACACTCCTGTTGAATCGGTGAAACCGTCTCCTATTATCTTACCCGAATACGGATGACGCAATACCACATGCGCACCCGAAACATGCGGAGCACTGTCGGTGTTGTATGTGTAAACATCCACAACATCCACCTTCAGGTTTCCTTTGTCCTCAGAAACAGCTTCGATGATATAAGGAACTGAAAGGTCGTCTCCGTTGGATACATGCAGAGCCATGTTACCTTTGAACGGCAGGTTCAGAGGTGCATCCTCGCCGGGAAGCAGCATCAGTGTGATCACTGTGGTGTCACCCGGCAGAATGTTATCAATGGTATCGGGAGAAACAAGCGACATGAAATCAACATCAGGCAACTCTACGGCTACTTTACCTGTTTCGCCTATACCGTTGTTGTTTATCCTCAACTCAAGGTATCTCGTCTTACCTTTTGTCATGGTAGTGTTGATACTTGAGGGATAGCTCTCAAGATGTCCCTGAAGAGCCTGACAGAAGTAGTATCCGTCAAATTCAAACGACACATCTTCATCCGATGTCGCTTTAAGCGGGAACTGAATGTAGTTCACACCCGGTGTTACCTTTGTCCCTGTAACCACATAGTGCAGTTCGGCAGTAGCCCCGCCTGCAAGAGTTGCAATGGTATCTATCTTGAGCTCACAACCTTCAGGAAATTCATCAGACCCGAGAGTAACATTTGTAAGCGGAATATTGCTCCTGTTACGAATTGCAATGACTCCCGTATCGGGAATACTGCGTTTGATGTTCCAGACAAAATAGTCTTTCGAAACGCGTTCCATTCCCATTATGTCAAAAGCATCCTGCTCATCGGTAAGTCCCTGGCCGGGATAACATGCCCCGATAATGTAATGTCCCGTTTCGTAATCGAACGGTTCAAATGTTGTGCTGTAATCACCTGTAGCATCGGTTGTAACATTTATAACCCTGCGCAGGTTTTCTGAGATAACATACACATCAACGTCGGCATTTGCAGCAGGCGAACCGTCATACATTACAGCCTTTCCACTGATATCCACCGGCCCTGCTTTTTTAAGTATTTCGGTATCCGTTGAGGCAGTTGCCGAGTAAGACGGAAGGATCGTAAGGTCTCCCGAAGAAGCATTGTTGTTTTCATAAACAAGTTCTGACACCTTAAACTCAGGATTTACCTTTGCAAGAACCTTGTAAGTTCCTGTGTAATCAGGTATGGGAAGTATCTCAATGAACGGGACCGTTGAACCCGAAGGTATCGGATCAGGCAATGCAGCTTCAAAGATCAGCGAATCACTTTCTTCGAGCACATCATTCTCCGACAGGTAGAATTTAACTGCAATGCCGGACGGAGCCGTTCCGAAACCATTGTTCATCACATTGGACTGTACCCGCAGGAACCCTCCTGCAATTACAGAATCTTCACTCAGCTCAATGTCGGTAAGCTCAAGGTCTGCTTTGTTAATATCGGTAACATAGGCATACACAATCCCGGGAGAAAAACCCGGTGCTTCAGCCTTGATGGCTACCATCTGGTTCCCATCCTCAACTCCGTCGTCCTTGGTCTTAACGGGTACACGCAATGTTGTTTCTCCCGCAGGAATAGTTACCGTTGCAGGGAGCCACATTTCGCTGGTATCGTTCACCGAAAGTGAAACCTCAAGATCGGAACCGGCAGCAGTATTCCTGAATACCGACAATGTTCCTGCTTTGTCAAGCCCCTCTTTGAACGAGGCCTGATCAACAGTAAGGGTGAAAGCAGGACCGTCGTTGTCGATTATGGTCATCGTTTTGCTTACAACGCCTCCGCTTGCGGCAGGGGCACTGCAACCGCATGAGGAAATGTAAACCGCTGCTGATACTTTGATGTCTCTGAAGCCGTCAACAAGGGCATTGTCGATAACCCCGATATTGATCTTCTTCGACATCTCATTTGGAGAAAGAGTGATAGACGTCGGAAAATATACCGCATTCGGCACATCAACCGAAATGTTGATCCTGAGTGTTCCCTCTCCGGAACCAGTTCTGCGGATTATGCCCCAGGTTGCGTAAGGCCCGGCTCCTTCAGAAACTGTATCGTTGGCTATCTCCAGCTCTATCACCGGTATATCATCATCAGTGATCACCGTAAAAGCCTCAGCAGTTACCAGTCCTTTGGAACTTGCCATTAGCTTAACGCGCTGATCGATCTCGGGTGAAATGTCATCCGTAACAACGATCTTTGCGGTAACCGAATTCTCATTGCCGGGTATCGTGACTGACACCGGGAACGACCATTGTGATGATCTGTCGGTGGCAAGGTAAACCACGGTTGGATCAGGTATTGTGAGATCCCGTGATATGTCAACTGTTACCGTATCCCCTTCATGCAATGTATCAGGAAGTAAGGTTACAGAAAGTGATGGTACCTCATCGTCAAGTATAGTGATCTCTTTCGACAAGGGATCAAAACCGGCTGCCGAAGCGGTCAGTGTGACCGTCCTTGACCCGTCAAGTTCTGAATTATCGATAACACCAAGATCAAATATGCCTGATGCGCTGCGGGCAGGTATGGTTACCGATGACGGCAGGTCAAGCTGTCCTGCCTGAGAAGCTGTCAGCGTAAGACTCAGATCATTCACTGTGTTACCGCTGCGAGATACGTAGCAGCGGACTGTTCCTGAATAATCCTCTTTGATATCGGTTACGGGAACGGTAAGGTAGATCTTCTCATTGAAAAGGATCCGGTTAGGAGTACTCGCTTTGTTGTTGTCTGTACTGCCCGGCTCCTCGATAAGTTGTGATGACGGGTAAAGGTTTACTTCGATGTATGCCTCTCCTGAAAAGTTAAGTATTTCTGGAACAACAAACGAAAAACTCCTTTGCCTTGTGCTGTCCTGTTTCAGGACACCGGAGAACCCGGGAGAACCTGTCAGGTTAACCCTGAGGCCTGAAAGCGAGATGAGTGATACCTTCTCAGTCCATCCTCCCACAGCATCAGCACCGCCTGTATTCTTCACATCCCAGCTCACAACGATAGTATCGCCCGGATCATAAGTTGTATGATCGGTCATTACATTCTGCACAAGCATATCGGGCATTGGCTTAGCAGTAACAACAAGCTTTTGTTGCTGTGTGCTCACGTTGTTATCGTTATCGGTCTCTGGAATGTTGTTGTAGTTATCAACCTTTACCAGGAGGTAGTAATCTCCGGCATTACCGGCAGGCACACTCACTGTTATTTTCTGAGTGTACGAACTGTCACTCTTCAAGGTGTAATTACATACGATCCTCCCGATCATCATATCATCGGATGATAGCTTGTCATCGGCAGAGATATAAACCGTGTTATACCACGACCTGCCCGAACGGGTTGAGCCCGCTCCCTGATTCTTAATGGTAAATTCAACATCAAACGGATCAGTTGTCAACACACTGTCATTTGCCGTTACTGAAGTTATGACAAGGTCGGGCAGGTTACGAACGGTAAACATCTGCACATCCGTTGAGTCGTATCCGCACTGATTGAACGATTTCACATACCACCGGTAAGTACTTCCGTACTCCAGGGCGTTCACATAGGTTGATGTACCGTAGATGTTTTTTCGGTAAGCTGTAGCCGGCACAGCATCCCCGTCTTTCCAGATGTACACACTGTAACTGATGGCATTTTCTGCAGGCTGCCAGTAAAGGCTGAACGCATTATCCAGATCTGCTGCATTATCGGCAGGAACAAGTGTTCCCGCTTTTCCCACAGGACCGCAATAGGCATTGAGGATGTCTGGATTGCTGTAATCCGGAACATGATCGGCCACAAAAGTCTGCGTTTCGGTGATGTCATAGATCTTGTTGTTATTCACGTCGTAATACCTGAAGGTAATGACCTCGCCCGAGGCAGAGTTACTGAACAGACGGATCTTGAACACCATGGTATTAGTAGGCGTAAACTTTACGGAAGCAGTCTGTGCCCCTCTGATCTTACCGTCAACATAGGCTATGAGAGCACCGTCTTCAAGCCAGCTGCCGTTCAGATTGACACGGTAGATGTATTCGGCATCATACTCGTAGCTGTTTGACAGCTGAGTGTTCGAGGGGATCGAAGGAAGCCGGACCTGCGCGTTTACCGGAGAAAAGCCGGACAACGTACTTGCTAAAATAAATGCCGCAAGCATTAACAGTACTTTGAATGGAACAGTGCTGTTTGCTTCCCTGTATATGTTATGTTTATCAATTTTTTTCATAGCAGGATTTATTTAGATGTCTTAACTATCTTCCGGTTCACAACAACATTTCCGACCTTTATGCGGACCGTGTAAATTCCCTCTGCGAGCCCCTGAACAGGTATGCTGACTTTCTCACTGTTGGGTATAAGTTCAACAACCTTGGCCCCCATGGAATTGAAAACCGAAACTCTTTCAACCGGCCCGGAAGCCGAGATCCTCAAAACATCAAAAACAGGATTTGGCCAGATCATCACATCCGTCATTCCCGGCGTTTCATCAATTGATGTTGCCTCGTCGACGAACAGCGGCCTCGGTGTTACGGCCTGACCGATGATCTCATCAGGACTGAAGCTTACCGTGAAACCGGTCACATACTCATTGTCCCCGGTATCCTGTTTGAGTTTAAAAATGATGTCTTCACCGGCGGCATTGGAGTAGTATGTAAGTACAAAAATATACTTGCCGGAAGCATCAACATATCTTGCCTCCGATACTCCGCAAACTTCATTGCCATGCATGGCGATGAGCAGATCTCCTGCCCGGACAATATTGTCGCCGTTATCCGACATCACTTCTGCTATCAGGGTTGAAGAGTAACTGTATCCTGCGGGGTTTAGCCCGTACAGATCAAGAAGCTCCTCCCTTCCGTACCTGGCCACCGATATGCTTTTCTTAGCACCTGCGGCACTGTAAAGCAGATCTCCGGCATCTTCAACATTTATCTTGTATCCTTCAAGAATTCTCAGGGTATCTATCTCACCACTCCATCCTGTACCCGGGAAATAAACCGATGAACCGTTCAGCCCTTTCAGCACCACATTTCCTGCTGGTATCGACGAGGTAACTATGGCGTCGTTGAGGGCGGCATCACTCCTTAACAGATAGGCAATGCTGTTCCATCCCGGAACCATTGATACGGATGTTATTGTCGGATTTATCTCCTCTCCCGTGACACTCAGCTGACCTGAAGCTCCCTTCTTCATCCTTACCGTGCGGTTTTCAGGGAATGAAACCAGATCACCAAACCAACCTGTAGAGGCATAGTAAGTAGCCGAATACTCCGTTGATTTCACATAGTCAAGCTCCTGAAATGTCATTCCTCCGAATATCGAAGTTATGTCCATATCGGCAGGCCTGACATTGAGCGAGATCCAGTTCCAGCCTGCACTGATACCCCGCTGCATAGTGCTGACGGGTGAGTTGACAACAACCTTCCATGTACGAACTGTGGTGCCGTCCTCGGCTGTTACGGTGTAGTAAACAGGCATTGAAAGATCCTGAACACTTCCCGAAGCAGGATTTACAGAAGCCTGATACGACAGCTTAAACTCAGGTGCTAAAGCCCTTACATCGTATCCGTACGGCATGTTAAGACTAACAACACTGTTCGCATCGTCGATAGTGAATGATTCCATACCGGGAAGCATTACACTGTCTATCTTTGCCTCTGTACTCAGAATGTCAATATTCTTAACTGTTACAAGAACCTCATCGGGATCCGAGTCTTTGTTACCGTCGTTCACAACAAGAATGAATGAGAGTATCGAATCGCGGTGAACGGCAGGAGCCGTAAAGGTTGGTTTTGCAACAGTGTTCGAAGAAAGGGTAACCTCAGGCGGGGCTGTCCACAGATATGTGATCGGATCGTTATCGTCATCATACGACAGCGAGCCGTCGAGCGAGGCAGGATCGCCTTCGCTGACCTCAAAATCACCTCCGGCAAAAGCAACAGGTTTTTTATTCTCCTGAAGTGCCGTGATAACAACCGTATCGGCAGCAGAATAGACTGCACCGTCGTTTACCACAAGTGTAAACCTGTATTCAGTGTTCTGATCGACCTGAGGAAGAATGAACGATGGTGAAACGCCTGTACTGTTGAACAGTACAATTCCGTCAAGTGACTTCCAGTTGTACGACAGCTGGTCGCCGTCGGGGTCGAATGAGTTGCTGCCGTCAAGTGAAACAGAACTGCCTTCGAGGTAACTCTTATCCTCCCCTGCATCGGCAACAGGCGGCTGATTAAGCTGCAGAACCGTTACCGTAACCTGATCGGGGTCTGAGTCATCAGAACCGTCATTGACCACGAGGGTGAATGTTAAAGGAGTATCCTCGCTCACCCACGGAGCAACAAAAACCGGAGTTTCCGAAGTTGGATCATCAAGAGTTACTCCGGAAGGTGCCGTCCACTGATAAGTCAACTGATCGTTATCGTAGTCATACGAAGCAGAAGCATTAAGCTGTACCGTATCACCTTCCTGAACTGAAAAGTCGGCACCCGCATTTGCGACCGGGCGATAGCTGACCTGCTCTACCCTTGTTATAAAACCGCTTGTAAGAGATGTGTAGATCGTATTTTCATTTGCAGAGAAAGATGTCAGGTTAACAGCTGCTGTTGCGTTCAACGGAAGAGTGTTCCTGATCCTGAAAACAACATAACCGATAACACCTGACTTGATACCGTCACCCGAAGCACCCGACACGGAAATGGTATTACCCGACAAAGTTCCTTCGAGCAGTATCGACGACAAAGCATCGACCCTGACATATTCCAGATCAGCATCATCAAAAGTAAGTTCGGCCTTAAAACCGAAGATATCCCTTCCATCGGGAAGTTGTGATACCGTGATCGGTACCCTTGTGTCTACATCGAGTACCCCGTCGGTATTATTGACCTTCACATTGCAGTCGTAAACGGTGAATTCACCGCTTGTTCCCTCAGCACCGTGCGCATCCTCTGCCGAGACTCTGATTTTCCCTCCCGAAACAGCTTTCAGGTTACCCTGTACATCAATAGTTGCTACAGAAGGGTCGGATGTTGAGTATGTGTATGGAGCAGTACCTCCCGTTGCAGTTATCTGTATCTGATCGCCCCACATCAATGCTCCTGATGATGGAGAGAAATTCAAGGAAGGAAGGTAATCCACATTTATGTAGTATGTGGATTTTACCGGCCAGGCAAGCAGCGACTCGTTGAATGTCACCTCCCCGAATCTCATCCAATGGTATCCGCTTGCATTTGCCCTGAAGCCAAGATAACACAAAACACCACTGCCGGTTACAGGCACTGATGACGCGAATGAGACAGAAAGCACCCCCGAAGTCTCACGACTTTGGATAACAGCCTGATAATCGCCGGGCACAATTACATTTGTCAGGCCGGAAACAGCTGTATTGTGCTGCAGCTCAATTTTTCCGGAATAGATCTCAGTTCCGGGTGCAACCTCGATCTTAACAGGAATATAAAATGTATCTTTCGGCCAGACCGATTGCTCCTCGATGTCCATCCTGACACTTCTTACATCGAAAACACCTGATGTGTACGATTTTTCGCCGTTTGCATCGGTAACATAAACCTTTGTAGTACCGGCATTTATCGCCTGTACCTTGGTTTGTTCCGTGATAACTGCAACATCGGTGTTAACTACCGAATAAGTATATGGTGCAACACCGCCTGAAACGGACATCTGCACAATATCACCGATGAACATGTTGTAGCTGTCGGGATAGATATTCGGATACGACCTTGCAGCCATATAAACATATCCGTTATCGTAAGTCGATGAAGGATTTCGTTCATTCAGGTAACTCTCAGTTGTATTAAAAGAGATGTAAGTTCCACCTGTTCGCAGAGATACAAATTTCAACAATATCATATGACCTGCTCCTTCGAGAGGCGAACTGCCTGCTCCTGCCAACCGTATTGTTCCCGGATTAGAACTGTTAACTGTAGGCAATCCCCAGGCATCAAGCACCGGACCTGTTTCGTCAACACCGATAAATTCAACGTACGAAGGATTGTACGTCAGGTAAAACCTGTAGGAATAGACTTCACGTCCTGTAAGAACGGAATCGGCGGTAATGGTTACCGTAAAGGTATCCTTTTCCGTTACCGAAACATCAGGGATACTGAAGCCGATCGGTGTTGTTTGTGCAGCAACTTTACCCCCTCCCGATAAAAGTATCGCGAGCAGGATAAAGGCAACCGCTTTATATCTATGAATATTTATCGTTAGCATGACCAATGAATTATTTTACAACAACTTTTCGTGTAACAGCAAAGTCATCTCCTCTTACAGTAATAATGTACATGCCTGATGATCGGCCTGTTCCTGAGGCTTCCGGCATAAATGTGAATCTTTGATGTCCTGCCGGAACATTACTGTAAATTATTTCATTGGTTTTCCGGCCTGTAATATCGTATACCGAAATTATAAGTTTTGACTGTGCAGCTTCTGATTCTATCTCGGCATAACATTTTCCGCCTGAAGTGTACACCTTGATTCCGTCACTGTCCGACAGGTTACCGACATCGGTAGCTACCTGGTTACTTCCAACAAACACAGTGAAGTCATCATCGGTATCAGGTGTTTCGTTGGCAACAAGATTGACCAGTTCAACTTTTGATTCCGGTATTGAAGCATCAATGATATCGAATGTCAACAAAATGCTGTTTCCATTCAGTTCAAGGTCATAAGCTGACGCAACGGATATTTTCACTAAACCTGTTGTCTCGTCATATCCCGTTACAGTCATTATATCTGATGGGATATCTCCGGTATTAAGCTCTATGAATTTCAGGTGCTGAGGATCTGTTGCAATGCCAATATCCATTGATTTGACACTCTCTCCGGTGGTGAGATCAACCTCGATCTCAAACCGTGCTGTCTCCGGCTCCAACCTGTCGTAAGGTACAGATACTGAAACTTCCGGTACAACATCCGCAGATTTAAGCTGTGCCGTTCCACCGGCAGGTTCAAATCCCGTGATCAGTCCTATGGTGTATTGCAGTATCAGTGAAGCGTCAAAGCTTGTAACAGAACCGTTGAAGCTCACATCGGCAACCTCCTGCTGAACAGATGTAAGAGTTATGTTACCCACACTGCTTTGCAGTACCAGCGACGCATCGTACGGCATAACCTCACCGTTCAAACTCACATCACCCATTACAGGCTGCGAGGGCTGTGTTATCCAGGGATCAAAGTCCACATTATTGGAAACCCTGACCCCCTCCCCCGAAGGATTCGAGGTAGCATTGTACGGTCCGGTGTCATCATCCCACCAGCAATTCTCTGCCACAACTGTTACAGTACCCGTCTCATTCCAGACACCATACCCTGTTGACGGGTCTATTCCTATAAAGTCACAACTGTTGATCACCGGAAGGCTTGTATTCCTTGCAAGAATACCCCACCTGTCTTCCTCAAACCTTGTATTAGTAATTGTAGGAGAAGAGTTGTCAAGGGTCACAGCTCCTTTGTTATAGCTATGTACATTGCTTGAGTAGTAGTAGGTGGCATTTTTAACAACACAATTGTCAAGCAGGCACTCATCGTCTATCGACTCTCCGGAGAAGAAGATCCCTCTCCACCACCGGTCGTTTGCAACATTAGCATCACCATCGCCATAAGTGTCGCCCCCATAAAAATCATCACGGTCGGATGTGAACACAATAGTACTGTCAACACTACTGCCTCCGTTTGCGATCAGCCCCTTGCGTACAGTAAGGTAGCCTCCCTGTTTAAATTTACAAATAACACCGGGTTCAATTGTAAGCACTGCACTTGTACCAATTGTATAGTGATAAAATACATAAGGAATATTTGTTATTCCTGCAAAATCATGTTTGGCAAGTGTTGCATCTTCTGTAAGTGTTACATTGTCGTATATCTGGATAGCTTTTGCAGTTGAACCCGATAAAGTATTCCCCGACATTGATGAAGGAAATGCGGGAGGAGCAATTGTTAAAGGAAACGGTACATTATCAAATGTACAATCGGTTATTACCGGAGCACTGCTTCCGCTTATGACTATTCCATCATATCTGTTGTGCTGGAATGTACAGTGGGATACAGTGGGTGATGCATCAATTGCACGAAGCCCGTGGTAATAGGAATAGCGAAAAATGGTATTGTTAACAACACTGTTGTCATCTGACGTTCCCCTGAATACGATCCTGGGCCCGTTAACTGATACCGATGTTGCTCCGTTAGCCTGTGTATCATTCGGATTACCATATGCGTCATCAGTAAGCGAAGTGAACACTACCGGCTCAGTTTCCGTTCCGTTTACAGTTAATTTTCCGTAAACATCGATGTAACGATCGGCCGAAGCCTTAAAAGTAACTCCGGCAGGAATTGTGAGTTCTGCATCAACCCTTAAATTACCGTCAAGGATATATGTTATCTTGTCATAGCCGGCAAAGTTTCGTACCGGCACGGTGCCGCTTATTGTGCCCGGGCGGATAGTTATTGCCGCATAGCCGACATTTGCCATGCTGTTGCCGGAAAATGAAGGATCAGCAAACATATCCATGTAAAGCGGCGAATATTGAATATTGTTGAACTGACTGTTGGTTATTGAAGGCGCCGCATTCCCGTACATTGAAATACCGTAATTATCGGAGAAATTAATGATCGTAGAATCCACAGCGGCATTGCAATTATCAAACAAAACAGCTTCATGCATGTACCTTACCTCTACATTTTTCAATGAATTAAAAGTATCATTCGAGGAATTTGCAAAAGTCAGCTTTGTAAATTTATTACTCACCGGATCTACACCGCTGCTGAAATTTGTATTGCCGGCAACCGAATTATCATAAATAGAAGTAAATATGATCTTTTTAGTAGCAGTACCTTCAGCCTTTAGACCGCCTTTAACTGTAAGTCTTGAGCTCCAGTATCCATTAAATTTGAATACTGTGCCGGGCAGGATCGTTACATTTGCACCTTCGGGAATATCCCTGTTCTCATCCTGAATAATGTATGCCACGTTAGTATTTCCGGCAAAATCCAATCCTCCTATGGAATAATCGCCTGGAGCAAAACCATGAACAAGGATCCCGTTATATCCTACATTTGAAATGGTATTACCGATCAGGACCGGAGAACCGTCATTGAAGTATCTTGCAACAGGATACCAATCTATGTTTTCAAAAGTGTTATTCAACACCTCTGCATCGCCCCAAAACAGCAACCCTCTGTGACTGTACATTATTGTACAATTCTCAACAATACTGTTACTGCCCACTTTTATAGCATAATAACCGGAACTTGTAGATCGTCCTGCATAAAGGATCTTCCAGTATTTCAGATGAGAAGCTCCCGGATCGTTAAGATAAATACTTCCTGTACTGGTATGCGATATAGAACTTGTTGTTCCGTCGTTATATGTATCAGCAGGATTGCCGTAATTATCATCATTGATATGGGTAAATACGATGGGATCGGTTTCTGTTCCTATTCCTTCAAGTTTACCATACGAATATATATAGTTACTTGTGGCCGTACTCTTTATCACAATACCAGGATCAACTGTAAGAGAAGCAGTATCTGCAATTGTGACCACTCCATTAAGAGCATATGTAATGTTATCGTAACCGTTGAATGAAACCTGTTTGAGGTGTGAATCCGTATAAACAGTTGAAGCAAAAAGACCGATCGCCCTTCCCTCCTGTTCGTTAAATGCTATATCACAATTATTGAATGACGGCTCAGATGTTGCATCGATATTAATATTTTTCAGCGTGTGAGAAACCCGTGTTGATTGACCGAAGTAACAATTATTGAACACGGGCAGACTTCGGCCTGATATTTTCAGATTGTAATGATTATTTCTGAATACGCAATTCGAAAATACAGGAGAACTTTTTTCGATGTAAAGAGTATTGTCCCCGTCATCATAATAGATCCTTGAAACGTTGGAAAAGAGTGTGTAATTAAAGATACAAGCTGTGTCAACGGCAGAATCGTATATCCTTAATCCTCTCCAGTAATCGTTACCCGGAGCATTCGAGAATTTAACACTGTCAGCAGCTGTTCCGTTCGATTTTATTTTACCATAAACGTTGATATATGCATTCGTATTTCCCAAAAGCTCTACTCCGGCATCTATCAGTAAAGCCCCTGCCGAGTTGACTCTAAGCTCAGAATCGTAGTAGTAAGGAATGCCTGGATCAGGAAGCGGGAAGACAGAATTAACATCCCTGAAATTAATGAAAACATAATCATTGGTATTGCCTGTAAGATCAACCCCTGCACCAACACTCCAACTGCCATCGCCTCTGAAATAAACGGGATACGGGCAATTTTGGATCGTTGTTTGCTCAATATCAACTGTTCCCGCAGTATAAATATCAAGCCCTCTGCTGCTGAAATGATGTAACAAACAGTTATTTGTCATTGTCAGATCACCCATCCTGACATACAGTGCTTGTGCATATTCTACTGTTGTTCCGTTCAAAACTACTGTTCCGTTTAAAGAACCATATTCATATCCCACATAAATACCTTGCCAGAAACCGGGTGTTGTACTGCCATTAGCTGTTAATGTTGCTCCTGTGGCATTCAATGTTCCGTATACAACAATGTATGTTCCGGAGTTGAACTGAACTACGGTTCCCGTTTCAATGGTAAGTGTAACTCCATCGTTGACAGTAATATTTCCTGTTACTGTGTATGGACTGCCTGATGCTGTCCATGTAGCATTGTTAGCTATCGTCCCGCTAACATTAGTTTGTGCTATCGATGTAAGAGAAAAGACAGCAGTAATCAATAAAAGTAAAAGATTTTTCATGAGATTGGTTTTTTAGTTATTAACACATGTTTCTGTCTAATTCGTATCAATCCTATTGAATCAAAATCCCTCAGAAGTGATATAGAATGGTTTTCTAACTAAATTACCATAATTAAAGGAAATTGTCAATTAAAACAGTATGGTTTTTGACAGATATGAAATAATATTAGATTAAAACAACCAACCATAAAACAAGTGGTAAACAGTTAGTTAAATTCAATATTCATTCAACAACTTAAGGTTTCAGACAAAAAATACGGATAACGGCAAGTGAAGAAAAGCAACAGCCTGCATAACAATTCAGCAGTTAACACTTCTGCACCGGTAAGATCAACAATAAAATTTCCCCCGACAGCGTGAAAACCACAAGACATGTACTAAGAACTAAACTTGGGTTGGGAAAAAATGAGAATATTTATGAGTTCCTGAACAATATCTAACAGACCTTATAGAACGATCTCCAACCCGTCGTACCCCAGCTCCATACCTGCAGGTAAAGTTTTGTTCACTTCGCTGTGCAGTCCTATCTGATGGCTCATGTGGGTAAAAATACCTCTTTCAGGATTGATCCGCCGCATAACTTCAACAGCCTGTTCGAGATTGAAATGGGAGATATGAGGCTCAACTCTTAAAGCATTAAGTACAAAGACCTTTACCCCTTTAAGTTTCTCAAATGTCTCCTGCGGAATAAAATTGGTATCGGTAATGTAGGCAAAATCACCTGTACGAAAACCGAGAACAGGCAGTTGGTGATGCAGGGTTCTCAGAGGGGTAAACTCCATATCTCTAACATAAAAGTTATCATGTTCATTTATTTCTATCATCTCGATAGAAGGCAGACCCGGGAATTTTCTGTCGCCTAATGCATAGTCCAATTCCTGTTCAACCCGGTTCAGAACCAGCCTTTCAGCAAAGACATCCATCGGACTTTTCCTAATCCGGTTAAAAGCCCTTATATCGTCCAACCCGGCAAGATGGTCGTAATGTTCATGAGTGATCAGAACGCCATCAAGGTTCCTCACTCCGGCCCTCAGCATCTGATACCTGAAATCAGGACCTGTATCTATCACCACCGAAGTGCCGTTATGTTCTATCAGAACCGATGAGCGCAAACGCTTGTCCTTTTTATCTTTTGACCAGCACACAATGCAATCGCATCCTATCATAGGAACGCCCTGAGAGGTACCGGTACCGAGAAGTGTTATTTTCACCTGTTTCAAGTTCTGTTAAACGGAAACAAATATAACTGTTTTGATGTAAATGGGATATTACGGTAAGCGTAAATTAAAAAAGCCCACAAACGCTAAAACATTGCGGGCTTTAATAATAGCAATCAAGTGAGAGGCATAATTTAAATTATCTTTTACATGCAAATGCATTTTCATAATCTTTAATTAATAAGGGATAATAACAAGCAATCAAACCAAGGCAATCTCTTTTATCGGGATCAGAGCATGTCAGGATCTTTTGATGAAAGTATTCACCGTTATTAAGGTTATCGATGGAATTAGTAATTCCTGCTTTTACATATTCTTTATCTAACTTCTTAGCTCCAAAATGATACAATTGACAAGTATATTGGAGGTTAAGATCATCACCAAGAACAATGTAGTTTTTAGTTTTACTTTTTTTGTTTATATCCACAGCAACACGAATAACCTTATCAGAATTCTGATAAGTAATAATATAAGTAGGCAGGGCAACTCCGTTTATTTCAACAAAATCGGATGTTTTTTCAATAACAAATTTTCCTAAGGGGCCCTGTGTATCACCTTTACTGACAACATTCTTTTCTGCCAGCATTGTAAAACCTGTAAAGACACTTAATAGTGCTAATAATAATAACTTTTTCATGGCTCTAAATTTTAATTGATCATACCTCGTTCACTCAATTACTATTAACACACAAATAAAGCATAACATCATTCATTTTTTATCTTGATTTCAATGCAAGTTACGACACAAAATGAAGTTATATTTTGTTCTGAATCCCAAAACTTTTGTTGTATGTACAAAATTTCAATAGCTGACAGGGAATTAGACTTATTATTACACTTCCAACGACAGATTCAACAAACAAAATAAAAACCCGCCAATCAAAAATATCCGGCGGGTCTTACATAGGTGTTTACTATAAAAGTGGCATAGTAAAAAGCGATACTCCTGAATTATACAGTAATAAATAGTAATTGAATGATCATTTAACAATATAACCTTCAGAGTAATAGATATCTCCTTTCGAAAGGTCCATTGTGTATGTCCAATGCCCAACCATGCCTTCCACATTGCCCGATACTCCTGTTCCACATGCCTCACCCTTGATTATTCCCTCAGAAAAAGTGCCTGTTTCCGGGTCAAAGACACCTCCAGTTAACGTTGCTTTCCATATCAGTTCCCATTTTCCGAGAACAGGGTCGCCTTCTTTTTTAACACCCACATTTATAACTGCGGTTCCCCAAGAGTCTGCGCTGCTGAAGTCAGCCTCCATTATGCGGTTGCTATACCAGAAAGATTGTCCTGTAACCTGAGCAATACTTGTCGAATCATACCATTCGTCACTTGTGCCAGTAACCAGTATCTTACCACTTTCTAATACGTCTACTGTACCCGGACTGATTTCTTTTACCATTGTACATGTGCCCGTAAATTCTGTTTTTTGCGGAGTTGTGCCTTCTTCATTTTTACATCCGAATGAGACGAATATTATTGTCAGAACCAAAAACAATAAGTTTGTCCTTTTCATGATTTTGTCCTTTTCTTAGTTTATAATTAAGTCATTGATAGAATCATTCTATATTTTTAAATTTCATTATTTGCAAACGGTTTTACCTATTATAAACTCTCTTGTGTAATAGTTGTAAGAAAGTATGCCAATGTAATGATTTCCCATATCCCTGATAAGGTTATAGTGCCAGACTAAAATTCCGGCAACCCGCTTCCAATACCCCATGGATTCAACCCAATACTGTTCAGTATGGTTTTTCTGTGCTGTTACATGAGTCAATGTAATACCCCAAAAGAAGCATATTCCGATAAAAAAACTTTTTGTTTTCATACCAATAATTTTTTTGTCTTTAACAGGGTTTATAAAATCACAAGTATTGAGTAAAAAGTTTTCAATATTTCAATCTTTAAAATATTGCTTAATAAAAACAGCATCAGCCCACTTGCAGAGCTGATACTGTTTTGTTTAGTTTTGTTTATAGAGTCATTACCATCCCCATCTTCTTTTTCGTTTGGAGTGGTCGATAAGCCAATCTTCCAGTACAGCCCAAACCATCAGGTCGGCATCGTAGGCCATCCACAGGTCGGCGTGGCCGAAATCTTCAGGGGGATCAACACCCTTTGTGGCTACATAATCAGTAATATCAGTACTTGCCGTAAGGGTGGAAGCGTAAGAAGTGTTACTTTCGGAGGCACCGGCTTTAATATTCAGAATAGGAACAGATATCCTATCCAGGTAGTCATCAAAGCTTACATCCTCTTCGTTGCAGCCACAGGCATTCCCCTCATAAAATGTTTGAAGCGGCATATACGGGGCAAGTTTGACACCAAGATTAACAAACCTTATAGAATCAGAGTAGAAGAATTCATTGAAATTGCCTCCGAAAAAGTGCCATCCGGCTGAATGGTCGGTACCTGCAGCCATTAACGCCTGCATGTTCGTTAATCCATAATCGCTGAATGGCGGTATTGGTGAGATTTCATCGGGTAGTGTCAATGCCAGATTCGACATATAAATAAAGCCGACTCCCCAATCGCTGTAATACACGCCTGCATCCAGTCCTGCTTTAATGTCTACTGCCTGGCTGCATTCGCCCTGTCTGTATGCTTCATCCTCCGGGCCATATTTAAATGAAGCATCCACCGGAATAAGCCCTTTGACATCACGACAGAACCGGTGTTGTTGGGTTTCGCGGCTTGCAGCGCCATAAGCAATGTAAACTCCGTAACTGAATCCCAGCAGGTTCATACGGCAAAAGCCCTGCCGGGTAAGTCCGCGTATCAACCTGGCAATGGACATAGCTTTGAGTGTATGATCGATATCTTTTTCCACTCCCCAGCCTTTCATAAAGGAAAAATCGGTGGTTTCCATGGGTACCATGTTCCAGGCGAGGTCAATTCCCCAAACATCGATATTATTTGCCGCAAGATAAAACGGTGCTGATGTTTTTTTATTAATTACTTCTGCGCCGGCTGTAAGAAATATGTCATCAAAATCCTGTATGGCACCATGAACCATGAAGACATCACCTTTGGTGCGAACAGGCTTGTATTTACGATTTTCACGCACAACGCGGTGAATGCGTACCAAGTCGAACACACCGTTGCCCATAACCACTTCAAATTCGTAGTGGGCAATTCCGCTGCCAAGGTCTTCTCTTGTCCATTTTTTAAGATGAATTATGTTTCTTCTCTTTTTTGAAGATTTAAGTTCGCTGTTTTCAGGTAGCTTACGGTCAAAACCTTTCAATTGAATATTTTCAAATCTTACATTTTCACCGGTAATACTAATAATTCTGCCTCCCGGATTTTCAAACAATACCGGTTCCCCAAGTTCACTTTTCAAACCGATAAGTTGAATATCAGATTTGCTGATAGTTAGTCCCTCCTTATATACACCGTATTCGATATAGACAGCACTGCCCGGCTCTGCCGCATCAATAGCAGCCTGAATGGATTCATCCTCCTGTACAAGAATCATCTCCCTATTCAGATCTATCTGTTCAAGAATATCGTACCAGGGTATTAAAGCCTCTGTTTTGGCTGTATCCGGAGATACTGGATCTTCCATAACGGAATCATAACATCCCGAAATAAACATTAGCATCAATGTTAAAAAAAATGCTGCCAAGTAATTTTGATGAAATAATTTTACTTTTTTCATAGTACATTTATTTATAATACAAGTTAAAGTGCTATGTTGAATATGATTTTGTTTTGAGTCCGGAAGGTTTTGTTATTAGTCCGCGAATAGACTGGATTGCACAGGTCGTACAGCCTTTCAATAAAATATTAAGGAATACAATCCTTGCTTTCCGGTGATAAGCTCGACTTGAAGGTTATTTTATTAGTGGCCGGTGAAAATGGGGGATACCTGATCAGATCACTACTCAAATTTTATTCATTCATTACTTTTGCATTTTTACTAATTGCCCAAATCACAATAAATAATATGGCAGTAGCCGGATAAATATAAAGCAAGGAAAATTGCCATATAGACGGATTTACTATACCCAACACAATAAAAGCAGCCAATGCAATAATACCTCCCGTTAATTCCCATTTCCATGCAAGTCCAAGGCCTGTCATACTTATTCCCATCAATAATAATTGAATAATACTATTAATGCTCATCGGTTCTGCATTCCCTGATTCAGGTTTGAAAAAAGTTTCACCTATAAACATGAACAAGAAAAATACAATGAAGAGTCCGCTTAACACCCGAAGTGTCCATCGAATAATTTTGATTAATTTGGTTTCCATTTTTCCAGTTATTTGAGTTATTTTATTACTTCTGATATTTATCTGGTAATTACATTTCTTCTTAATGATAATTTGCAATTCAAAAGTTAATAAATAAGCACAAAAACAGTTTGATTCGTAGTCCGGAAAGTTTTGCTTAGCGTCCGGACTGTACTATTTATTGTACCGCACATTATTTAGAAACTGATGAATAAATGGGTCAGGAAGGTAAATTCAGATCGAGAATCTTACTGGGATTTACACCAAATTCCTTTGTAAACACTTTACTGAAATGAGACAGATTCTTAAAGCCTGTACGAAAAGCTGCTTCAGATACATTGGCACGGGAATTTAAAAGTAGCTCTTTTGCCTTATGTAATCTGAGGGATTGAAAATATTCGAACAGAGTTCTGTTAGTTACTGATTTGAATTTGGCATATAACTGAGAACGTCCCATTGTCACCGAATAGCATAGTTCACTAACATTAAGATCACCTTCGATAATATTTTTCAGCATGAATTCACGAATTTTCAGGATAAAAGAATCTTCACTTTTGAAATTCTTGTCACCGGCTGTAACATTAATATCCATATCCGCATATCTGTCGTGCAATTTTTTGCGTAGAAGTATCAGTTTGTTCAGCCGTATCCTTAACTCATCTTTATTAAAAGGTTTTGCAATGTATGCATCAGCACCTCTGTCAAGGCCGGCAAGTCTGGA
>JAOZOF010000001.1:35109-64427 GCA_029933425.1 Marinilabiliaceae bacterium
TAAAAGGTTTTGCAATGTATGCATCAGCACCTCTGTCAAGGCCGGCAAGTCTGGAGGTAATATCTGCCTTGGCACTAAGAACAACAACCGGGATGTGGCTTGTGCGGATATCGTTTTTAAGTTTGTCAAGCAGCTCTATGCCGTCCATTTCGGGCATCATAATGTCGCTGAGAATAATATCGGGTATTTTTTGTGTTGCTTTTTCCCATCCTTCTTTCCCATTCGAAGCAAGTATGATACTGTAATCTTTTTCCAGTAGTGCCAGTAAATAATCGATCACATCATTGCTGTCTTCGACAATAAGAAGTGAGGGTTGCTCTTTTTTATTTTTTTCAATGGTGACAGGTCTTTTTTCTTTTCTGATATTTTTAAATGAAGGTATTTCGCAGGTGATCTCAGGTAGTTTATCCCCGGTGACCATAGAAGCATTATTTGTTATAGGAAAAGAGACAATGAATTCGGTTCCTTTACCCCAGATGCTTTCAGCTTTGATAGTTGCGCGAAGCAGTTTAGTCAGTTCCTTGGTAAGAGCAAGGCCCAGGCCTGTTCCTGAAGTACCTGGATACTCGTTATCCCTTGATTCTATCCTGTAAAAGCGATCGAAGATGTGTGGCAGGTTATTTTTTTTAATACCTATGCCTGTGTCTTTGACCCGCAGTTCAAACCTTTTTTGTTGCGTTGATGTGATTCTTGAGATGATCTCCACGGTACCGCCGGGTGGTGTGTATTTGAGAGCATTGGAAACGAGGTTCATAATTATCTGCATTAGTTTTTCCGCATCATAATCCATTATTACCGTATCACTGGCAGGCACATAACAAAGTGTAATGTTTTTTGCACCGGCTACAGAATAAAGTGATTCTATCAGATATTTGATATAGAGAACTACATTACCCTGAACCATATGAACAGGCATTGCACCGGCTTCGAGTTTTGAAAGATTCAGCATCTGGTTCACAAGATACATTACAATATCACTGTTATCTTCAATTTTCCGGGTACCTTCATGTAACCATTCCTCCGGTTGATTTCTGATAAGATCAGCCATGCCCCGTATGATTGTAAGGGGAGTTCTGAATTCATGGGTAATGTCGGTATAAAATTTTGTTTTGGCTTCATCCCACTCTTTTAAATGTTCTGTTTCACGATGTTCTATCTCAACACGTTGCGAAACAAAGTTCAAAACGAACATAAATGCAAAACCGGATATCCAGGTAAGATTCACTACATAAAGAAAAATGTTCGCTGTCGGTGTCATTTCAGGGGCAGTAGTTAAATAAGGGTCCAGTATTCCCGCCAAGATGAGAGTTGCTATGTAGATAACAAACAACCATACAGAGTTCTTTTTCTGATTGAAGTCAAGTGAAAACATAACAGTAAAAAAACCAACAAAAATAAGTCCCCCGGAATATGGTATTCCCCCGAGTTTTAAAATTGTTAAAAAAGTTACGATGATCATTATTATCTGATTAATGAACATCATTTTATTCAAACCTTCCCGGAGTATAAAAGAAGCAGCGATATATTCAACAGACATAAATACAATAAAGTATCCGTAGGATATAATTATTTTAAATTCCGGATATATGATATGAAAGGTCAGGGTTAATACAAATACAGCGAGTAAAACAGCAACAGTAGCGATCCAGTAACCTTTTCGAAGTTGCAGGTCTTCAGGGGTGATGCCGGGATAACTGATTATCTTTTCAACCCATTTATCGATCTTATGGAGAGCAAGAGCTTTCAAGGTGGTTAAAAATTGTGTTCTGTAAGTTAAAAGCGCTGATTTGAAGCTTGGTCAATTTATCGGGATCTACTCTCCTGTGGCTGAAATTTTTGAAAACCGTGATCAATGCCAAATCCAATCTTCAGGTTTTTTCAATCATCCAGAGCGGGCACACGTTATCCATAAAATACGAAAAAAAAATACTAAATGCAAAAAGGTAACAACCTGCGAAACAATATTTCTGTTGGCATTAATAACAGGAATAATTATTTCATTAGTACATAACAACATTGATCTGTAAGGCTCTGCAATCGCATGCCCTTACAGTAAGACTCTCTATACCGTATCAGAAAAAATTATTTCATCTCTTAAAAACCTACCTTCCGAACTCTTTCTTTTGCAACTTGTACAAATTAGGTTTTTTAGATGCCAGCTTGTACGATTCCTTGTAAAGTTTGTTCGGATCAGGCAGGTCGGGTCTGTTCGGACCTGTAAGAAAAATGGGGATCTTATGACCGGGACAATCAACAGTAATGGTCTTGTTGCCGACATACTCTTTTCCTGTCCAGTAATCGAACCAGCGTCCTTCGGGCAGGTACATCTCAAACTTTGTCTGACCATCTTTCCAAGGAATACCAACAAGAATATTATCCCCGTACATATATTCATCCCAACGATCCACAGCTTTTTTGTCCTCAGGGTAGATCAGTGTCAAAGGTCGAACTATCGGCATTCCAGTTTTCACAGCCTTTTGTGCCATTTTGTGAGAATAACCGGCAAGCTTATCGTGTATGATGCTGTACATCCTGTAAATAGCGATCAATTCAGTGTCATACTTAGGCTCATAAGGCATGTTCCACGGAGCAAGGTTATCAAGCGGGCCTACTTCCATGATCGGTGTAAAAGCACCGAAAGCCAGCCAACGGGCCATATTGTTATGAGTAAGAGGCTTTTTCCAGTAACCACCTATATCGGAACCCCAGACCGGGAAGTTCATGAAGCTGCATCGCTGAACTGCAATGATAGCAGTTCGTAAACCATACTGCCCTGCGCCGATATCACCACCCCAGAACACACCGTACTGCTGACTTCCCCTGAAGGCAGCCCGCGGCATGGCAAGGAAGTCATTTCCTCCTCTTATCTCTTTAAGTGCTTCGTAAGCAGTCTGAATGTACAAACGGGGATAATCGTTCCTGATGTCATGCACTTTCACACCATTCCACAAAGTAAAGGTGTCTATAGCGCCTATGATCTCCTCTGCCCTGTCCATCTTGAATCCTGCAACTCCCATCTTTATCAGCCGGTCCTGTAGGATCTTTTTATACCAGCTCCTTGCTTCAGGTTTGGTAAAATCTATAAGCCAGGGCCTATCCTTCGGATTATCACCCAGCACCTCTTTCATGCCCGGCATCATGTAACCCTTGTCCAACCCCTCCTTCAACATATTATCGGTTGCCCACGGAGCTATCCATACAAGGAATTTTATATCTTTTTTGTCAAGCCATTTTATCATTTCCTGAGCTTTCGGGAAACGCACCGGATCCCAATACAGATCGCCCCAGCCACGGTTTCCTTCAGCCCACGGACGATCGACCCAATATGTACCGATAGGAATATCATAAGCCTCAGCCATTAAAATATCCTCTACCAATTCCGAATTGTATGGAGCACGATTAGGTGTACCGTCGTAATATGTTTTACGGTTCACATGCTCATCACGCCATCGCAGCGGCCTGAATGCCCACTCGGGAGGAAGGAAACTTTGTCCCGTCAGCTTTGGAAGTCTTTTGACCACATCGATCATTGCGGGCCCCGGAATAACGGTCATGTCAAGCGTATTATCATCAAATATCAGTTCCACTATCGAATCATTGGTTGCTGCAAGGTCATATTTTCCGGGATGTGTGGTATTGACCATCAAACCGTAACCTGCTGAAGATACATAGACCGGTTCATAGATGCCGAGAGTAGGTGAAACAAGCATGGTCACCTTCTCTCCACGTAAATTGAGACCGGTCTTGATACCGGGATCCCAGCTTTTATTCTGATGACCGTCAACAGTGCGCTCCATAAGACCGTAATAACCCTCATCAGGAAGCGATCCTACTGTTGCACCAACCTGCAAAACACCATCGGCCGGTTTGAGCTTAAGAATGATGTTCATTAAACCGTCAGATGTTTTTTTAAGTGTAACCGATGCCAGTCTTTTGTCGGTTGTCCGGTATTCAGCCGTAAAGACGGAATCATTGTTCATTGTTACTTTTCCCCGGTTCAAAAGGTACTGGGCACCTTCATTTGTCACGTAGAAAAGAGCAGATGCATCACCCTTTGCAACAAGGTCGAATGTCTTGTTCCACTCTTTCTGAGTAAGCTGCAACGAGAATTTCTCTTTCCCTGTTTTTACTCCCCACGTCTCATCATTGTCAAGCTTTATATTTTGATTACATGATGAGAAAATGAACGGAAGTGCCAATAATAGAAATTGTATTATATTTTTCATTTTAGTAGGTTTTGATTATGTAATGACATTGGGTATAAAAATACAAATTAATCCTGTTTTGATATATTCATTATTTACCCAAAACATAAAGCTATTTAACAGAAAATAAATTTCCCGATCGGATTATTTATGAAACAGAGAGATCGGAAATAAATAATAGCAGATCCCGTTTCAGAATTACTTAAAGATCCTTTCTATTTTATCATATACTGATGAAGGAACATTTTTGATCATATTCTCCGAAATGTTCAACTCTTTTATTTTATTCTCAGGAATAAGATCGAATGGAAACTTTTTCAGGCGGTTGCTTTTCAAATAAATATTAGTCATTGCCGGCAATTCAAACAATTTGTCTACTCCTGATGATATTGCATTTTCTGTAAAATCGATGAGGAATAATTTTTCGAGACCCTGAAGATTGTCAGGAACAGTCCTGAATTTATTGTATCCAAGGTATAATCTTTTCAGATTTTTAAGGCTGTCAAAGCCTTCAGGAAGAAATGAGAGTTCATTGTAACGAATATCAAGATATTTCAGATTTTTCAAAAAACCGATTTCATCGGGTATATTTTCGATGACGTTATCACGTATATCAAGATATTCCAGTTTTTCCAGCTGAAATATTTCCTGAGGGAATTCTCCGTTAAGCCTGACATTGAAAATACTGAGATGCGTAATACGACCATCTTCGTTAAGCATGTATCCTTTTGAGAACCAGGTGATATTCTCCAGTTTCTTTAGTTCCCTGGGGAGCCTGCTTTCAATTTCCGTTATTATTTCCAGATCCGACATTCGTTTCGATTCAATTAAAAATCTTCATAAAGATAATCACTAAATCCTCTTTTATGTTTAAAAATATGTGAATAATTCAACTCTGAGGAGTAAATAATCTTTATTTTTACATAACTAAAATTAATAATGTTATAAAAAATATCACTATGGCAGAATTCAAATATCAGAACCCTTTCCCGATCCTGAAAGACACGACACAATACCGTCTTGTTACCAAAGATTATGTTACCACAACTGAAATTGACGGAAGGAAGATCCTTAAAGTTGATCCGAAAGCACTTGAAGTACTTGCCAAAGAGGCTTTCACCGACGTAGCATTCTATCTGCGTCCGGCACATCTTGAAAAACTTGCAAGCATTCTGAAAGATGAAGAGAGCTCGGACAACGACCGTTTTGTTGCCCACACTATGCTGCTTAACCAGGTTGTTGCAGCCGAAGGCGAACTGCCCACCTGTCAGGATACAGGTACCGCAATAGTTATCGGCAAGAAAGGCGAAAATGTATGGACAGGCGCCAATGATGCCGAGTATCTTTCAAAAGGCGTTTTCGAAACCTACGACAAGAATAATCTGCGATACTCACAGGTCGTTCCCCTGTCGATGTTCGAAGAGAAGAATACGGGCACGAACCTTCCCGCTCAGATCGACATCTATGCAACACCCGGAAACAAGTATGAATTCCTTTTCGTTGCCAAAGGCGGCGGATCGGCTAACAAAACTTACCTGTACCAGAAGACCAAAGCCCTGCTGACAGAAGAGAACCTGACAGCCTTTGTGAAAGATAAGATCAAAGACCTGGGCACATCGGCATGTCCTCCCTATCACCTTGCATTGGTTATCGGGGGAACATCAGCTGAAGCCAACCTGGCGGTCGTTAAAAAGGCATCAGCAGGATATTTCGATCATCTGCCGACAGAAGGTAATGAATACGGACAAGCATTTCGCGACCTTGAATGGGAAGCAAAAGTAAAGAAGATATGTGAAGAGAGTGAGATCGGTGCTCAGTTTGGCGGAAAGTACTTTGTACATGATGTACGGGTGATACGACTGCCTCGTCATGCAGCGTCATGTCCTGTAGGTATGGGAGTAAGCTGTAGTGCTGATCGTAACATAAAGGCAAAGATCACTGAAGAGGGTATCTTTGTTGAGCAGCTTGAAAAGAACCCTGCACGCTTCATTCCTAAAGAAGCTCCGCACATGAAACCTGCCGTTGACATCAACCTTGACCAGCCGATGGAAGAGATACTCAAAGAGCTGTCGAAACATCCGATAAAGACAAGGCTGAACCTTACAGGTACTCTCATCGTAGCACGCGACATGGCCCATGCCCGCATTAAGCAGATGCTTGATGAAGGAAAGCCGATGCCCGAATACTTTAAAAACCATCCGGTGTACTATGCCGGCCCGGCAAAAACACCGAAAGGAATGGCATCAGGCAGTTTCGGCCCCACAACGGCAGGACGTATGGACCCGTATGTTGACCTGTTCCAAAGCCACGGAGGTTCAATGATCATGGTTGCCAAAGGCAATCGCTCAAAATCCGTTACCGATGCGTGCAAGAAACACGGAGGCTTCTATCTTGGCTCTATCGGTGGTCCGGCAGCCGTACTTGCCAAGAACAGCATCAAATCGGTTGAAGTGATCGACTTCCCCGAACTCGGAATGGAAGCTGTTCGTAAGATCAAGGTCGAGAACTTCCCCGCATTCATCATTGTCGATGACAAGGGTAATGACTTCTTTGCGCAGTTGTAAAAATTAAAATTGTTTTAAATTATTTAAACCTGTCAGGTCTTGAAAGACCTGACAGGTTTAGAACCAAAATATCATCCAAACAAAACGCCCCGGACTCTTATGGTCCGGGGCGTTTTGTTATATTTTCGTCGTATGTTTTTATTCTCTTTTTATACCAAACATTATTGAAACACATCCTGAAACTTTCTCGTTCGAAGTCTTGTCCTTTTCCGCCACTTCAACACGAATGATAAGCTGCTGTGTTGTTTCCAGTTTAAAATCCCAGATATTTGCTCCGCCATGCTCTTTACTGTCAAAAAGGATCTTATCCTTTCCGTCAATGATCTGAAAGTCAACCTGCGGCAAACTGTCAACCTTGCAAACTACTATCCTGTACTCCTGACCGGTAAAGAATGTTTTGTATATCTCTGCTGTTTCACCTTCGGAGAGAATAGTTGCATTGTAATTGCCATCGTGCACAAAATCGCCAAGCTCTGTTTTACAAACAGCACGGGCATAACTGAAACATTGTGCATCTGCCTGCATTGCGACAAACACAAACACAGAAAAAAGAAATATCAAACGGAATTTCCGAAGCATGATCTGACAGATTAACTAAATGAGCAATCAGGAGGTAAATTCTGTTCTTATCTCATCCACTTTCTTCAGCAGTTTATTGAATACCTCCTGTGAGATATCAACTTCTGAATCTGCTTTTATGGTAGTTACCTTGTTCTTTTCGTCGGTGCTTGCTTCAACTTTTGAGGTATTCCTGATCTTCACCTGATCAAATATCACTTTCAATTCTCTCATTTTACCCAGAAGATAATCAGCATCTTTATTTCCTTTATACTCCTCCAGGAGATTCATAACAGTGTAAAGAGAGAGTTTCTGATAGACTATCCTTTCGATCAGTTTTTTATTGTTAACGAGTGAACCGTTGGTAAGCTTTGTA
Organism: Marinilabiliaceae bacterium; assembly: GCA_029933425.1. Classification (GTDB taxonomy): domain Bacteria; phylum Bacteroidota; class Bacteroidia; order Bacteroidales; family Marinilabiliaceae; genus JAADEM01. The sequence continues at coordinate 42,813 of JAOZOF010000001.1, forward strand.
GCTATGTAAAGACCTTCGATCCAGCCGCCTATCAGTACCGATACGGCCATCACCGGTCTGTTCTCCTCAGAAAGATATGCGTTTGAGTTCATGAACGTTTCCGAAATGATATCGAGTACCATATCACGGTTATTCATGTTATTCTCCAGTTTCTTAATGGTATTTTCGTCGATGGCATTAAGAATTCCCAGTCCGTCGGCCAGTTTCTTTGCATTCGACATATACTGTACCGATCTTTGTGTCTGATCGAAAAGACTGGTATAGCTCAGATCGGCAGAATAAATACCAAGATTGAGCGCCATCTTAAGATTTGTAGTATACCTGTTTATGTTATCTGTGGGATTAAGAAGATCTTCATCATACACTGCACCTGCACGTTTGATCAGCATGGCCGTTTCAAGAGGTGATGGCAATGAATAAAAAATAAGTTTCGACTTATTGAACTCCTCCATTGCTTTTTCATTCACTTTCTGTGCAGCCTGTTTGTTTATCTCATTTTCCTTTTTCTTTTGCGAACTGTCAGTGACACATGACGATACGTAGATCGCTAAACTGAAGATCAAAACTAAAATTGAAACCGGATTGTATAACAATTTCTTCATAACGGATTATTTAATTTCTAGGGTGTTAGTTTTTTATTTTTTGAAAAATAATTAAAAAATATGAATTAAACCTGTTTGGTATAAAAAATTAATACTAAACACCTATTTTCTACGCAACAACCCCAAAAAGGTTAGTTTTTGAGGTTGTAAAATGTATTATTTTATTAAAAATGTTATTCCAACGATGAAAAATACTTCATAAACTGTGAGCGTTCCCAGTGAGCAGGATTCTCAATTCTGCCATACGTCATCGATCCTTTGAACTCTTCTATTGTATCAAAATCCTTCTCTTCCATCCACTTCTCAATATCACCAAGCATCCGGGTAATTACTATGGGACCGTTCTTGTAGATCGCTGAACACACCTGAGCTGCAGCAGCACCTGCCAGAAGAACTTTGATCACATCTTCGCCCGAATGTATTCCTGTTGAAGCAGCCACATCTATGTTTTTCACCTTATCGGAAACTATTGCAACCCATCTGAGGGTACGTCTCAGGTCGGCACTTGAGCTGAAAACCTCAGCCGGTTTAACGCTCATTTTATGTATGTCGATATCAGGCTCATAAAAACGGTTGAACAGAACAACGCCTTTTGCTCCGTATGCCGACATCATATCAACAACCCTTACCAGATTTGAGAAATACAGCCCGAGCTTCATGACCACCGGAATGTTTACCTCTTTTTTTACATCTGTAAGAACATCATAGTAAACATTTTCGTATTCTTCGGCTTTACTTGTTTTACATGTATTAAGCACATATACATTCAGTTCAATGGCATCTGCACCTGCATCCTCTATCCTTTTGGCAAACTCGATCCAGTTACCTGTCGAGAAACAGTTTATACTTGCGATCACAGGAATATCGTACGTTTCCTTTGCATTTCTGATCAGGGTGAGATAGTCATTTACATTGTTCTCTTTTGTATATTCTGTAATATAATCAAGAGCTTCCGGATAATCGAATCCCTCACCCGAATTGATCGAATTACTTATTTCATGATTTATCTGCTCCTCAAAAAGAGACTTAAGTACAACGGCACCGGCACCTGCTTCAACAAGCTTACCTATCTTTTCCACCGAATTTGTAAGACCTGAACTACTTACCACTATAGGATTCTTCAATGTGATCCCCAGATATTTAGTTTCTAAATTGATCATGGACATTTTAAATTTAATTTAACGTAATAGAACAAAGATATTAATTATGATCGATGAAACAATAACATTAATACAGTTATTTGACCGGTCACAAAGCGTAGTTTCTTGCACCAAAGATAGAACTGCCGATACGGACAAGTGTACTTCCTTCCTCAATCGCAATTTTGTAATCACCTGACATGCCCATGCTTATCTCTCTGAAGGAGTCATCACTGGTAAAGTATCTTTCTTTAAGCCTGTTAAAAATATTTTTAAGGCTCCTGAACTCATTCCTCACCTGGTCAACATCATCGGTATAGGTTGCCATCCCCATTACCCCTACTACCCGTACATTCCCTAATCCTTTGAACTGTTCATCATTAAGCAAGGTCTCAGCCTCCTGTTCATCAAGTCCGAACTTTGTACTCTCCTGCGCGATATGAAATTGCAGCAGGCAGTCAATGACACGGTCTTTCTTTTTTGCCTCCTTGTTTATTGTCTTTAACAGTTTAAAACTGTCGACACCATGAATGAGAGACACAAAAGGAGCAATGTATTTTACCTTGTTTGTTTGCAAATGCCCGATAAAATGCCATTCAATGTCTTTGGGCAGGGTTTCATATTTCCCAACCAGTTCCTGTACCTTATTCTCTCCGAACAACCGCTGGCCTGCATTGTATGCCTCCATTATATCTTCATTGGGTTTCGTTTTTGATACAGCTACCAACCTTGTATTTTCTCCCAATTCAGAAGTAATTTTTTTTATGTTATCGGATATACTCATCACTTTAATTTAAAATGTGAAAAGATGAATGTTCAAAAATATGATAATTCCGGTAAACTAAAATACGATCACCGGTATGCTAAAATAAAAAACCTCCAACAAAAAATGAAGGAGGTTAAAGTTATAAAAAATCCTTGTTAATCCAGTTTATGAATTACCAGACCCGATCTCAGTTTTGGCTCAAACCAGGTTGTTTTCGGGGGCATAATGTTTCCTGTATCGGCAATGTCGATCAATTGCTGCATTGAAACCGGATAAAGCGCAAATGCAACACTCATTCCCTCATTATCAACACGATGCTTTAATTCACCTAAACCACGAATACCCCCCACAAAGTCTATACGGGTACTAGTTCGCAAGTCTTTGATCCCGAGAATATCATCCAGAACATGTCTTGACAGGATAGTTACATCCAGAACGCCGATGGGGTCATTGTCATCGTAAGTTCCTTCCTTTGCATTCAGTTTATACCAATTACCGGAAAGGTACATGCTGAACTCATGAAGCTTTTGAGGCCGGTATTCATCTTCTCCCATCTTTTCAACCACAAACACGTTCTTCAGCTTATTCAGGAATTCCTCTTCCGACAATCCGTTAAGGTCATGCACAACCCTGTTGTAATCGATAATGTGTAACTGATCGTCAGGGAAATGAACTGCCATGAAAAAGTTATACTCCTCGTCACCGGTGTGATTTGGGTTCTGCTGTTTCCTTTCAAGTCCGATACGGGCTGCTGCAGCGGTCCTGTGATGTCCGTCAGCCACATAGGTATATGGTACTTTTGATGCAAACAACTCCTCAAGTCGTTTGTTTGTTTCCGGATCGTTAACAGGCCAGAATGTATGCCCGAAACCGTCTTCTTCACCAACAAAGTCATATTCAGGACTTTCGTTCTTAACAATATTTTCAACTATGGTATCGATCTCAGGCACCGCCTTGTAAGAGAAAAATACCGGTTCAATATTAGCATTCAGGTATTGAGTCAGGATCATTCTGTCCTCCTCCTTATCCGGACGTGTAAGCTCATGTTTTTTGATTATCCCGTTATGGTAATCATCACAGGCGGCACCACCCACAATACCGTACTGGGTACGTCCGTCCATTGTCTGGGCATAAATGTAGAACTTAGGTTCATCATCCTGCACAAGCCATCCTTTTTCCTGGAACATCCTGAAATTCTCAACAGCTTTTTCATATACCGTATCAGAATGGATATCAGTTCCCGGAGGACAATCTATCTCTGCCCGTGTGATATGAAGGAGTGAACGCTCCTTGCCTTCCGCCATTTTTGCCGCCTCCTCACTGTTCATCACATCATATGGAAGACAAGCGAGTTCTTCGACAATATCTTTTGGCGGCCTGAGGCCTTTAAAAGGTTTTACAGTTGCCATAATTTTGGTTTTAAATATTATTAGATTCAGGGTGTAAATATAAAAAAATCCCTCACTACAAAGTGAGGGATCAATAAAAAATAAAGCAATTCTGTACTTACTTATTCACTCTGAATGTTTCCACACCGTCGTTAATGTAGGCAATTATCTGCTTAGCGGCAGCAACTCCCGCATTTATATTGGCTTCTGCTGTCTGTGCACCCATTTTTTTAGGTGTGAAGAACACCCTGTCGATATAGTTGTTCAGAAAGCCTTCACTGTCAGGCGCAATGTCAGAGATGTAGATGAGATCATCACGCTCCGCCATCAGCCCGAGAACACTCTCTTCGTCGATAACCTCCTTACGTGCAGTATTCACCAAAACAGCCTTGGCAGGCATTTTGGAAAGCAGTTCGGCATTGATCGACTTTTTTGTCTGATCGTTTGCCGGAATATGCAGTGAAACATACTGGCATGTAGAATAAAGCTCGTCAATGGTATCAACGGCTGTCACACCATCAGCTACTATCTTTTCTTTGGCTACGAACGGATCGAAAGCATACACTTCCATTCCAAATCCTTTGGCTATCTTAGCTACATAGTAACCTACGTTTCCATACGCATGAATTCCCAGCTTCTTGCCGCGAAGTTCGGTACCGGCAGTTCCGTTGAACTTGTTACGTGCCATGTACACCATCATTCCCAGGGCAAGCTCTGCAACGGCATTTGAATTCTGTCCCGGAGTGTTCATTGCAACAACACCCTTTTCGGTACAAGCCTCAAGGTCAAGATTGTCGTAACCCGCACCTGCACGAACCACTATTTTCAGCTCTTTGGCTGCATCAAGCACTTCACGTGTTATCTTATCACTTCTCACTATCAACGCTGCCGCATCCTTAACTGCATCAAGCAACTGTTGCTTATCGGTATATTTCTCGAGAAGGGCAAATTCAAAACCTGCCTCTTCCACTAACGCTTTTATCTGTTCAACCGCAGCCTTAGCAAAAGGCTTCTCGGTTGCTACTAATACTTTTGTCATAATTCTATGGTTAAAGGGTTAAAGGGTCACAGGGTTAATGGCGTGCAATATTATCTTCAAATCTTGCAGCCTTACTCCTTTCTCCTTTTTACTTTCTACTTTCTACTTTCTACTTTTAACTGATCAATGCTTTGCTTCAAACTCTTTCATCACATCGATAAGAGCCTTAACACTCTCTGTGGGAAGTGCATTGTACGTTGAAGCACGGAAACCACCTACGGAGCGGTGTCCCTTGATACCTACCATTCCTTTTCCTGTGGCATAATCAAGGAAATCCTTTTCAAGTTCCGCATATTCGTCATTCATTACAAAGCAGATATTCATCAATGAACGGTCTTCCTCATCAATTACCGTAGGCTTGAACAGTTTGTTGCGATCGATCTCATCGTAAAGCATTGAAGACTTCTCAACGTTCACTTTATGCATTGCCGGTACACCTCCGTTGTTCTTCAGCCACTTAAGGGTTTGTAATGCTGAGTATACAGGCATTACGGGAGGTGTGTTGAACATAGAACCTTTATCAACGTGTGTACGGTAATCGATCATGGTAGGAAGATAACGGTCGACCTGACCAAGAGCATCAGTTTTTACCACAACGAAAGCAACACCCGACGGAGCAAGATTCTTCTGAGCACCACCATAGATCAGTGTGTATTTGGAAATATCAACGGGACGTGAAAATATATCTGAAGACATATCAGCTATCAGAGGAATACCTACTTCAATGTCCTTTTTTATCTCGGTACCGTAAATAGTGTTGTTGGTGGTAATATGGAAATAGTCGGCATCCTGCGGAACTTCGTATCCTTTGGGGATATAAGAATAGTTCTTGTCCTTTGAAGATGCAACCTCAACAACCTCACCAAAACCTTTGGCCTCTTTAATGGCCTTTGCAGCCCATGCTCCGGTATTCAGGTAAGCCGATTTACTTTTCATGAAATTGAAGGGAACCATGTAGAACTGTGTGCTTGCTCCTCCACCAAGGAACAGCACCTCGTAACCTTCAGGTATCTCCAACAACTCTTTGAACAGCTGCTGAGCCTCATCCATCACGGCAACAAACTCTTTGCTGCGGTGAGATATCTCCAAAATGGACAAACCTGTTCCTGCGAAATCCAACACCGCTTCGGCAGTGTTCTTAATTGTGTACTCCGGCAAAATAGAAGGGCCGGCATAGAAATTGTGCTTTTTCATTTATTTTTAGGTTTAAATTATAAAATCATCTCAGGTAAGTGGTAAAACCACTATCAGTATCTGCATTATTTAATAAAAGGTAATCTGACGATCTTAGCCTTCAGTTTTTTGTTCCGTATCTTAATGTAGATCTCAGTATCGAACTTAGTATAACCTGTTTTAACATAACCAAGACCAATACCTTTTTTCAGAACAGGTGACATACCTCCTGAAGTAACCTCACCTATTTTTTCATCGTTCTCATTAACTATCTCGTAACCGTGACGGGGAATACCTCTTTCTTCAAGTATAAACCCGCGCAGACGACGGCTGACACCCTCCTCTTTCTGTTTGAGAAGGTATTCCTTATCTATGAAATCCTTATGGTCAACGAATTTGGTTATCCAACCCAAGCCTGCTTCAATAGGCGACGTTGTATCGTCTATATCGTTACCGTACAGACAGAATCCCATTTCAAGCCTCAGTGTATCACGTGCTCCCAGTCCAATCGCCTGAATACCCTCTTCTTTACCGGCCTCGAATATGGCTTTCCATATCTTAACGGCATCGTCATTGTACATGTATAGCTCAAATCCTCCCGCACCGGTGTAACCCGTATTTGAGATTATCACGTTCTCTGCTCCGGCAAAAGCTCCTGTTACGAATGAATAATATGGTATCTCTGAAAGATCCACATCGGTAAGTCTCTGAAGCACCTTAACTGCATTTGGTCCCTGTATGGCAAGTTGTGAGATACTGTCACTGGCATTTTCCAGTTCGGCTCCCACTGTGTTGTTTGCATTACACCATGCCCAGTCCTTGTCGATGTTAGCAGCATTTACAACCAAAAGATATTTATCCTCTTCGTAACGATACACCAGAAGATCGTCAACAATACCTCCCTTTCCGTTCGGAAAACACGAATACTGAGCTTTACCAACAGACAGAACAGAGGCATCATTAGAGGTTACTTTCTGTACAAATTCAAGAGCCTTAGGACCTTTGACCCAAAACTCACCCATATGAGACACATCGAACACTCCAACATTGTTACGAACTGCCATATGCTCATTCGTTATTCCCGAATATTCTATCGGCATTTCAAAGCCCGCGAACGGAACCAGTTTTGCACCAAGTTCTTTGTGTATCTCATAAAAAGCCGTGTGCTTCATCTTACTTATTTTTAATGATTTAGTCTATATTTATAATATAAAAAATAATTAATTCTCAATTCCTGAACAGGAGTGAAATAACAGTAGACAAATGTAATCATTAAAATCAACAGAGAAAAAATAATAATTACATATTTCTTTAATGTTAATTAAATTTGAAAAATATTGTCTAAATGATATTTTGTTTTACGATAAAATCATTAGTTTTGTATAAAAAGGTTAAAGAAAAGTAATTTCACTTTTTGTAACCTAAAAGCATTCATAGCTTATATTGCTATAAAACAAATGCTTAAATTTTTTGAACATGCCAAATCAATTCAACGTTATAAATCTTACATATCTTGAAAGTATCTCAGAGGGAGATAATGAGATCATTAAAGAGCTGATAAACATCTTCATAGATCAGATGCCTGAGTTCTTTGATGGTTTTGAAGAGAGTTTTGAACAAAAAGACTGGATGAAGATCGCAGCTCTTGCACACAAGGCAAAATCTTCTGTTCTTTCGATGGGAATGGATGATCTGGGTAACCGGGACCTTAAAAATCTGGAGCTGATATGTAAACAGATGGTGTTGAATGATCTGGAAAACAAGCAGGATCCTGAAGCAGCCGATGAAGCTGAGATAGAAAAGATCAGGAAAAGTTTCAAAGGTTATGACCAGGAACGCATCGACTGGATCAAAGACAATTGCAGTGAAAACAAAATAAAGGAATTAATAGAATTATTTAACGATACATGTAACGAAGCCGTTAAGGAATTAAATGCATTTCTTGAAAATTAAACTATTACATTATGCTTGAGCTAAGAGAAGAAAACAAAGGTAAAATAACAGGAATAATTCAAGATACCAACCGCCTGACAGCTACCATTGCTCCTGAAATAAAGGGTGACCTGACAGATGCCTTGAAGGAAAAAGGCGTAAGCTTAGTGCTTAACCTGCAAAACATCAAATTTATCGACAGTACAGGAATAGGAGTGCTGATAAGTGCTCTGAAAACTGCCAGACAGCATAATTCTAATTTTGTACTTTGCTCGGTACAGGATGATGTAATGACCCTGTTGAAGCTCATGAAGCTTGACCAGATATTTGATTTCAGTACCGACGGATGTTAGTTAACCCAACCCGAATAATTAAAAAGAGCAATTCGTTCCCGGATTGCTCTTTTTTATCTGATATTCATTTTCACTATTACTCCAGATAAAGTTCTTTAAGTTTTTCGATATCCACTCCCAGATTATTTCGCAGATAATTTTCAATACCGCCGTATTCATTGTCAATGATATCAAATGCTGTCTGAATATATTCAGGTCTCACCTCCAGTATCGGACGTAACAACTCTCCATCCAATCCTTTCGAGATCACATACTGGATAGTTTGCTCAGTAATCGATGAAAGATATTCATTCGATTTCAGATAGTTATCAATAACAGTTTCACGATCGACACCTAAGGCTGACAAGAACATTGCAGTGGCAAATCCTGCCCGGTCTTTTCCTTTTGTACAATGATACAGGAATGTACCTCCGTTTTCCAGATGATCGAAAAACTCTTTGAAACTTTCCTGTTCTTCGGTTGCCAGTACTCTGTTTACATGAATGAGCATAGTATCAAAAGCTTCTGAATCTCCGGACATTAACCATTTCACTATCGTTGCTTCATCATACGATCCATCAATTACCTCAATAGAAATTGTATCTACACCTGCAGGGAACTTATCGGGTGCCTTCTCTTTCTCTGCCGGAAATCTGAAATCGATTATTGCATCAAGTTTCAGACTGGCAACATAGGCAACATCATCGTCTGTAAGCGTACTTAACTCTCCTGAACGATATATCTTCCCCCATTTTACTGATCTTCCGTCAGCAGTAACTATCCCGCCCAGATCGGCAAAATTAGGCTGTCCTTTGATGGCGATACCGGTTTCGGATACAATGGAAACATCAGTTGGATCAGAATTGAAAACAACGGCAAAATAATAACGCTGCTTCGGATCCAGGCCTGAAATAACTACCGAATCTTCATTGGTTTCGGCAACAGCATTGTCCATATCAACAGATTCAGGGCTTGTTCCCTGATAAACGGTCTTATCCCCGCTTTTAGTGAACTTCAGGGTATAGGAATCAGATCCAGGTTCCCTTGTTGCCGTTACATCACTTGTTGATACGCCGTTATCAACATCTTTGTTATCCTCACAGGACGAAAATGATACAATCATACTTAATACAATAATCCAGTTAAAAAATCTTCTCATAGTTATTCAATTTTCATTTTAATTTCTCTTTCTATCAATATATCCCAGCACATCATCATATACCAGAGTAATGTAATATAGTCCTCCCACCTGAGCACTTCCGAAACTGGTAGTATAATATTTATTTGTAAGATTCGAGCCACCTACTTTTATCACTGTTTTCATAGCCGGTATCTTGTATGCAATGTGAGCATCAATTGTTGTTGTGGCAGGTATCTCACCGGCACCGAAAACTCCTTCCCAGTAAAATGAATTTTGCCAGTGGATGTTAACATTGAATCCCAGGTTCTTGATTATACGGTGATGGCCTATCGTTAGGTTTGCCCTGTAATCAGGAGTGTTGAACTGAGCCTCGACCCCGGGTTCATCAATACCTTCGATCAGCTTATTGTAAGCTACATTACCTCTGAATAAAATACCGTTCGGGAACAGATAATCAAGCCCAAGAGCCCAACCCATTGAAGTAACAGGCTGGTCGGTAGTAATGTATGTCTGATACAGTTCGTACGGATCATCCTCAGTAGGATTCTCAACCTGGTACTGAGCTAACAGTTGCGTAGCTTCAAATCCTTTATACTTATTATAGAACACGTAAGTGTCGAGAAACAGTTTACGGCCCAGTAACAACCCCTTATAACCAAATTCGGTAGACATAACTTTTTCAACACCGAATTCGGGGAGTTTTAAAGGTCCATCATCAAGAACAGGCTTGTCAGTTACCGGATTCCTCCCCGACATCGGATAAAGATATGTATTGTCGAAATTGTACTTATCATGCACTATTTTAAGCCCTCCCAGAATTCTGAAGATCCCTCCATACATATCAAGGAACTGATCAGGAGTTGACGGAAAACGATAAGCTGTCTGGAATGTTCCTCTGAAACTATGTCTCTTATCTTTATCGATAAAATAGATAAGAGAAAAGCGAGGTGTATACTGTGACTTAAAATATTGATTCTTGTCGTAGCGGAATGTTCCCGTTGCGCTCAGGTGGTCATTGGCAAAACTTTTTATTACCTGAACAAATCCACCAAACTGATAAACAGGTATAGGATTCCCGGGCTCATCAATATAAATGGTACCGTCACTTCTGATTGAATATTTTCGGTAATTTGCACCGATCTGAAGGTCCATAAAATGTATCAGATGGCTGAAATTGTACATACCCTCAGCCTGTATCATTCTACTGTTCTCCTTGATAAGGCTACCACCATTGTTTACTGTAATACCAACTATGGAGTCCCGCAGATTCCCAAATTCTGATGAACCAGGAACGGGAAGTGCCGGTAATAAAGGATTAAAAATATTTCCTTTCGGATCCCTGTTATCCGCAAGCAAGCGGGCATAGTTGTGGGCATTCATCATCACCTCTTCCGGGTCAGCACCCGGATTTATCGACCCCATCAGTGCCGCAGTGGTATATGCTGCCAAATAGTCAGGAAACCATCCTTCCGTGTTATTAACATAAGAAGGCTTCCATGCCTCATTCATTAACAATGCCGTTCCCCCAAGGTCGTATGAAGGTCCTGAACTCTCCGCATTTCCCCAGACTCTGAAAAAATAATTCGGGTTATTGATCTCAACCTTTCCCGAAAAGATACTGAAATCATTAAGAGCAAATCTGTTAACAGCCGTATATACACTTGTACCTTGTGAATAGTTTCCCTGAGCAACTAATTCTGTTTTTTCAGTAACAAAGTAGTGGAATGAAGCTCCTACCCTGAGGTTTTTTGTACGGTTTTTATAATCGGGTGTCAGTTCTTTTTCCAGCCATCCTGTCCTTGTCACCAACTGGTCAGGGAAGTACGGGATAACCTTGTTGTATAGGGCTTCATATTCAGGTGTACCGGGTGCAATACCCTGGCTCTCGGCAATCCCGTCAATTATTGATGGTGCTACAGTAGCAAGATTAACGGAAGCCAAAGATTCGTCACCATAAACATTTACTCCATCGTAACCCGGATCGGTTAACCTTGTTTTCGTAGGATCGCCAAGATATCCGCGGTCACGAGTATCGGCTGCAAACCAATCGGTTGCCTGAAGGTACGAACCTGTAAGTTTTATTGCCATCCTGTTGCTGAAAGCTCTGGCATAACGAAAATCAATATTTCCCATTGGTTTGGGTGCATCTACTACATCAGAACCAATATGCATCATACCCCCCTGAGCCGATATGGTAAGTCCCTGATACCGGAACGGGTCTTTACTTTTCATAAGCAACGTGCCGTTCATTCCTCCGGGGCCGTATAAGGCGGTTGAAGCGCCAACCACCATCTCCACACTCTCTACATCCACCTGACTCAGGCCAAAGATATTTCCGGCAGCAAAACTAAGGCCGGGACCAATATTCTCTACACCATCGACCACCTGATTCATCCTGTAATTGGTATAACTGTTGAATCCCCGTGTATTGGGAGTTCTGAATGTAAGACCATGAACATTCATATCAACACCTTTCAGTTCGTAAAGACCGTCGTAAAAGTTTGCCGCTGAGACCTGTTGGATCTGCCTGAGATTCATCTTTTCGATACTTACAGGTGCAGCCATAATGTTCTGTTCGATCCTGCTTGCCGATACAACCACTTCCTGTCCAAGTATGGTAAGCTCCTTGAGCTTTATTTTCATGAATTCGTCCGGATTGTTTACAACTACATCAATCTTTTCATAACCCACATACGATACATGAAATGTTAATGGTGGCGCAAAATCACAGGTATAAGAAAAAGAACCGTCATAACCGGTAACAGTACCATGAACATTGTCTTTAACCGTGAGGTTTACACCAATAAGTGGTTCTCCGGTCTTTGCATCAATAACTTTACCTTTATATGTGTATTTTCCCGATTGTGCATACGTATAACCGTAATCCAGGAACAATATTGTCATAAAAATGACAAAGGATAATATTTTTTTCATGATCAGTTTATTTGGTTGCCGGAACAAAAATAAACTAATTTTAGAATCTATCCTCAAAAAAGTCAGATAAAACAGCTTATTAATTCATTTTAAGCACTGACCTGCTAATATCATGAAATAAATTTTTAATACCTTTTTTATTTCATATAACTTAATTCAACATAAACCGTAATGGTATTCCAATGTTTTATATTTACATTTACATTTGCGTAAAATATGGTGAATGACAATTGACAACGACATATTTTTATTAAAAAAGATAAAAGAGGAGAGCGACGAAAATGCTTTCAAAATAATATTTGAAAAGCATTACAGAACATTGTATAATTATGCCCGATACAATATAAATGATGAATCAGCGTGTCATGATATCGTTCAGGATGTATTTACTTATTTCTGGGAGAAGCGCAATGAAATAAACATAAAACAAACAGTTAAAGCCTACCTTTTATCTGCTGTTCACAACACCAGCATCAATTACCTGAAAAAACAGGATACCAATAAACGTCACATTACTGGTTTTTTTCATGAAGCTAGCCGGGAACAGGATGGTTATGACCCGATTTTTGAAAGCGCACTTATAGAATCACTGGATAAAATAATTTCCGACCTGCCGGATCAGTGCCGTGAGATATTTCATTTAAGCCGGATGAAAGGATTAAAACATAAAGAGATCGCTAACATATTGAACATCTCTCCCCGCACTGTAGAGACACAGATATACAGGGCATTACGCACAATAAAATCAAAACTGAAATAATTTTTTTTACTTTTTTTCTCATTTCTTGTAAGTGATTTTTTGCTGCAAGTTGCCTATAGAGGTAAAGGGGCAAAAATCATGGATCAGCCAGAAAACAGAAATATAGAGAACATTGTTTTAAGACTCATGGAGGATGAGAAGATCACTTCTTATGAAGCTTCCTTGTTAAAGCAATGGATAACAGACAATCCGGAAAAAAGTGACGAACTCTATTCCCTGTCGGCACTGTGGAGTAAGCTCGACACTTACAGGGAGGTTAACGATGAAGTTATCAGGAACAGATGGGAAATGACCCGCGACAGGATCAGAAGCTCATCTAAAAAAGGGTTAAAATATGTTTTAAAAACATACCAAAAATATGCCGCAATATTTATTTTAGGTGCATTGCTTCCCTCTTTGGTCTTAGTTTACCGGGCAATGTTTGAAAATAATCAGATGTTAAGCGAAGTGATAAGTGTTCCCTACGGAGCAAAATCAACTGTTACTCTCCCCGATGGCACTGAAATAATTCTGAATGCCGGAAGTAAACTTAAATATGATGCCAAGTATGGCAATAAAGACAGAACCGTAACCCTTAAGGGTGAGGCATATTTCAAAGTTGCCAAAAATAAAAGAAAGCCTTTCCTAGTCAATACGAAACATCTTGTTGTAAAGGCATACGGCACCGAATTTAACGTAAAATGCTATGATAGTGATAACACTATAGAAACCACTCTTGTTGAAGGATCGATAGGGATAAAACTAAAAAACGGGAATAGAAAAAAGGAATATTTGTTAAAACCAAACGAGCAACTGATCTACAGCTATACAGACCAGGAAAACGCCAGGCATCCAAGCCTTATCAGGGCTAAAAACGTGAATATCCAGTTATATACATCGTGGATATATGACAAAATTCAGGTGAAAAGTGTAACACTTAAAGAGCTTGCTGTGAAACTTCAAAGAAAATATAACGTAACCATCCACATTGAAAACAAGAGCCTGGAGAAAATGAAGTTTACGGGGATACTTGAGAATGAAACAATTGAGCAAATATTACAGGCACTTGAGCTGTCTGCTTCAATAAACTACAAAATAGACGACAGAGAAATATGGTTATACAGAGATCAGAATTAGTAATTCACTAAAATTTTCAATTAATTAATATGGAAACAAGCTTTTTGACTCCTGCTCATGGTAGGAAGAACAGGGGAAACAGACCCGGATGGATAAAGTTTTTTTATTTCATCATTATCTTATCTGTTTTTGGAACCCTAAATGTATCGGCTCAGGTAGGAACTTCGATGCCGGTAAAAGAGTGGTACAAAGTTATTCAGGAAAAAACAGGATATCGTTTTTTCTACAATGATGATGTACAGGGTTTGGACAAAAACATTGTTATTGAAGGAAAGATCAAAGATATTAACACTGTTATTGCTGAACTTAAAAGCAAGACCCCATTCGATTACAAGATCACAAACAATAACCTGATCGTAGTAGTGCCATTAGGTACACCTAAAGTGCCGATCACGGTAAAAGGCCGTGTCACAACTCCTGATGATCCGATGGGACTTCCCGGAGTTAACGTATTCATTAAAGGGACTACCACAGGTACAATTACCGATATTGACGGTAACTATACATTAGCTGTTCCGGATAAATACGATGTTCTTGTTTACTCTTTTATTGGTTATAAAAACCAGGAAGTACCTGTTAACGGGCGATCAAAGATCGATGTTGTGCTTGAGAGCGATTCCGAAACACTGGATGAGATAGTTGTTACCGCATTGAGCATTGAAAAGGACAAAGAGTCATTGGGTTACTCCATCACACAGGTTGGAAGTGATGAGATCTCCACAGTAAAGCAAAACAACCCTATCAATTCCCTGTCAGGAAAGGTTGCCGGATTACAGATCTCAGGAACACCTTCAGGAGTTGATGGTTCTGCAAGGGTCGTCCTTCGCGGTATTTCATCTATTGCAAGCGGCAACAGACCTCTCATCGTTGTCGACGGTGTTCCTGTAAGCGGTGGCACATACGGAGGAGCCAGTGAATGGGGAGGTACCGATAAAGGCGATGCCCTTTCGGATATTAACCCGGAAGATATTGAATCAATGAGTGTTCTGAAAGGAGCCGGTGCAGCAGCCATTTATGGTTCCAGGGGAGCCAACGGTGTTATTCTTATCACGACTAAAAAAGGAAAAAAACGTAAAGGATTGGGTATTACCGTCAATTCAAATTTCATGACAAGTAACCCCATGGTCTATCCTGACCTCCAGAACCAATACGGACAAGGTGCTTTCGGCCGTTATCCTACCGAGATAAAAGAAAACATGAGTGTTATCAAAGGTGAAGAGCCGTGGATATGGAGCTGGGGTAAAAAAATGGACGGTTCGACAGTACCTGACTGGCTCGATGAACCAACTACATACCAGGCCCAGCCAAACTATTTCAGAGATTTTTACCAGACCGGAACCAACTGGAGCAACACCATTGCTTTCGACGGCGGCGCCGATAATTCAACTTTCCGTGCATCTATCACCCAGCTGAACGGTAAAGGTATGTACCCTACTAATACAATGAGTAAACAGACATTCAATGTTCACGGTAATCAGAAATTCGGTGAAAACATTGAAATGACTGCCAAGATCACTTACATACACAGCAAAGTTAAAGACCGCCCCTACCTTGCTGAGGATCCTGCCAATGCAGGCTGGGCACTCGGAGCTCTTCCTCGAAATGTGGTTCTTCAGTCAGTGAAAGATAATGCATCGGACAGCAGAGGATGGGAACAATGGGGATGGGACCGTACTGTTTCGAATCCATACTGGATGATGGATAATAAGAATAATGAGGACGAGAAGAACCGTATTCAGAGTTTGCTCACATTAAAGTTCGACATTACAAAAAAACTTAATCTATTGCTTCGTTCCGGTCTTGACCTTACAAATTATCACTGGAAAGAGTTTGTTGCCATGGGTAGTGCTAACGGATATTCATACATGGGAGGAATGAACCAGTATGAAAACAACAGCTATGAGTGGAACAGTGACTTCCTGTTATCATACAACACTGACCTTGGAGAGAATTTCAATCTGAATATGAGTCTAGGAGGAAACTACCGTTACAATAACTGGAAAAGTATAAGTCAGGGAGGAAACGACTGGAAAGTTCCCGATTTCTATCACATGAGCAACCTGTCTAATTTTTATACAGGAGAAAGTCTGGGACAAAAAGAGGTACTTTCATTATACGGCTTAGGCACGATATCATTCAAGAATTATCTGTACCTTGACCTTACATACCGTAACGACTGGTCATCAACCCTTCCGGCTGATAACAGCTCATACAGTTTCTACTCAGGAAATATGAGTTTTCTTTTCACTGAAGCCTTAAATATTCACTCAAACTTCTTCTCTAAAGGAAAGATAAGAGCTTCTGTTGCAAAGGTGGGTAATGATGCAGGTCCTTACCAGACAACAAACTATTACACTGTTTCGCAAACAAACCTCCCCTATCCTATCGGAGGTATGAGCGGACAGCTTGCATTCCAGAACTTCAAACCCGAGATCACGAATTCCTGGGAAGTAGGTACTAACCTTAGTTTCTTCAACAACAGGCTGGATCTTGATTTCACATACTATTACAGTAAATCGAAAAACCAGATAATGAGTGTTGAACTCGCACCTTCTACAGGATTCAATTCACAAAAGATAAATGCCGGAGAGGTACAAAATAACGGCATCGAGGTATTGCTGAGCGGAACTGCCGTTACAAACAATAGTTTCACATATGACCTGTCTCTTAACTTCTCAATGAACCGCAACGAGGTTGTTGAACTTTATGGTGATGTTGACAGGCGCGTATTACTTGAGGCAGTTACCGGATTTGCATTCGTGGAACTTCGTAAAGGTGAGCCTTTCGGATCAATATACGGAAATGATTATGCAAGAAACGAGAAGGGAGAAAAACTTATTGATGATGCAGGTAATCCCATAGTAGGAGATTATGTAAAACTCGGTGATATCAACCCAGATCTTATCGGAGGTTTTACGAACAATTTCATGTACAAAAATCTTAATCTTAAATTCCTTATCGAATTCCAGATAGGAGGAGAATATTATTCTGAATCCAGATTGTACCACGACCTTTTCGGTACGTCAAAAAAGTCACTTAAAGGAAGAGAAGAATGGTATTCTACACATCAGGGACCGTTGTACGGTCAGACCATTCCGGGAGTAATACCCAAAGGATATGTTGAAGACGGTGTTAATGTCAATACCGGTCAGCCCAATGATATACCTGTTCAGCCAATGATAAGGAACGTAAATGTGATCTATTACCAAAAGATAGTAAGTGATTACATAGTAGATGCAACAAATGTACGCATGAGAGAGTTATCATTAGGGTACAACTTCCCTCAGAAATGGATGGATAAAACGTTTTTCACAAAAGTTAATCTTGCACTTACAGCTCGCAACCTGTTCTTTTTCTACAATGCTTCAGGCGATTATGATCCTGAATCAGGTTTCAATGCAGGCAGTATCGGAAATGCTTTCGAACTAAACCCGATGCCTACCGCAAGGAATTTTGGTTTTAATCTGTCAATGAGCTTTTAATCTATAATCATTCTGTAAAAAATGAAAACGATAATAACAATGAAAAATAATATAAAACTGATCAGAGCAGCTCTGATACTTTTAACGATGATATCAGGCCTTTCAGGCTGTACCGAAAGATGGGAAGAGATGAACACCGACCCCAACCGGTTAACAAGTATTCCTGACGAATATTTGTTCACAAGTGCGGTAAGAGGTGCTTTCAACGATGGTTCACAGTTTTTCAACACTACTTTCGGTGGCCAGTATGCGCATATTTTTGTTGCCAGTAACTGGGAACGAAGTATCGATAAATACGAAGGGAACGGAACAAAGGATTATTCCGAATGGCTTTTCGAAGGAATATATAATTCCGTTGTACGTAATTCTGTAGAGGTTATGAAACTTACATCACCCGAGGGCAAATATGAGAATAAGTATCGTTATGCCCAGGCACAGTTCATGGCAATGATAGGTTTTTCTAAGCTTACGGATACTTTCGGTGATATCCCTTATTCGGAGGCAGGTATGGGTAAATACGGAGTGGAATATCCCGTTTACGACGAACAACAAAATATCTATTCGGATATGGTTGACCGTATGAAAAATATCATTGCTCTCCTGAAAGAGGACGCAGCTAAGGACAATATCTATCCTAAAGGAATTGATCCTATCTACGACGGAAACGTGGACAACTGGATACGTTTTGCTAATTCATTCAGACTGCACCTCGCAATGCGTGCAAGATTTGCCGATCCCGGCAAATACGAAGCTGTAATTGCCGAGTGCCTTTCAGAAGGACTGATCGACGATAACAGCCAGAATCCCACCTTGTGGACATCTGACAGCAAGAGCGATCTGTACAATCCCTGGTGGTGGAGATGGAATGAAGCTCAGGAGGGTACATTTAATCTTGTGTGGGCTTATAAATTCATCAATATGTTGAAAGTTTCAAATGACCCTAGACTGCCCTTTTATGCAACAAAAGGCGTTGATCCTTCTACGGGTGACACAACATACATCGGGTTGCCCAACGGCCTTAGTGATGAAGAGTATACTAAGTGGAACAGAAAGGATATTTCAATACCTTCAGGTGAATTCTTTGCAAAGGATCAGCCTGTCTATCTTTTCATTACAGCTGCCGAAATAACTCTTTTAAGAGCTGAAGCTGCCCTCTACAATATTGGCAACAGCAGTGAAGATGCTAATACACTTTATCAAGAAGGTATTGCGCTTGCAATGGACCAGTGGGATATTCCATTTGATTCTATTAGCAAATATCTTTCTGACGAACCGGAAGCAGCATTAACCGGTGACACGGAAGACGACTTCCGTAAGATCAGCACACAAATTTATATTTCATGCGTACCTAATGCTTTAGAGGCATGGAATACCATACGTCGTACAGGCTACCCTGTTATACCACAGCGTACCGGTCCTGATTTTGTTCAAGGAGTTACCAATGGCTACATGCCTACAAGGGTATCTTATCCGATGACAAAAGAGAGAACCATAAACGGTGAAAACATGCAGGCAGCTATCGACAGAATGCCGGGAGGCGATGTTATAACAGAAACTGTATGGTGGGATGTTCATGATGCTCCAAACCATTAAATTATAAATTAATTAAAATTCATATTCACACTTAAATTTTATTATTATGAAACACAAAGGATTATTAAAAAATGTTTTAGGACTTGGTTTAGTTCTTGCAATGGGATTATTTATGTCAGGTTGTGGCGAAGATACACCGCCTGCACCAACTGTTAAGTTGTATGTTACTATCGACGGATTCACTGTTGATATTGCTGCTGAAGCAACAAATGCCGATACCTGGTTCTGGGACTATGGCGACGGAACCACATCTGACAGTATTGGAAGTAATACGCATACTTATGCCGATGGTGGAGATTACACAATTACCTGTACAGTTACAGGAGAAGGCGGATCAGCTACTGCTACGGAACAAGTTCAGATCGCTACCATTGAAGAAATATTAATGTCTCATCCGTGGGTATTGGCTAATGCAGGAAGCACAAACGGTATAGGTTATGAGATTACAAGTGATCTTACAATCACATTGCCGACACCTGATGTACTGTCTGTAATTAACAGCTTACGTTCTGGCGATGAAACCTACGATTTTACTGATGAATATAACGATACTTACACCTTCAAATCAGGTGATAACGGCAATTATGATATAAATACCGGAAACGGAAATGCATTATCCCCATGGGTATATGCAAAGCTTTCAGCCATTGATAAAATAAAAGGTTCTTGTGAAGCTGCAGGATTCTTTATTATCGGCATTGGTGATACTAAGGATGCAAACTGGAAAATTCATAAGAATGAGACCCTTAAGATCAATACTGTTACTGATGCTGATAAGGATGGTTCACCTGACGATATCAATAATGACGGAGTGATAGATGAAAATGACATAACCCCGGTTATGTTTGAGAATATTAACTTTATTGAGTTCGTAAATGGTGGTTACCTTGGTATTAAAGATTACGGTGTAACTGATGGTGGAAATAATACATATGAATCGATCGCCATTGTAAGATCAGCTACTTCTGACGCTATTGAAGTTACTTTATTCATTCACATGGCTGTTGATGGAGCATCAGGAATAGGTCTTAATGAGCCCTGTTACTTTGCTAATCTTACTTTCGTACCTGCTCCTGTAAACTAAGGATCTTTATAACAAAACTACCTGAAAAATCAGGTAGTTTTGTTATTCTTTCAACAGCTTATAAAGCTATAATCCATAAAGAATTTTTTTAAAGAGTTCAACCGTTAAATTTTACCGGTTCGGGTATGTTGTAACTTTTTTATTACATAGGTAAATAATAAAAACACACTCTGATAAATTGTAACACAATACTGCAATTAAGTGAATATGAAAATAAAATTATCACATCTGACAATATTATTAATGGTTTTGATGTTAACAGGTTCCTGCTCATCAAAAAAAGGCAGGTCAGGAAGCAGCATATTGCCAAAACCAATAAGTGTTGAAGGCACAAAGTTTGTTGACGGATCGGGACGTCAGGTGCTTTTTAACGGAATAAATCTTGTAAATAAGAATCCTTCCGAAAAATACATAAATAAGAATTCAGAGGAGATCTTCAACAAATTCAGACAGTGGGGATTCAATGTAGTAAGACTCGGAATAATCTGGGATGGACTGGAACCGGAACCGGGAAAATATAATGAAGAATACCTTGAAGAGATAGATCAACAAATAGAGTATGCAAAAGAGAACGGTATTTATGTTTTTCTCGACATGCATCAGGACCTTTACAGTGTAAAATTTGCAGACGGCGCACCCGAATGGGCAACTATTGATGAAGGAAAACCTCATATCAAAGGAACGATCTGGAGCGATGCCTATCTTATCAGTCCTGCTGTACAAACAGCCTGGGATAATTTCTGGAAAAATTCTCCCGTAAGCGACGACATGGGGCTACAGGATCACTATGCAAAAGCGTGGCAGCATGTTGCCGAAAGATATGCAGGGAATAATACTGTTATAGGTTATGACATTATGAACGAACCATTCGTAGGTTCAGAAGCAAAAAACTACATGCCGATAATTTTCAATGCATTCTCTCAGTTAGTAAAGGAAAAAACAGGGAAGATATTACCTATTGAAAAAGTAGCTGAGATGTGGAGCAATGAGGATACACGTTTTGAAGCGCTTGAAATGGTCAGATCGAAAGAAGATTTCAGTAAAGTGATAGATGCGTTATATGTAATTAACAGTGCATTCGAAAAAGAAAAACTGCAACCGTTCTATCAAAAAGTGGCCGACTCAATTCGTGTT
>JAOZOF010000001.1:64527-66501 GCA_029933425.1 Marinilabiliaceae bacterium
TGGGCATATTACAACGGTGTTGAAAAGAACAGCTGGTTTGAACCTTTGATAAGACCTTACCCCGCATTCATCTCCGGTGAACTTATCTCCTACGATTTCAATGAAAGGACAGGGGAATTTAACTGCGAATGGAATGAAAATAAAAATATCTCCAAGCCCACAAAGATATTCATACCCGATATGTCAGGAATCAACATAAAGGAGCTGCACATAACACCTCAGGGTAACGATGTTGTGTTGGAACCAATGGAAGAAGGGAAAGGCGGATACATCAGCATCTCCCCTGCAGAAAAAGATTGCACACGTAAAATTTCATTCACGTTTGATAATGATCAGAAAACAATTTCATTAACATCCAACTAAAATAAATAACTCCCATTAAAAAAAATCTCACATTTTGATGTGGGATTTTTTTGTTCCTAAATTGTAGTATGTTTAAATTCACAAAATCAATTTTAACATTTAACCAAACACATCTTTCAAATGAAAAAACTAATATCAGCTACATTTATTTTTCTGATCACTCTTTTCATGTTCTCAAATGCAGGATGCAAAAAGAAACATGAACAAAAGCAAAAGCCCAACATCATCTTTATCTTTGCTGATGACCAGTGTTACAATACCATAAATGCTCTTGGCAATAAAGAAGTTATCACGCCAAACCTTGACAAGCTGGTTGCTGACGGTGTTACATTCACTCACGCATACAACATGGGCGGATGGAACGGTGCCGTTTGCATTGCAAGTCGTACCATGATGAATACAGGCCGTTTTTTGTGGAGAGCAAAAAAACATGTCCCGGATCTTGATTCACTCGCCCAAAATGGCATGATGTGGGGAAATCTGATGCAAAAGGCCGGTTACGATACCTATATGACAGGGAAATGGCATATCGCAACAAAAGCACAAAACTGCTATAATCATGTAGTACACGTACGTCCGGGCATGCCAAACCAGACGCCTCAGGGTTACAACAGACCGTTAAGTCCGTCTGACACAACCTGGCGACCATGGGATAAAAAATACGGCGGATTCTGGAAAGGCGGTAAACACTGGAGCGAAGTTTTGAAGGAAGATGCCGTTACATTTATCGATTCGGCTGCAAAGAAAGATAAACCTTTCTTCATGTACCTTGCATTCAATGCACCTCACGATCCCCGCCAATCGCCTAAAAGATTCGTGGACATGTACCCTCTTGAAAACATTTCTGTACCGGAAACATTCCTGCCAGAATACCCATACAAAGAAGAAATGGGCGCAGGGAAAAAGTTAAGAGACGAGCGTCTTGCTCCTTTCCCGAGAACAAAATATGCTGTAAAAGTAAACAGACAGGAGTACTATGCCATAATCACACACATGGATTATCAGATAGGTCAGATCCTTGATGCTTTAAAGAAAAGCGGAAAACTTGATAATACTTACATTTTCTTCGGGGCCGATCACGGCCTGGCATGCGGTAATCACGGTTTGATGGGTAAGCAGAACATGTTCGACCATAGTATGCGTCCCCCGATGATAGTTATTGGTCCTGACCTGCCTAAAGATAAAAAAGTAGATGCTGATGTTTATCTTCAGGATATCATGGCCACTGCTCTTGATATTGCAGAGGTTGAAAAGCCTCCCTATGTAGAGTTCCACTCTTTGTTGCCTCTTGCCAAAGGAGAACAGACCAAAGGTAATTATGATGAAATTTACGGGGCATACATCAACTATCAGCGGATGATACGTAAAGACGGTTTTAAACTCATTGCTTATCCAAGAGCAAACAAAGTCCTGCTTTTCGATCTGAAAAAAGATCCTTTAGAAATGAATGACCTGAGTGAAAATCCGGAATATACTGCAAAAGTCAAAAAGTTGTTTGATGACCTGTTGAAACTACAAAAGAATATGGATGATACTCTTAATCTGAAACCGCTTTACAATGTAGTTGTAAATAAAGGTCAGGGATAGTCATTTGTTTCGCTATCGCTCAAC
>JAOZOF010000164.1 GCA_029933425.1 Marinilabiliaceae bacterium
TTAGGAAATAAAAGAAAAACGACCTTGTAAAATAACTAACGGCCCTTTTTCCCTGTAACACTTTTAAGTGCCTTATGAGCGGCATTTTGCTGTGCCTCTTTCTTCGATGACCCTTTCCCCTCTCCCATCTTCTCACCATCGACAGATGCATAAGATATAAAAACAGGAGAAAATGTGCTTGCAGAATGATGCTCCTCGGTGATAAAATTCACGCTCTTTTTATGTCCCTGAGCCCATTCTATCAACAATGATTTGTAATTTGTATCTTTTTTGATCAGCTTATCGAGATCAACATATTTCCCTAACAGGTTCGTTCTGATGAATTTACTGCATTCATCAAACCCGTAATCAAGGAATACAGCACCGATAATTGCTTCTAAAGCATCGCCAAGCACATGGGTCTGTTTAGGATCGGTCTGTAAGTTTGTCTCAAGCATATTTTCCAGTCCCATCGACGAACCGATATCATTTAACAAACTTCGGTTCACAATACGCGAACGGGTTTTGGTAAGGAATCCTTCACTCCCTCTAGGGTAACGAATATACAACTCGTTTGCAATGACTGCACCCAGTACAGCATCTCCAAGGTATTCGAGCCGTTCGTTACTGATGATCCTGCCGTCATCAGCTTTTACCATGGCAGATTTATGCGTTAATGCCAACCTGTACAGGGAAATATTCCTTGGTCTGATACCGGTAAGCATCCATATAGAAAAATAAAACTTCTTTCCCCTGGAGGAAAAAAGTTTTATCAATTTCATTATTGGACTAAACACAATCTACTCTATCGCTTTAAATACAACAGAAGCATTATGTCCACCAAAGCCAAAAGTATTTGAAATCGCAACATTGACTTCTCTTTCCTGAGCTTTATTAAAGGTAAGATTCAGTTTGCTGTCAATTTCCGGATCATCTTCAAAATGGTTAATTGTTGGAGGAACAATATTATTGTTAATAGTAAGTATCGATACTATTGACTCAATAGCTCCCGCAGCTCCTAGTAAATGTCCTGTCATCGATTTTGTGGAACTTATATTCAGCTTGTAAGCATGTTCCCCGAAAACCTCTTTAATAGCTAACGCTTCTGATATATCACCTCTTGGCGTTGCTGTTCCGTGCACATTGATATAGTCAACTGCTTCAGCCGGAGTATTGTTATCTTCCAATGCATGCTGCATCACTTTTATAGCCCCTAATCCTTCGGGATGAGGTGCTGTAAGATGATAAGCATCGGCTGTCATACCTGCACCGATCACTTCACAATAAATTTTAGCACCACGCTTAACTGCATGTTCGTACTCCTCCAATATGAGAGAAGCACCACCCTCTCCCATTACAAATCCGTCCCGGTCTTTATCAAAAGGCCTGGATGCAGTTTTAGGGTCATCATTACGTGTTGACATAGCTTGCATTGAGTTAAATCCACCAATACCGGCTTCATTAATTGCAGCCTCTGAACCACCCGCAACAAAAATATCGGCTTTACCTAAACGTATAAGGTTATAGGCATCTCCGATAGCGTGTGTTGAAGAAGCACATGCGGAAATGGTACCATAGTTCGGTCCTCTAAATCCGTATTTCATGGAGATATGCCCGGGGGCAATATCCGCAATCATTTTAGGAATAAAGAAAGGACTGAAACGCGGAACACCTGTTCCTTTAGCATAATTGGTTGCTTCTTCAAGAAAAGTTATAATCCCTCCTATTCCGGCACCCCAGATAACACCAACCCTGTCAGGGTCAATATTCTCCAGATCAAAGTTTGAATCCACAATTGCCTGATCAGCTGCAATCAAAGCATACTGTGCAAACGGATCCAGCTTTCTAACCTCTTTGCGATCGAAATAGTCGGCAGGATTATAATCTTTTACTTCACAAGCAAATTTCGTCTTAAAATGAGTGGTGTCAAAACGAGTAATGGGTGCAGCCCCACTCATACCATCAACAAGATTTTCCCAAAACTCATCGACAGTCTTACCTAACGGGGTAATAGCACCCAACCCCGTAACAACTACTCTTTTTAACTGCATAATGTTCTTTTGATTAACCTGACTTCTTACTTGGCATTTTCTTCGATGTACTTAATAGCGTCACCTACTGTGCCAATGTTTTCTGCTTGATCATCAGGGATAGCGATATTGAATTCTTTTTCGAATTCCATTATCAGCTCCACAGTGTCAAGAGAGTCTGCTCCAAGGTCATTGGTGAAGCTGGCTTCCGGTGTAACTTCTGTTTCATCAACTCCCAACTTGTCTACAATAATTGCTTTTACTCTTGATGCAATGTCCGACATAGCTTAAAAATTTAAATTAATACTAGATTAAATATAATTGAATTTCTTTGCAAAGAAAGAAATTTGCGAATAATAATTCAAATATCCCACAAAGAAATGTAAAAAAATAATCGTTTTTACTACTTTTAAACGTTTTTGATTACAAAATTGTTCAATAAATAATCTCTTAAAAATGAATAACATAATCCTTTTTGCATCAGGTTCGGGAACAAATGTTGAAAACATTGTGAATTTTTTCAAAAACACTCCCGACATTAATGTTTCTTATATTTTAACCAATAATCCTGATGCCTATGTTATACAAAGAGCCAAAAGACTCGGCGTTCCGGTCAGAGTATTCAACAGGCAGGATTTTTACAAAAACGGTGCCATTCTTGACTTTTTAAAAAAAGAAGATCCGGATTTAATAGTTCTTGCCGGTTTTCTATGGCTTATCCCCTCTGATATCATTACCTCGTTTCCCAATAAAATAATAAACATTCACCCTGCCCTGCTCCCGAAATACGGGGGAAAAGGAATGTATGGAAGTAAAGTGCATGAAGCTGTAATTGCAAACAAAGAAACAGAATCAGGGATCACGATCCACTATGTAAACGAAAAATATGACGAGGGAAACATTATTTTTCAGGCAAAATGTAAAATATCAACTGGCGACACACCTGAAGACGTGGCTGAGAAAGTTCATAAACTGGAGTATGAACATTTCCCGAAAGTGATAAATGAAATTCTGAAGAAATAACATTAATGCAGAATCAGAAACTGTAATAGAAAATAAACGAAACTCTGTTGGCAGTTCCAAACTCTTTATCTTTATTAACCCTGGAACCAAAAGAATATTCTGCGCCTACTCTGAAACCTTTTGCAACATCCCAAAAGGTATTTACCGAGAAATAAGCACTTAAACTGAATGAATCTCCACTTTGAAAGTCCTTATTTTTCACGGAAGTAAATCCCGGTGTCAGAAAAGAGAAAATATTTTTTCTCCATCCGTGAGCAAAGGAAATTAAACCTCCAAATACGGTCAGCGGTTCATAAAGTCCCGTTCCCGGATTATAGATCAGGTCATTACCTGTGCCGTTAAGTGTCTTAATATACCTTGCAATGCCTTTCCCTGCCACCAACTGAAAAAGCAAGATATTCTTATGTGGTGTAATGTCGTATCTGCCACTTAACAAACCTCCAATACCCATAGATGACGTCGGCTGATTGACCGGATTACGTGCCCCCAGGCTTCGTAAAACAAGTGCTCCCTGAATATGACCCCACTTAGTCATATATTTCATACGTCCCGCAAGGTCAGGTGTTCCCTGGTAAATATTAACGGTATCAGAATCATAATCGATCTGAGGAGATTCTATGGATACCATCCATCGAAAATTTTCATTTATCAGGTTACTGTACCTTATCTGAACGGAACGAGCATTTACGGCACTGTTAGGCCCTTCAGCATCAACAGTCCATGGAATTGAAGAAGGATCGCTGAAAACCGACCATGTCTGACCGGCAAGTATATTGATGAACTGACCGTAAGCATGCCGCAACTTCATAAGATTTCCCTTGGTGGAGCCGCTGAAATCAGCTTCAATCCGATAGTTTATCGGCCCCCAAAGGGTCTTATTCATTCCCTGAATACCCAAACGTGTCTGGTTCGCACTTAAAAAAAAGCGCCTCACATTTGTATTTGCTTCTCCTACTGGAATGTAATATGTATTGAACCAGTTCACCGACTGTAAGCCATTGTAATCAGTAGCACCGTTAACCCTGATAGAACCGTAAAAAGTAATTGAAGCTTTTTTGTTTTTTGACTCAATTTTAAGGACATTCGCCTGAATAACATCCTGAGGGTGAACATCGATAATGCGTGAGGAATCTCTTTTCAATAATGCTGAATCAGGGGCAACAAGTGAAGTTTCCAATTTAAATGTATCCGGATCAATTAACCTGATATTTGGATTAAAAAGTATCTCTGCTAAAGTTACACTATCATTTTCACCACCGTAAGAACGTTTAATTAGTTTAACATCAGCTAAAGAATTTACATGCCAGCTATCTGTTCCGGATATTTTTATCTGTCTTAATGGGTTCATCAGCCTTGTTTGAGCCGAAACCGCAAAAAAAGAAAGAAAGATCATTAATAATGCTATCAGGATTTTTCTCATGGAAACCATTTAAGCAGACAAACATCTGAATATGGTTAAAGATAAATAAAGTTACTGAACGTCACAAATAACCTATTAGAAGCAACGGAGGTATCGCCTTGAAAATATTTAACACGATAAAATCTTATTTTTATAGTATTTTCAAGGCGACACCCCGGGTAGAAGCACATTCGGGAACATCTTTTAAATTATTTACACCTCCCGTATAACTCTTATCTTTTTGAAACTTTTCCATCTTTCATTATTTTTGAGCCTGACCTAAACCTTTACGCTATGAGATACATCTTATCAGTCTTTCTTTTGCTGACTGTTAATTATTATTCATTGAGCCAAAAAGACAGTTTGAAAGCAACTCTGTATTTATCAAACGGGAAAGTAAAGACCGGCATTATAAATAAAAAATTCTACAAGGGAGACAGAATAAGACTTTTAATCAACAGCAAAAAATATTCATACAGAAAAACTAAGATAGACAGTATCATTGTGGACTCCACAAAATATATTTTCGTAGGCAGCCCTTTATCAATTTATACCCTGAAAGTAATTTCAAGCGGAAAGTTGCAATTGTTCAGTGACAGAACAGGAACAAGACTTTATTTAAAAAGGGACAGTTGCCAGACATACATCATCCCTTCAAACAAATACCACGTTGTGTATAATATTTTCTCCGGAGATACCAACAACATACAATCAATACCTATCGACCAACAAAAATTCATTTCATTGGTTCAGAATTACAATTCAAGCCTGCTGAAATCAACGGATATGCCTGTCCCTTATGATTCTATCAACAGATACAAGAAACCCCTGATAACGAGAATAAGTTTACTAAGACCTGAGATAGGATTTGAGTTGAAACTGATGGATAACATTTCTTTATACAATTCCTTCGGGATTAACTTTTGGGGAAATTATTTCAGAAATGCCAAAACATTTGTAAACTATGATTATTCAGGAGAACTCAGGATGTTTTATAATCAAAAAAGAAGATTAATAAAAGGTAAAAGCAATTACAATTTTTCCGGTCCTTTTGTTGCATTTACATATAAATATATGATAGAAACCAACAGTAATAATTTCAACATGATAGGAGTGCTAATGGGCCGGCAGGACAGTAATTTATTTACTAAAGGATATGGGAGTTTAAGATTAGGAGCCTGCATAGATACTAAAAACAACTTCTTCTATTTCATCTATATCTTCTCATTTGGGTGGGGACTTTAGTCCGGTTTCTCACTTATGTCCAACGATACAACTAATTTTCATTCAAAGAAATACTGTCCAGTTCGGCCTTCCATGGCTTTATGAACTCTTTGAAACGCTCCATGTTCTCAGGCTTCACAGGTTCCACCGGAGGAGCTTTTATCTTAAGCGGATCAACGGCATGCCCCTGCTTGTAAACCCTGAAATCGAGGTGAGGACCTGTGGCTAAGCCGGTATGACCCACATATCCGATCAGCTGTCCCTGCTTCACATGCACTCCTTTTGCCATTCCTTTGGCAAATCCCCTCAAATGCATGTATGAGGTTGTGTAAACACTGTTATGTTTTATTTTCAGATAATTACCTCCTCCTCTCCTTTGGTATCCTTTAGCAATAATACGTCCATCGCCAAGTGCATGAACGGGAGTTCCTTCGGGAGCAGCATAATCAACCCCGTGGTGAGGACGGTAGATCTTCAGAACAGGATGGAAACGATGATTTGAAAAACGACTGCTGACCCTTGAGAATTTCAAAGGAGCTTTCAGGAATGCCTTTCGCAAACTGTTACCCTCTTCATCAAAAAAGTCCCAAATACTGTCCTGTTCAAAATTAAAAGCATAGTAATCCACGCCTCTGTGATGGAACAATGCCGCATAAACTTTTGGAATATTTATCGACACAGAATCCACATACTCTTCATCATAAATAGCTTTGAAGTAATCTCCTTTTTCAATTCCGAAGAAATCGACTGTCCAGGCAAAAATATCAGATAATTCCATCGCCAAAAGCGGAGAGATATTCTCATCTTTTATAGTATTCCACAGCGAAGATGTGATAACACCGCTTACTTTTTTTCTGACTGTTACTACATCTTTTTTACCGACATAAACATTCACCGAATCCCTCAGGTCAGCTACAAGGTAGTCTGTATTGTCAATCTCATACACAAAAGCATTCAGTTTCTTCAGGCTGTCGTTACTGAAAAACAGAGTGTAAAGATTCCCTTTTTTGAACTTTCTTACATCGAAAACAGGTTTAGCCTTGTTTGCAATTTCGTAAACTACCGAATAATCAATCCCTCCTTTTTTAGTAAGTACGTCTGCCAGGTTCTGATTCCATTTCACTTTGTACTGCTCAATAAGAAAAGAATCTACAGGAAAACCGTAGAGCAGAACCGGTTCAGGCAATTCAACAACCTCAAGTGTGTCTGTTGTTTCATTTGTCACCGGTGAAGGAATGTGCCTGTTACGCACAAAATATATCGTTGCTGCCACTGCCAGAACAACTACCACTCCTATCCAATATTTCTTTTTCATCAAACTTTCCCTGTTTAAATTATTAAATCAAATCCTGATCTTATCAAATCCTTTACCGTAAACCCCCATCACCGTCCCCATGGTGATGAATGCTTCCGGGTCAATACTTTTAACTATCCTGAATATTTCCGACGACTGTGTCTTTCGGGCTATTACCATCAGCACTTTACGTTCTTCCCCTGAGTATCCGCCTATACCATTAAGCATTGTCAGCCCTCTGTCAGCCTCATAAATTATCATTTTGCGTATCTCCTCAAACTTATCGGATATGATGAAGAACTGAACAGTCTGCCTGTTACCTGACAAAACCATATCTACAGTATAGGCCAGAATTGCCATCGTCATATATCCGTAAACCATCTTTTCAAGCGAATGAAAGATGAAATAAGATGATGAAATAATGATTACATCAATCCCAAGAAGCAACCGTCCAAGACTGATGTTCCTGTACTTGTTGATGATCATTGCAATAATATCCGTTCCCCCTGTGCTTCCTCCGTTCACAAACACAATACCGGCACCAATACCGGCCAGCACACCACCCACTATCGCATTCATCATTGTTTCGTGCATAATGGGCTCCGGGAACAACGGTCTTAAAGCGCTCAGAAAAGCTGACAAGATCACTGCTCCCGCAATAGTACGTATCCCAAACGTAGCACCAAGTATTTTTATTGCCGCGATCAGAAGAAATGCGTTCATTATAAGAGATGACAAACCCACATCCCATCCGAAAATGAAATAAAGAATTGTTGCAATACCGGTAAGCCCGCCACCAACTATCTTTGCAGGTATCAGAAAAGCAGTCCATCCCAAAGCACCTATCCCCAATCCGATGGTAAGCATCAGATAGGGGAAAAACCAGCCCCCTCTAACTCCCCCTAAGGGGGAGGACTTAATTCTTTCAGAGGTTTTTATTTCTGTCATTTTTAAATTTCACAGATACATTCTCCCTCCCCTGAGGGGAGGGTTGGGGAGGAGCTTTACTACCCCACAACCACATTTACTATCTTCTTAGGAACAACAATGACCTT
>JAOZOF010000452.1 GCA_029933425.1 Marinilabiliaceae bacterium
CCTCAGTATATTACAAGTAATCAGAGCTACAGTAACCAGTTGTCATCACGATTCTTAGAGGAGGCTTCATACCTGAGATTAAAAAATATATCTTTGAGCTATAATCTTCCCGAATCACTTATCAACAGAGTTAAAATGAAGAAGGTGAGAGTCTATGTCTCAGCCGAGAATATCTGGACTATCACCGGTTACAAAGGATTTGATCCTGAGGTTGCCATAAACGGAACAACTAATAACACCATCCCCGGTGTTAAGGTTGTATCATTCGGTTTGAAAATTGATTTATAATTTTAAGATTTTATTGAGATGATTAAATATACAGGAATAAGAAGACTGGCATTGTTAGTACTTACTATTGGAGTACTTACCTCGTGCGGTGACGATTTTTTGAATCCGAAGCCTACTACAGCTTTGGAGGATGAAGAAGTTTTTACTTCGCTTACAAATGCCAAAGCAGCACTGATAGGTGCTTACGACCAGTTAAGCTCATATTCGTTCGACGGTCTGTATCTGCCTATCATGGCTGACCTTACAGGTGAAGATGTGATGTTGAACTCGGAAAGGAACTATAACTGGTTTGTTCCGGTTTATCAGTTGAATGTATTGTCAAACTACCAGTATGCCTCACGTCCGTGGAGTGCCGGTTATAAGATAATTTATGATGCAAATAAAATTATTGAAGGAGCACCCAATCTTCCGGATGCAACAGATGAGGAGATAAGTGCTTTAGTTGCTGAGGCAAAGGTAATGCGTGCATATGCCTATCTTAAGATGGTTGAGGTTTTTGCACCGGCTTATGCTGCTGATCCTGATGCTCCTGGTGTCCTTCTTGTAACAAAACCTCTTCAGTACGATGCTCCTGATGTGGGCAGAAGCCCGGTAAGTGATGTGTACGAGCAGATAATTGCTGACCTCACTTACGGAGCCAATACTCTTGATGATGCTTTAGAGACAGGTTTCTTCGGTAAAAAAGCTGCACAGGCTCTGCTTGCCCGTGCATATCTCGACATGCAGGAGTGGGAGAAAGCTCGCGATTGGGCTAAGTTGGCATACGAGGATATGGAACTTATGAAATTTGACGAGATGTTGGGCGGATTTTTCAGCTCGAACCGTGAAACTATTTTTGCTTTAGCCTATACGCCTGAAGACAATAACATCTACCTGAGTATTCCTTCGTTCTACTGGCCTGTTTCTGGTTACAGTTCAATGCGTGCTAACGATAAGTTCGTTGAGAATTTTGAGAATGGAGATGTTCGTTTGTACTATTTTCTTAAAGAACCCGCTATTGATGCCGATAACTGGCTGATCCTTAAGTTTCAGCACAACCAGTCGGTTGGTAATGCCGAAAGGATCGCTATCAGAGCTGCAGAGATGTATCTTATAGAAGCAGAGTGTGAAGCAGAACTTGGTAACTGGAAAAATGCACAGGATGCTCTTTACATGGTACAAAACAGGGCACATCCCGGTGTCGAGAAAAGTACGAATACAGGACAGGAGCTTATCGACGAGATACTTCTTGAAAGAAGAAAAGAGTTGTTCGGAGAAGGTTTCAGATGGAATGATATTAAAAGAAGGAACCTTTCTTTCATGAGAGAAGGCGACCACTGGGTTAAGCTTGATTTCGGCCCGAATGACGATGATTATTACAGACTGACGTTCCCGATACCTCAAAAAGAGCTTGATGCCAACAATGCTTTGGATGAAGGTGATCAGAATAAAGGATATTAAAATTATTGTCCCGAGGCATTTTTGGCAAAGAATTTGCTTCGGGCTTTAATTAAATGTGGTCCGGTTCTTTGGTCCGGGTTATAAAAAATTTACAATATGAACAGAACGATATTGTTTGTACTTGCATTAATGGCGGTTGCGTATTATTCCTGCCGTAAAGATGATGAAGTTATCATTCTGAACCCGGATGCCGGGTCCAGTTTTCTTGATGTTGAAAATGACGGTTACTACGTTACTCTTGCCGCAGAGCCGGGAGATGAGAGTCAAACCGGTACCTGGCGTATCTACATGGGAGAGAACGGACGGTT
>JAOZOF010000453.1 GCA_029933425.1 Marinilabiliaceae bacterium
AATAACTGTAAATTCATAAATTGTATAAAAAAGACAATCAAAAACAGAAAAAGTTGTCATATCTTATTTCTACATGTTAATGTCATTGACATCTAATCTAATAATGATTACCTTTAATAACAGAAAAGTCATACACCTTAAGATATAACAAAATGAAAATCCGTATTATCATTTTTCTGACTGTTTTGTTCGTTTCCTGTACCCAAGAACAGCGGCCTCCCAAACAGTACTCCATTGAAGATTTTTACAAGAACACAAGATTCTTCGGGGGCAGTTTCTCGCCCGATGAAACCCGTTTGCTTCTAAGCAGTGATGAATCAGGGATATTTAATGTTTACGAGATCACCATCGCTGACGGATCGAAAAAACAGATAACACATTCTGACACAGAATCAATTTTTGCTGTTGATTACGTTCCCGGTACAAACGACATCATATATTCTGCCGATAAAGGCGGGAATGAGATAAGTCATCTTTACATGTTAACAGAAGACGGCACAGTAACTGACCTTACTCCCGGTGAAAAGGAAAAAGCCACCTTTGCCGGATGGAGCGACGACAAAGAACAGATGTTTTATATTTCCAATAAAAGAGATCCCCGTTACTTTGACCTTTATAAAATGAAGATCGGCGAATGGGAACCGGAGATGATCTACCGGAATGAAAACGGGCTTGACATCGGAGGGATCTCTCATAATGAAAATTGGTTCAGCCTGACCCAAGCCATAACTACGAGCGAGAATAAACTCTTTTTGTATGACAGGAAGAACAAAAAAATGATAGAGATATCAGATGAGCCGGGTCGATACGGCAGCTCCGGATTCAGTAAAGATGACAAATACTTCTTTTACATTACCGATGCCGGGAAAGAGTTTGCCTACCTTGTGAAGTATGATATAGCAACAGGTAACAGGGATGTGCTTTTTGAAACCAACTGGGATGTGATGTACAGTTATCTGAGCGAAAACGAGAAATACCGGGTGATTGCCATAAATGAGGACGGACGGAATAAGCTGATATTGCTGGACAATAAAACAGGTAAAGAGATTGATTTTCCGGAGATCCCGGATGGTAATGTGATAGCTGTAAATATTGCCGACAGTGAAAAACTGATGCGGTTGACCATCGGAACATCTAAGGCTCCTGCCAATATTTATGTTTATAATATTAAAGATAAGTCCCTGAAAAAACTTACAGAAAGTCTGAACAAGGATATTGATCCTGATGATCTGGTTGCAGCCCGGGTTGTACGTTTCAAATCGTTTGACGGTCTGGAGATCCCGGCTATATTTTACAAGCCAAAGACAGCTTCAAAAGATCACAAAGTGCCGGCTCTTGTCTGGGTGCACGGCGGACCGGGCGGCCAGTCGCGTGTGGGGTATTTCGCGTTGATACAGTATCTTGTTAATCACGGATATGCTGTTCTTGCTGTTAATAACCGGGGCAGCAGCGGCTATGGTAAGACATTTTATAAACTGGATGACCGCAACCACGGAGATAAGGACCTGAAGGATTGTATTTACGGTAAAAAGTGGTTGCAATCGCAGGATTACATTGATCCGGATAAGATCGGGATAATAGGAGGAAGTTACGGCGGTTACATGACTATGGCAGCAATGGCTTTTGCTCCTGATGAGTTCAAAGTGGGTGTTAACCTGTTCGGTGTTACTAACTGGCTGCGTACGTTGAGATCGATCCCGCCTTACTGGGAGTCGTTTCGCAAGGCATTGTATGATGAGATCGGAGATCCGAATACTGCTGATTCAGTCCGTCTTTACAACATATCACCTCTGTTCCATGCCGGCAACATCAAACATCCTATCATGGTGCTGCAGGGTGCTAATGATCCCCGTGTGCTTAAAGTGGAGTCAGATGAAATAGTGGAAGCAGTACGTAAAAACAATGTGCCTGTGGAGTACGTTGTGTTCGACGACGAGGGGCACGGGTTCAGGAAAAAGGAGAACGAAATAGAGGGGTATGGAAAAATACTTCTTTTTCTGGACAAATATCTGAAAGGGGAATGTGCTGA
>JAOZOF010000454.1 GCA_029933425.1 Marinilabiliaceae bacterium
CAGCCTGAAAAGTAGTAAATGCTTTACCAATTTCAGGACGTTCATTTGCAGCCTTGATAAACTTCATTGTATTTTCGGCCAGGTATTCAGGGTCATTTCCTCCCTTATCCTGTAACATGATACTAAAACCGGATCCGTTACCTAGTCCGGGAATTGCAGGAGGACCAAAAGCAAAAACCTGTGCCCCAGAAATATTGGTTGCAAGTTTCTTGTTTACTTTTGCAATAATTTCTGCAGCCGTAAGGTCTCTGTTTCCCCAATCTTTTAATGAAACAAATAACGAAGCCGAGTTAGATACCATAGCTCCTGATAACATACTGTAGCCGGCTGCAGTGGTCACATATTCTACTTCCTCATTTCCCATAAGGATTTTCTCCACCTCCTTTGCAATCTCATCTGTTCTCTGAATAGAAGCAGCATTGGGTAATTGTATATTTACAAAGAAGTAACCCATATCTTCTTCCGGGATAAATCCACCGGGAACCATGCTGCCAAAGATACCTGCTGCAATAGTCACAATAACAATAAACACCACACTTCTTTTCAGTTTGCGTGTAACTATATTGGTAAAACTCATATAGGATTCGGTGGTTTTATCCATCCCCTTATTGAATTTTTTGAAGAACCAACCTAGGGGGCCACCATAAGGTTTTGGTTCTTTTAGCAAGATAGAACAAAGTGCAGGACTAAGTGTCAATGCGTTCACAGAAGACACAATAACAGAAACCACGATAGTTATGGCAAATTGCTGATAGAGCAGTCCTGTGATGCCGGCCATCCCGGCAACGGGAATAAACACGGCAACTAATACCAATGTTGTGGCAATAACCGGGGCTGTTACTTTTGCCATTGCATCAAGAGTGGCTTCTTTCGAATTCATCCCTTTAGCTATGTTTACCTGTACTGCTTCAACTACCACAATAGCATCATCAACTACTATTCCAATAGCCAAAACAAGCCCAAGAAGCGATAATACATTAATAGTAAAACCCAAGGCAGGAAAAAACATAAAAGCCCCAATTAGTGAAACCGGAATGGCAAGGGTTGGTATAAGAGTTGCCCTCCAATCCTGGATAAAGATAAATACCACGAGAATAACAAGTATCAAAGCAATAATTAAAGTAATTATAATATCCTTGATTCCAGCGGTAATGGGTGCCGTTGAATCCAGAGAAATATCGTATTTTATACTTTCCGGAAAGCTTTTTGCAAGGTGATCCATTTCTGCAATTGCATTTTTAGCCAGCTCAACCGCATTGGAACCGGGAGCCTGGTAGAGTGCAATAACGGCAGCCGTTTTTCCATTAAGCCGTGGTATCATATCGTAAGTTTCCACCCCTAGATTAATAGTTGCCACATCCTTCAACTTAATTTGTGATCCATCAGGTTGTGTCCTGACAACTATATTACCAAAAGCATCAGGGGAATTAAAACGATCAGGAAGCCTGACAGTATAGGTAAACTCAGTGCCGGGTGGAGCCGGTTCGGCACCAAATTTTCCACCCGGAACAATAACATTCTGATCGTTAATGGCTTTAACAATCTCCGGAACAGTTAACCCCATTTGTGCAAGCCGGTCGGGCTTTACCCATATACGCATTGAATAATCTGATGCACCAAGTACATTAACCCGCCCAATTCCTTTTATCCGTGCTAATTGGTCTTTAATATTAATAAGCGCATAGTTGCCTAAAAAATTCTGATCGTACCTTCCATCAGACGTCAGTGTTATTACCATCATAATATTTGGCAACGATTTTTCTGTTTTAACCCCAAATTTTTTCACCGATTCGGGAAGCTTGGGGGTAGCCGCCGCCACCCTGTTTTGTGTAAGAACAGTATTCATGTCAGGGTCGGTTCCCACATCAAATGAAACATCTATAACCATTGTGCCATCGTTGGAGTTAGACGATTTCATATAAATCATGTTATCGACTCCATTGATTTCCTGTTCCAGCGGAGTAGCCATTGACTCTTCAACATTTAATGCATTTGCACCGGTATAAGTTCCCCTGACCTGAAC
>JAOZOF010000165.1:0-2257 GCA_029933425.1 Marinilabiliaceae bacterium
ATGCCAAAAAGAAAAATGCCGGATTTGATATGTTAAAGTGGGAAGAAGAGTGGATACGGTCGGAATACAAAAACGAAACAGTTCCGTTTGAAGATCCGCTTAACGAGTTGATCCGGAAAATTAATGAACAGCAATAATTAAAATATGACTTTGAATAAAAATTATTCACATGTGCTGCTGTTTATATTTTCTGTTTTGTTGACAGGATGTAACAATCCCAAAGCCGGGGTTGTTCCCTTTTTTCCGGGTGTATATCCGGCTGAAGCAGAAGGTTACGTTTCCGGCAATCGCCTGCGTATGGCAAATCAGGCACTGGAAGCGGAATGGTCTACCGGGAATAATACAATTCAATTAAAACGGTTGATCAATAAATACGATGGCCGGACGGTGGACATGAGCAATGTTATCCTTTTTGCTGTGGAGTTGGAGGACGGGCAACAACTTACCAACCATAATTTTTTCATTCAGAACAAACCGGTTGTCAGTGATATTGCTGCTACCGACAGTCTGCCGACAGCAGCATTGCGTTTTGCAGGTAAGGAAATTTCGGCTCTCCTCGCTGAAAAGAATGGGAATATTACCGTTAAATGGACTGCACAACTTCGTGATGGTTCCAATTACATTCGCCAGAATATTAAAATAAAGACAGCGAAAAAACCGGTTGAAATTAAGCAGGTGACTTTTTTTGACGGCGTACTCGAAGGGGCTGAGTATGCCGGATTTGTTCTTGGTTCTCCCATTCAATACAGGAATTTCTTTTTTGGTTTGGAACATCCAATTGCTCACAGTAAAGCTTTGTTGATACGAAATATTGGAAGTATTACCGGGAAATCGATCGATGTGTCCGGAATTGTTGATGCTCCGGGGGAGTATATTATTTCAGTAGAGCTTGGAAGCGGTAATGTAAATTATAATATAAGGTCAGTTGCTTTGTTCGAGAACGGGAAACAGGTTGCAATTGATGAACATCCGTTGAATGGAAAAGGTGGTGATAGTTTCTATAAGTTAAAGTTGAAAGATTATAATGCTTCGGGGCGGTATGTGATAAAACCTGAGATCATTAACCCTTCAAATGCAACGGGTCTGTTTCACATTAGCCGAAGAACCAATGATATCCTTAATTTTCATGTGGAAAGGAATGACGTTTTCCAACCCGGAGATGTGATCTCGGAATGGGCAGTGATCGGAGTCTCTCCCGAAAAACAAAACAGAAGGGCGTTTCTATATTATCTGGAACGCGAACGGGCGCGGCCGTACAGGCAGTTTTTGCATTATAACTGCTGGTGGGACATTACCGGTGACGGTGCTTCCAGCTTCACATCGGAGCAACTGATAGAGCGAATGCATGCCTGGAACGAAAAATTTATTCAACCTTACGATATCGAACTTAACTCATTTGTTTTCGACGATGGATGGGACGATCTGGACAGTGTCTGGTATTTCGATCCGGTAAAGTTTCCCGATGGTTTTAAGCCGCAGGCCGGGTTATGCAAAAAGTACAATTCAGGGATTGGTGTCTGGATGTCGCCGTTTGGCGGGTATCTCGAAAATCAGAGGCGGCGTATTGAATCTGCCCGCCGGGAAGGTCTGGAAACCAATGCCAGGGGACTTAGCTTAGCAGGAACAAATTACTACAATCGCTTTCTGGAACGGTCGTTGGATATGCTCGATAATTACAATGTGAACTATTTTAAATACGATGGCTTTGGTGGTTCCAATCCGGAATATCTGCCGGACATGGAGGCGGGTACACGATTGATGAAAACACTCCGCCGGCATAATCCCGATGTTTACATAAATATTACCGTTGGTTCCTGGCCGTCGCCATTCTGGTTGTTGTATGCCGATTGTACATGGCGTGGTTCAGGCGATCTGCACATGGCTGGTGAGGGAACCCGCACACAACGATTTATGACGTATCGCGATGGTACACTCTACAATAACATCGTTAAAAAAGCATCATATTACCCGTTGAATTCAATTATGACCGTTGGTATTGCGTATGCAAATCTTGGTCATCCTATCAAATGTATCAACGATAGTATTTCCGATTTCTCGGATATGGTATGGTCATTCTTTGGCGCAGGTTCAAGTTTGCAGGAATTGTACATCAGCCACGACAGGATGAAGCCGGAATTCTGGCCAATCCTCGCCAAAGCGGCGAAGTGGGCAAAAGAGAATGAGAATGTTTTGAAGGATACGCATTGGATAGGAGGGAGCCCGATCAATCTGGAAGTGTATGGTTTTTCATCGTGGA
>JAOZOF010000165.1:2357-7911 GCA_029933425.1 Marinilabiliaceae bacterium
ATGGAGTTTAAAACCTATCCTTTTTCCGATCCGAATCCGGTACCGGAAATAAACCGTATGTACCCCTATTTTTATTTTAACGGATATACCAACAATGCTGTTCAGCAAAAGTGGAAAATGGTGGTACTCGAAAACGAATTCATTAAAGTATATGTTTGCCCGGATATCGGAGGAAAAGTGTGGGGAGCTATCGAAAAATCTACGGGGAAGGAATTTCTCTATTTTAATCATGTCGTGAAATTCAGGGATGTGGCTATGCGTGGGGCCTGGACATCGGGCGGCCTGGAATACAATTTTG
Source organism: Marinilabiliaceae bacterium (assembly GCA_029933425.1). Classification (GTDB taxonomy): domain Bacteria; phylum Bacteroidota; class Bacteroidia; order Bacteroidales; family Marinilabiliaceae; genus JAADEM01. The sequence continues at coordinate 2,656 of JAOZOF010000165.1, forward strand.
GCGATATCGGGCATATCCCGACTTGTGCAACTCCGGTTGATTATACCACCAAAAAATATCCCGACGGGAGTGTTGCGTGTGTGGTCGGGGCAATAGACCTGCCATCTGGAACAAAGTGGAATGTGGAGATAAAAGTATCGCCGGGAAAAGCTTTTTTTGAAACAAGAGCAAGTTGGTTTAACAATACAGAACTGCCATGCACATATTATCACTGGATGAATGCAGCAGCAAAGGCGGGCGATGATCTGGAATTTATCTATCCCGGCAAAAACTGGATCGGTCATGGCGGAGAAACCGGCAACTGGCCTGTTGATAAGGGGCGGGATATTAGCTGGTACAAGAACAATGATTTTGGTAGTTACAAGTCGTACCATGTGATAAATTCGTACTCCGATTATTTTGGCGGGTATTGGCACGATGAAGATTTCGGGTTTGGCCATTTTTGCGATTATGATGAAAAACCCGGTAAAAAACTGTGGATATGGGGCCTCGCTCCCGAAGGTATGATATGGGAAGATCTGTTGACCGATAATGACGGGCAATACATCGAGTTCCAGGCGGGAAAGCTGTTTAACCAGGCGGCCAACAGCAGCACAAAAACCCCTTTTAAACATAAAGAGTTTGCCCCTCACGATGCCGATGTGATGAATGAGATATGGTTCCCTTTAAAAGAAACAAAAGGTATGGTTGCCGTTTCTGAATTCGGGGTGTTAAACGCCATTCGGAATAAAAACACTACTACGATCATACTTAGCGCATTGCAGGGTATTGATGACGAACTTAAGATTTACAAAAAGGGCGATCTATTGTTTTCGGAAAAGGTGAAATTAAATCCGTTGGAAATTTATAAAACCGGCATTAATGTAAACGATACTGCCGAAATTAAGGTTGTTCTGGGAAATGATAAGCTGGTTTACTCTTCATCGGAAAAAGATGTTTTGGTTGACCGGCCGGTAAAACCCTACCCCGGTTTTAACTGGGGATCGGCATACGGACTTTTCATCAAAGGACTTGAATTAGAAAAACAAAGGGAGTACGCCGGTGCAAAAAAAGCCTACGAACAAGCTTTGGAAAAAGATGCAGGATTTCTGCCTGCATTAAATCGTCTGGCTCAAAGTTACTACCGGCAAATGGATTATACGAGAGCATTAGATTTGATTCAGAGATCATTGGCAATAGATACTTATGATGGCGAAGCAAACTATTTGTTGGGACTTATCTGCCGGAAGAGAGGCGATACTCCTACTTCAAAAAGCGGGTTTTCAATTGCTATGGGAGATATTGCTTACAGGTCGTCTGCTGCAACTGAACTATCTAACACCTTTTTGAATGAACAAAATTGGAATAAGGCAGAAAGATATGCACTCAAAGCCCTTGCCTTTAACCGGTACAACTTAGATGCACTGCGATCATTGGCTGTTGCAAAACGTAAATCGGGCGAAACGGATGAAGCCCGAAAGGTTCTTGAACGAATTGCTGAATTAGACGGGACTAACCATTTTCAGCGTTTTGAGAAGTATTTGATCTCAGGAAAAACTGCTGATAAAGAACTGTTCTTAAAAGGTATTACAAACGAGCTGCCTTACGAAACATTTCTGGACCTTACGATAAATTACAGTAAAAAAGGGTGCGATGAAGAGGCCGTTGAAGTGTTAAGTCTGGCACCGGATAATGTCATAGTTGATTTGTGGCTGGCACATTTGTCGCCCGACAGTAAAGAGTTATATCTGAATAAGGCACTGAGTCAGTCGCCCGAATTTGTTTTCCCTCATCGCACTGAAACAGCTGAGATATTAAAAATATTTCTTAACGAAAAGCCGGACTGGAAACTGCACTATTATCTCGGTCTGATCTTGTGGAATAAAAATTTAGAGAATGAGGCTGAAAAACAATTTGCGGCTTGTGGGACAGAACCTGATTTTGCACCGTTTTATCTCGCTAAATCAAAACTTGCAGATTCGGATAAGGAGAAGCTGGAATGTTTGACAAGAGCAAGGGAACTGGCTCCTGATGATTGGCGTCCGGCCCTGGCCCTGGCGGATTTTTACATCTCGAACAAACAGGCTGCTGAGGCATTTAATCTGATCCGGCCTTTTGTGAAGAAGTATCCCGAGCAGCCGGCAATTGGTTTGTGTTATGCACAATCGTTGACCGGACAGCATAAGTATGAGGAGGCAATATCTTTCCTTGAAGTCTACGAACTTTTACCATTTGAAGGTGCTACGATCGGACGTGATCTGTACTACGAAGCCTGTATTCGTTCCGCATTTTCCGCTTTGAAAAAAGGGAAGAACAATAAAGCAATTAAATATGCTGAAAAAGCAAAATTGTGGCCGCAAAACCTGGGTGTAGGAAGACCATACGATGTTGATGAACGATTGGAAGATTATATTTTATCGAAAGCGTACAAAGCAAAAGGGGATAAAAAGAATGAAGCTGTATTTGCAGATAAAGTGATGCACTATTCACATCCCGGTTATCAGCAGGAGAATTCAAACCTGTATTTGCAGCTTAAACTTTTAATTCAAAACGGAGAAGAAAAGCAAGCCAAACGGTTAATGACAAAGTTTTTAGAAGAATACCCCGAAAGCAATTATATGAAGTGGGTTGCAGCAAAAATTGAAAAAAACGGCGACGATAAAAAGATCGAGAATTTGATCCTGAATGATTCCGGCCCGGCAATGGCTTATGACACAAAATTTGTTGATCCCTATTTCCAGTTGTTATTGGATTTCCTGAGAACGTTTGAGTAATTTGATTAAACTAAATATCAATGGCTTAAACAGCCAAAATACATAAATCATGAATAAACTAATTATCATTACCCTTCTTGCAATTTTAACTACATCGTGTGTTGCAGGAAAAGACGAATTAAAGAGGTCAGAGATATGGTTTGATCAACCTGCTGCCAACTGGAATGAAGCTATACCTATCGGTAACGGAACCCTTGGAGGAATGGTTTACGGCGGTGTTGAATCCGATACCATAAAAATAAACGAAGAAACCCTTTGGTCGGGGGAACCTCGCGATCTGCAGAATTACGAAGCCATAAAATACTTACCCGAGATCCGTCAGTTGCTGCTTGATGGAAAAACCCATAAGGCAGAGAAACTTATCAATTCAAAAATGCTGGGGGAATATAACGAGAGTTACATGCCCATGGGTGATCTGGTGATAAATTCAGACATAAACGGGAAGGTAGAAAATTATGAACGTCAGTTAGACCTTGAACATGGCCTGGTAACTGTCAGTTATTCAATAAACAATATTGAGTTTAAAAAGGAGATATTTGCTTCATTCCCCGATAAAACTATTGTGGTAAAACTATCAGCAGATAGATCGGGGCAATTGAACTTTACCACCTCTCTGACGAGTTTATTACATCATAAGGTTGAAGTGAAAGGCAACCAGGTGATCTTAAGGGGAAATGCACCCAAACATGTTTATCCGAATTATCTCGGCAAAAAACCGCCTGTTTATGAAGATGGTCACGGAATGCGTTTTCAGATGAATGTATTGGTGAGAAATAAAGGGGGAGAGGTGATAAGCGAAGCGGATAAAATTACCGTAAGTAATGCCGACGAAGTAGAACTGATCCTCACTGCGGCAACCAGTTTTAATGGATTTGATAAAAATCCGTTTACCGAAGGGAAAGATTACAAAGCAATTTGTGAAAGACAGATAGCTGCTCTTGAAAGATCAGATTATGAGGAATTGAAAAGCCGCCACATCAATGATTACTCTGAACTGTATGGAAGAGTCAGTTTAGACCTGGGAGAAACCGGTGCTGATACACTTCCTGTCAATGAACGTATTAAAAACTATAAGCCGGGACAGGACCCGGAACTAACAACTCTTTACTTTAATTTTGGCCGTTACCTGTTAATTTCCAGTTCGCGTCCGGGTAAATTTGCACAACCCGCAAATCTGCAAGGAATATGGAGCCGTAACCTTCAACCTGCATGGAGTGCTAACTGGACACTTAACTGCAATGCAGAGATCAACTATTGGGGTGTTGAGATAGCCAATCTTTCCGAATGTCACCTGCCGTTGGTAAAACTCACAAAAGAGCTCACTGTTGATGGAGCCAGAACGGCGAGAAACATGTATGGAGCCGGCGGTTGGATAGCACACCACAATGCTGATATCTGGAGGACTACCACCCCGGTCGGCGGCAGCGGCCTGTGGGCGATCTTCCAGGTGGGTAGTGCGTGGCTTTGCCATCATCTCTGGGAGCATTACGAATTTACACTTGACAAGGAGTATTTAAAAGAAGTTTACCCCGTGATGAAAGGGGCAGCACAGTTTTACATCGATAATTTGCAGCGAGACGAAGACGGCTTTCTGGTAACCAATCCATCCGAATCGTTCGAGAATCATTTTAAAAAACCGGACGGAACGGTCGGTTGGGCATGTGTCGGGGCAACTGAGGATATGCAAATAATCCGCGACCTTTTCAGGAACTGTAAATTAGCAAATGCCGAGTTGGGAATTAATGATGAGTTTGATGCAAAACTCGATGAATACCTTGCACAGCTGCTGCCAATGCGCATCAGCCCTACAACAGGACGTTTACAGGAGTGGAGATACGATTGGGAACCGGCATACCGGAACTCCGGACAACTTGGCCACGGCTGGGGACTGGCAGTTGGAAATCAGATAACGCCTCTGGAAACACCGGAGTTGGCCGAAGCGTTTATTAAAACGCTGGAATACAGGAAACCGTGGGAAACTAATGAATGCAGTAGCTGGACAGGCAGCTTTTCTGCAAAATTCTGGACAAGACTTTGGAACGGTAAAATGCTGCAAACGGTATTCGACAATCATTTTGAGCAGGCAGTATTCCCTAATCTTACGTCTAATTTTCGTGGATTCTGGATGATTGACGGAAATCTCGGTATTATGTCGGCAATAGCAGAGATGCTACTGCAAAGCCACACCGGGGAGATCGTTCTTCTTCCTGCGCTTCCGTCGAAATATCCAAATGGTGAAGTGAAAGGTTTACGTGCCAGAAATGGTTTTGTTGTGGATATGAAATGGGAAAACAGTGAATTAACCGAAGCGGTTATTTATTCGGAACAAGGTAAGGATTGTAAAGTCAGGTACAAAGAGAAAGTAATAACTCTGAATCTGAAAAAAGGAGATAAGTCAACTTTAACTATCAATTTAATTTTTAAGCGTGAAATTTAAACTGCTGGTCTTTTTCATCTTCCTTTTCGGTTCGGTCACAAATAACCGTGCCGGTATTTATCTTGT
>JAOZOF010000166.1:0-6539 GCA_029933425.1 Marinilabiliaceae bacterium
TTAGGTTTTATAAAGATAAAGTTAATAAAAAATTAAGATTGATGTAACATTGTTGCGGCAGACGACCGAAAAATGCAATGCGAGGAATATATTTTTATTAAGTGACAAAAACTTTGGATCGTTCTGTAATGCTTACTGTTTAAGGGTTTTAAAGCTATAGAGGATTAACAAAGATAAGTTATCTATATACAATTTAATAGTTCATTAAATTTTCTGAAAAAAAACCAATATATTTGCGCGGTTAATTACGGATTTATATAAACATAAGAATATTTTTAAAAGTAAAAACAAATGCAAAACAAAGGAGCAATAAGATTATTTGCCATTCTCCTGGCGTTAGTGAGTTTATATCAGCTGTCTTTTACATACGTTACCAAGAAGGTTGAGAAAGAGGCGAAGGAATCACCACAGGGAGAGCAGGCTTATCTGGATTCAGTTAAAAACATTCCGGTTTACAATTTTCTTTTCGGTCTGAGGGAGTATACCTATCAGGAGTGTAAAGAGAGAGAGATCAATTTTGGTCTTGACCTGAAAGGTGGTATGAACCTTATTCTTGAGGTGAAGGTGTCAGACGTAATTCTTGCTTTGTCTAATTACAATACCGATCCTACATTTCAGAAAGCTCTGAAACTTGCCGAGGAGCGTGAGAAAACATCAAACAAAGATTTTGTTACCCTTTTTGGAGAAGCATTCCAGGAACTTGATCCGAATGCACAGCTGTCAACAATATTCAATACTGTAGCGCTGAAAGGACAGGTTAATTACAATTCAACCAACGAAGAGGTTCTGAGTGTTATCAGAAAAGAGACACAAAGTGCTATTGATAATGCTTTTAATATTCTGCGAACAAGGATAGATAAATTCGGTGTCACACAGCCGAACATTCAGCGACTCGAAAAAGCAGGCCGTGTTCTTATCGAACTTCCGGGTATCAAGGATCCCCAGAGGGTAAGAAAGCTGCTCCAGGGAACTGCAAGTCTTGAGTTCTGGGAGACATACAACAACGGTGAGGTTTACAACTATTTAGTTCAGGCTAATGCTAAGACCGCCCAGCTGGAATCTTCAAAAACAGCAGAAAAAACAGCAGAGGTCAAAGGGAGTGAAGAAAAAGCAGGGGAGCAGAAAACTAAAAAAGCTGACGAGGAACTTGCTTTGCTTCAGGATATGGAAACTGACAGCCTTAAGACAGATTCACTGGCTGCAGAATCAACAACATCATTGTTTACATATCTGATTCCAAGTCAGAATCCTAACGGTCCTGTAGTTGGTATTGCAGCAGCCAAGGATACATCAAAAGTTAACAGATATCTGAATCTTCCGGCTGTAAAAGCTTTGTTGCCCAAGGACCTTAAGTTCCTGTGGACAGTTAAGCCAATGCCGACCGGGAATGTAAGATACTATACTGCCCGTCCGGTTAATGATAAAGATTCTTACTTTGAGCTTGTTGCTCTTAAAATATCAACGTTCGATGGACGTCCGCCGCTTGAAGGTGACGCTATTGTTAATGCAAGCAAGAACCTGAACCAGCGCAGTCAGTTCGAGGTTAACATGAGCATGAATGCCGAAGGAGCTAAAACGTGGGCTAAGCTTACGAAAAACAATATCGGCAAATCAATTGCAATCGTTCTTGACGGATATGTTTACAGTTTCCCGACAGTACAGAGTGAGATCAAAGGAGGAAGAAGTCAGATCACAGGTAACTTTACAGCTCAGGAAGCCGATGACCTTGTGAATATTCTTAAATCAGGTAAACTGCCTGCCCCTGCACGTATTGTGGAAGATACTGTAGTAGGTCCTTCTCTGGGTGCCGAGGCCGTTCATGACGGTTTGATGTCATTCATCTGGGCATTTTTAGTTGTGCTGATATACATGGTAATTTATTACGGATGGAGAGCCGGTCTTGTTGCCGATATGGCACTTGTCACCAACATGTTTTTCATCATGGGAGTGCTTGCATCGTTCGGAGCAGTACTTACCCTGCCTGGTATCGCAGGTATCGTGCTTACCATCGGTATGTCGGTTGATGCCAACGTGCTTATCTACGAAAGGATCAAAGAGGAGATGCGATCCGGGAAAGGTGTTCGTCTGGCACTTGCTGACGGATACAAAAATGCGTTCTCGGCCATTATCGACTCGAACATAACAACATTCCTTACAGGTCTTATTCTGTTCCTGTTCGGTACAGGCCCTATCAAAGGTTTTGCTACTACTTTGATGATCGGTATTGCAACATCTTTCTTTACAGCCGTATTTATTTCACGCCTTGTGTTTGAAAGAATGCTTAAGAGGAAGGATGCTAAATTCAAATTTACGACCAAGCTTACTGAGCACCTGTTCGAGAATCCGGATGTTAAGTTCCTGGAGAAACGTAAGATATTCTTCGGTGTATCCGGTATTTTATTACTGATAAGTATCGGTTCATTGTTCACTCACGGATTAAAGCAGGGTATTGACTTTACGGGAGGACGTTCATTCGTTGTTCGTTTCGACGAGCCGGTGTCATCTGTTGATGTTCAAAAAGCACTTTTGGCAGAGTTTAAAGGTGCTACTGTAGAGGTTAAGACATTCGGTGAGAAAGACCAGGTCCGTATCACTACGAACTTTATGATAGATAATAACAGTGAGGATGCAGATAATGTGGTGGAAGGAAAGCTTTACGAAGGGCTGAAACCATTCCTTGGCGATAATGTATCAGCGGAGGATTTCCTTGCCAATTATCGTATGAGTTCCCAGAAAGTGGGGCCGACCATTGCAACCGATATCAAGACAAAAGCAAGTTATGCGATATTCTTCTCGCTGGTTGTGATATTCCTGTACATACTGATACGTTTCCGTAACTGGGAGTATGGACTTGGTGCTATCGCGGCTCTTGTTCATGACGTGTTGATCGTTCTTGGAGTGTTCTCTGTAACTTACAGTATGATGCCGTTCTCACTTGAGATCGACCAGGCATTTATTGCTGCTATACTTACGGTTATCGGTTACTCTATCAACGATACCGTGGTTGTGTTCGACCGTATCCGTGAATATATCGGGCTGCATCCTAAAAAGGATCGTATAGAGGTTATAGACTCTGCCTTGAATTCAACTATCAGTCGTACAGTTAATACATCACTTACTACTTTTGTGGTATTACTTGTTATCTTCCTGTTCGGAAGTGAGGTTATCCGCGGTTTCGTATTCGCTTTGATGATCGGTGTTGTTGTAGGTACATATTCATCATTGTTCATTGCAACACCAATTGCTCAGGCTATTGACGAGAAAAGAATGAAAAAGAAAGAAGCTTCGAAAAAGAAGTAAAAGATCAATTCTTTAAAATATTAAGGCCCTCCTTCTGTAAAGTTGGAGGGTTTTTTATTTACTTTAAATTAGTAACAATTATTTCTGATAAACGATCGGGGTGCATAGATAGGCTGATTTTATTATCTTTGTAAATATATTGACAGGATGAGTAAAATGAACAGGTATGAACACATTGCTTTTTATATCGGGAGGTGAGATTGTAATTGTAGTATTGGTTATCCTTTTGTTATTTGGTGCCGATAAGATTCCGGAGTTTGCACGTACTTTCGGGAAAGGAATGAGTGAGTTCCGTAAGGCTACAGAAGAAATAAAACGTGAACTTAATGAGAGTACCAAAACGGTTACTGAGGAATTTGATGATGTGCGTGAGTCGTTGAACGATCATGTTGATGATTTTGAAAGTTCATTCAGTGAAACAACAACCGAAAGTTTCGATCCTTACGGAGTGGAGAATGAACCCTATCCTACCGAATTAGATGTCGATGATGAGACTGACATGAAAGTGATCGAAAAGAATAATCCTGATGAAGGAAGTGAAGTGAATGAAGCATCAGCAGGGGAGAAAGAAACCAAGGTTTCCAAAGATGAAACTAAGGAAGAGGTTAAAGAAGATATAAAGGAAAAACCTGAAGTTAAGCGTGAGGTGTTATCGTCAAAGAAGAAACCCCGTACAGCTAAAAAGAGGGTAAAGAAGGAAGTGAAGAAAGAGGAGCCGGGTGATGCTGAAGAGAAACAGTAATTCCTTCCGTACTTTTTCTAATATAAAATGCATGCTGTTTTGATGAATGATTATCTGCTATTGTTACTGGGGTTTATCTTCCTTTTCATAGGTGGACACCTGTTAATATTTTCAAGTGTTCAGATCGCGAGGCGTTTCAGGATAAGCGATATGGTGATAGGGATCACTGTGGTTGCGTTCGGGACTTCCGCTCCCGAGCTTTTTGTAAGTCTGAAAGCCGTGTTTGCCGGTTCGGCCGATATCTCCATAAGTAATGTCATAGGTTCCAATATTGCGAACATCGCTCTCGTTCTTGGCCTTGTTGCCATTGTTTATCCTCTCAGGGTAAAAAAACAGTCTGTATGGATAGACTGGGGAGTGATGATGATAGCATCGCTGCTTTTGTATTTTTTCAGTTGGAACAATGACCGACTTGATCATTGGGAAGGTGTAGTTTTTCTTGTTTTATTGGGATCTTACATGTCGTGGTTGCTTTATGATACAAAAGTAAGTCAGAAAAAAAGCAATAAATCAAATCTGATCCCGGAAGTAAAGCAAAAACCGTTATTTTGGGTTCTTGTTATTTTTGTAGTATCCGTTGCCGGCCTTTATTTTGGTTCGGCGTGGCTGGTAACGAGCGCCAGAAGTATAGCTCTGAGCTTTGGTATCAGTGAAAGGGTTGTGGGTATTACGGTCATTGCTTTTGGCACAAGCGTACCTGAACTTGTAACATCATTGCTTGCGGCCATAAGAAAGAATACCGATATTTCGATAGGGAATATTATCGGTTCAAATATATTCAACATTTTTGCAATACTTGGAATTACATCGGTCGTTCAACCTCTGAACGTGAACATGTCGTTTTTAAGTTGGGATTATCCATGGATGATCGGAATAGCAATTGTTTTGCTGATTTGGATGATACCTTTGAAAAACGGAGTGATAAATCGCTGGAAAGGTGGTGTTTTGGTGGGATTGTACATTTATTATATTTACAAATTATTTGTGTAGCTATGGAAATGGTAAAAGGAACCGGCATTCATAAATCTTTTGGTACTCTTGAAGTACTGAAAGGAATAGATATCTCGATACAGGAGGGTGAGGTTATCTCTATTGTTGGTCCCAGCGGTGCAGGTAAGACAACCCTTTTGCAGATACTTGGTTCACTCGACAGACCGAACGAAGGAAGTGTTTCGATCAACGGTGTCGATATCAGCAGGCTTAATGAATATCAGCTTGCGAAGTTCAGGAACGAGAATATTGGTTTTGTTTTTCAGTTCCATCAGCTTCTGCCTGAGTTCACGGCGGTGGAGAATGTGCTTATACCTGCATTGATAAAGGGTGACAGTAAAGGTAAAGCGGAAAAAAAGGCTAAAGACCTTCTTGATTTCCTGAATCTTTCGGACAGGCTTGAACATAAACCCTCGGAGTTAAGCGGGGGAGAAAAGCAGCGTGTAGCTATAGCAAGAGCTTTGATGAACGGTCCGGCAGTTGTTTTTGCTGATGAACCTTCCGGGAACCTTGATTCAAAAAGTCAGGAAGAGTTACAACAACTGTTCTTTTCGCTCAGGAATGAATTCAATCAGACATTCGTCATTGTTACGCATGATCTTCATCTTGCCAGAATGTGCGACCGCGTAGTGTCGATGAAAGATGGTGTGATCATTGATCACGGTCTTGTGGAGGCATGATGAAGTAAAAAAGTGGTGTCTTAGCATAGTTATCAGCAGCCCGCTGAATATTATTATCAGATGAATTTAAAAGAGATAAAGGAGTTTCTTGACGAGAAAGCGGATCTGTATAACTGTACCGGTTTTATTGAGAACGATCCTGTTTCCATCCCTAATAGGTATAAGAATAAAAGAGATATTGAGATCGCAGGATTTCTCTCGGCAACTATCGCCTGGGGGCGCCGCGATCTGATACTTCAAAAGGCGAACCTTTTAATGGACCTTATGGAAGATACTCCTTACGATTTCTTGTCGGGAGCATCGGATAATGATTGGGGCAGATTTGAGAATTTTTATTACCGTACATTTCAGTCTGTTGATGTGATATATTTTCTGAAAGCACTGAAGAATATCTACAAAGAATATTCCGATATGGAAGAGGTTTTTGCAGTTGGAATGAAGCAGGGAGGAGTGAAAGATGCGATACATTTTTTTCGTGAGAAGTTCTTTTCATATTCACCTCCCGAGCGTTCAAAGAAACACCTGGCAAATGTAATGAACGGTTCGGCAGGAAAGCGTGTGAATATGTTTTTGCGATGGATGGTAAGGGATGATGATAAGGGTGTGGATTTCGGTATCTGGAAGGCGATCAGGCCAAAAGAATTGTATTTGCCGCTTGATGTTCATTCGGGTAATGTTGCACGTAATCTTGGAATACTTAAAAGAAAACAGAGTGACTGGAAGGCTGTGGAGGAAGTAACGGCAGTTTTGCGTGATTTTGATCCTGATGATCCGGTGAAATACGATTTTGCACTATTCGGCCTCGGGGTGAATGAGAAGTTTTGAAT
>JAOZOF010000166.1:6639-7905 GCA_029933425.1 Marinilabiliaceae bacterium
TTCAAACAGCAGGTAAACGGGACTTGTATCCCGATAAGATTTTAAATGTGCGGCATAATGCAGAAAGCAATCTGGTGAGAGTGCTGATAAGTTTTTCAAAAGAGGCAAAAAAGGATATTCAGGAATCGGAGATGGAAATAGAAACAGGAATAAGGCACAAATACACTGAAGAGTTTTCAGCACTGGTAAGGGATTTTTATTTGTATGTGGATTGATTATGGCCCCGGATCTTAGCAATTATAAAAAATATTATTCGTCGAACCTTAAACTCGCTTTCCCTGTAATAATTTCACAGGCAGGCCAGACCGTTGTAGGGCTTGTTGATAATGTTATGGTGGGAAGGGTTGGCACAGCACCCCTTGCTGCATCTTCGTTTGCCAACAGTATTTTTGTTATCATTCTTGTTTTCGGGATAGGCTTTTCCTATGCCATTACACCGATGGTTGCCAAAGCAATTGGCGGAGGAGACGAAAGAAGTGCTGTGCATTGGTTTCATCAGGGATTCTGGGTGAACATCATTCTTGGTGTGTTTCTGGTGCTGTTGTCTTTTGTGGTGGCACTATTCATGCCCGACATGGGACAGCCTGATGAGGTTGTGAGACTCGGAATACCTTATTTTCTTGTTATCTCGGTTTCAATATTGCCGTTCCTCTATTTTGCAAGTTACAAACAGTTTGCCGAGGGGATATCCAATACGAGGATAGCCATGGTCATAACTGTTTCGGGGAACATTGTCAACATAATTTTCAATTATCTGCTTATTTACGGGAAGGCCGGATTCCCTGAGCTGGGACTGTTGGGGGCAGGTATAGGGACTCTGATATCAAGAATTTACATGGCTGTGGCATTTGGGATTGCTTATAAAAAGCTGGTCTTGTTTGAACGGTTCCGAAAGATCCATGATGATATCCGTTTTTCGATGAAAGAGGCAATGCAGCTTATCCGTCTTGGTGCTCCTATGGGAGTTCAGTTCATTATTGAGGTCTTTGCCTTCAGTCTTGGTGCAATAATGATGGGCTGGCTGGGAGAAGACCCGCTGGCAGCTCATCAGATAGTTATTACAGTTGCCACAATGACGTTTATGATGTCTTCCGGTCTGGCTTCGGCAACGACTATCAGGGTAAGTACCTTCCGGGGTGAGAAGAATTACAGAGCACTTAAATATTCCGCCTTTGCATCCATACACATGGTTTTTCTATTCATGAGTTCCACTGCTGTTCTGTTCATGCTTACAAGGCATCTGATACCTGAACTTTTTATTACGGA
>JAOZOF010000024.1:0-15899 GCA_029933425.1 Marinilabiliaceae bacterium
TGAAAATAGGGGTGTTGTATCAGGTCAAAAACCAGATCGGATGGAATGGTTATGAAACCGTGAACAGGATCATTTATTATTTTTCTTTTGTTAGCCATTAGTATTCTGTTAGTTTACAACAAAAACGAATAGGTTTTGTTGTTGCAAAGGTAAAGTTCTTTTTCTGATCAGATAAATATCTTTTTTATTCAAACTCATATGATTACTTTTTTGGAAATTTATCATGTTATAATTATCTTTGCGCTCGAAATATGTCACATCGGGGATGTAGGGGACACAAAAGTCCCCTATTTTATTGATTGAAAAATGATAACGGTAAAGCAGATAGAAGATTTGATATTGGATAAGCTCGGGGAGGACGGAGTATTCGTAGTTGATCTTTCTGTAAGTACTTCGAATAAAATTTCAGTTACCCTCGATAGTGAGAATGGTATCCCTATCAGCTATTGTATTGATATCAGCCGCCTGATCGAGCATAACCTTGACAGGGATAACGAGGATTTTGCCCTCGAGGTTTCCACTGCAGGCCTTGATCAGCCACTGAAGCTGCTGCGGCAGTACAGGAAAAATATCGGGCGTCAGGTAGAGGTGATGACAAATGAGGATGTGAAACTTATCGGAAAGCTGATCTCTGTTGATGATGAAGGTTTTACTGTTGAAACAGAGGAGAAAGTTAAAATAGAGGGAAAAAAGAAAAAAGAGTTGAAAATCACACCTCATCAGTTTAAATTTGAGGATGTTAAATATGTAAAAGTTGTTGTTTCTTTCAAATAATTTGAAACATGGATCATAGTAGTTTAATAGACACGTTTTCTGAATTTAAAGAACTTAAGAACATCGATCGCGCAACGATGATCAGAGTGTTGGAGGATTCTTTCAGAAGTGTGTTGGCAAAAAGATTTGGCACAGACGAGAATTTCGATGTGATCATCAATATTGATAAGGGTGACTTCGAAATATGGAGAAACCGTGAGGTTGTAAATGACGGTGAGGTGGAAGATGAAAACCTTCAGATATCACTGTCGGAAGCAAAGAAGATAGATCCTGACTACGAAGTTGGGGAAGAGGTTACTGATGAGGTTAAATTTCATGAGTTTGGCAGAAGGGCAGTATTGAGCCTTCGCCAGAACCTGTCTGCCCGTATCCTTGAGCTTGAAAAAGATAACATCTACCATAAGTATAAGGAGCGCATAGGCGATATTATTACCGGTGAGGTTTATCAGATATGGAAAAAAGAGATATTGATACTCGACGATGACGGTAATGAACTGATATTGCCAAAAACAGAGCAGATACCTTCAGATTTCTTCCGTAAAGGGGATACTGTAAGGGCTGTTGTGATCAAGGTTGAGATCAGGAATAACAATCCGCTGATCATCCTGTCACGTACATCTCCTGTTTTCCTTGAGCGTTTGTTCGAGCTTGAAGTGCCTGAGATTTTCGATGGTTTGATAACCATTAAGAAAATAGTAAGGATCCCGGGCGAGCGTGCCAAGATAGCTGTTGAATCGTACGATGAGCGCATTGACCCTGTTGGTGCATGTGTGGGTATGAAAGGTTCGCGTATTCACGGAATTGTTCGTGAGTTGCGTAACGAGAATATTGATGTGATAAACTTCACAACTAACAATCAGCTTTTCATTCAGCGTGCATTAAATCCGGCAAAGATCTCGAACATAAAATTGTTTGAAGATGATAAGAGAGCCGAGGTTTACCTTAAACCCGAAGAGGTTTCTCTCGCGATAGGTAAGGGTGGACTCAATATCAAGCTTGCAAGTCAGCTTACAGGTTATGAGATAGATGTTTATCGTGAAATGGAAGAGGATGACGAGGATGTTAAACTCGACGAATTCAAAGACGAAATAGAAGATTGGGTGATAGAGGAACTGAAAAAGGTTGGTTGCGATACCGCCAAATCGGTTATCGACCTGTCGGTTGAAGACCTCGTTAAGCGTACAGACCTTGAAGAGGAAACCATCCGTGAAGTCATGAATATATTAAGGGCCGAATTTGAATAATTACATTATATTTGCCTTTAATTTAAAATAGAGAATAAAATTTAGCAGACCTATATATGGCAGTTGGTAAGAGACTTAGTAAAGTAGCCCGGGAGTTTAATGTTGGAATATCCACCATTACAGATTTCCTGCATAAAAAGGGCTTCGAAATTGACACAAATCCGAATACGAAGATCACTGACGATATGTATTCTCTATTGGAGCAGGAATACAAGTCAGATTCGAAAGTTCGTAAAGAGTCGGAGAAGCTGGGTCATCACTTTTCGGGAAAACCCAAAAAAGAGAGTATCTCCATTCAGGATATACGCGATGATCTTTCTGAGGGTGAGACCTCGGTGGAGAAAAAGGAAGAGCCTGAGATTATTGAAGAAAAGCCTAAGGCTGATGTTGATTTCAAGGTTGTTGGTAAGATCGACCTTGAAGAGGTAGCTCCAAAAAAGAAATCGCCCGAAAAGAAAGTAGAAGAAAAGAAGCCTGTCGAGTCTGCTGAAAAAGAAGAACCTCCGGTAAAAGAAGAGAAAAAACCTGAGAAGAAGAAGGAGCCCGAACATATTCCTGTTAAGGCGGACAAGTCGGGTGATGTTAAGGTTGTTGGTAAGATTGATCTTGAGAAAAAGAAAAAAGCTGAATCGAAGAAAGCTGAACCGAAGAAAGTTGAAGATAAAAAACCGGCAGCAAAGGCAGAGCCAGAGCCAGTGGTTGAAGATGTTAAAGAGGAGGTTGAGGTTAAGCAGGAAGAAGTGTTCAAGCCTACAAAGACTGAAAAACTTTCAGGTCCGACTGTTGTAGGTAAAATAGTTCTGCCTAAAGAAGCTCCTAAACCTGAATCCAAGGAGGATCGTAAGAAGCGCAAGAAGCGTAAGAGAATACGTAAGGAAAAGATAGACATAAGTGCTAATCAGCAGCAGGGTGCTGCCGGAGCAGGTGGTAAGAATGAGCCGAGGAAGAAGAAAACGGTTCAGCATAAGCTTAAGAAAAGACCTGTTCACAAAGAGGTGGACGAGGAAGATGTACAGAAGCAGATCAAAGATACGCTTGCACGTCTTACCAAAAAAGGAAAATCAAAAGCTTCAAAATATCGTCGTGAGAAGCGTGACGCTATCAGCCAGAAGCAGATAGAAGAGATAGAAAAGCAGGATCTTGAGAAAAAGATACTTAAAGTTACGGAGTTCGTAACTGCCAATGATTTGGCGAACATGATGGATGTACCGGTAAATGAGGTAATTTCCACATTCATGTCACTCGGGGTTTTCGTATCGATAAATCAGCGGCTTGATGCAGAGACACTGACACTTGTTGCCGAGGAATTCGGGTATCAGGTTGAGTTTGTTGATGCTACTGTTGTGGAAGCGATAGAGGAAGAGGAGGATAGTCCTGATGACCTGGTTGAAAGGCCTCCTATCGTGACCATTATGGGACACGTTGACCACGGTAAAACATCGCTCCTTGACTTTATTCGTAAAACAAATGTTATAGCCGGCGAGGCAGGGGGTATTACCCAGCATATCGGCGCCTATTCGGTTAAGCTCGAGAACGGACGCAGAATAACGTTCCTTGACACTCCGGGTCACGAGGCTTTTACGGCCATGCGTGCAAGGGGAGCTCAGGTTACCGATATTGCCGTTATCATTGTTGCAGCTGACGATAATGTGATGCCTCAGACAAAAGAGGCAATAAATCATGCTGCTGCTGCAGGTGTTCCCATTGTTTTTGCTATCAATAAAATTGATAAGGAAGGGGCAAGTCCTGACCGCATTAAAGAAGAACTTGCAAATATGAATTACCTCATTGAAGAGTGGGGTGGTAAGTACCAATCACAGGATATTTCGGCAAAAACCGGTTTGAATGTGAACGAACTGCTTGAAAAAATATTGCTGGAGGCCGACATGCTTGAGCTGAAGGCAAATCCGAATAAACCTGCTACAGGAACGGTAATTGAATCCTCACTTGACAGGGGACGTGGCTATGTTACCACATTGCTTGTTCGTAACGGAAGTATGAAGATCGGCGATATGTTGCTGGCCGGATACAATTACGGACACATCAAAGCAATGTTCAATGAGCGTAACCAGAAAGTGGATGTGGCAGGCCCTAGTGAGCCGGTACTAATGCTGGGACTGAACGGTGCTCCGCAGGCCGGAGAGAAGTTCAATGTGCTGAAAGATGAAAAGGAGGCCAAAGAGATAGCTACGAAACGCGAGCAGTTGCATCGTGAACAGGGTATGCGTGCCAAGAAACACATTACTCTTGACGAGATAGGCCGTCGTCTTGCTATCGGTAACTTCCAGGAACTTAATATTGTTGTTAAGGGTGATGTTGACGGTTCAGTTGAAGCACTTTCCGATTCATTGATCAAACTCTCTACTGACGAGATACAGGTCAATGTGATCCATAAAGCAGTAGGTCAGATCACAGAGACCGACGTAATGCTTGCCGCTGCATCGAACGCCATCATAATCGGATTCCAGGTGCGTCCTTCAATGGCAGCACGTAAAATGGCTGAGAAGGAGGAGATTGACATTCGTCTTTACTCTATCATCTATGATGCTATTGAAGAGCTTAAAGCCGCCATGGAAGGTATGTTGTCGCCTGAGATCAAGGAGGAGATCATTGCAACACTCGAAGTGCGTGAGACTTTCAAGATAACTAAGGTGGGAACTATCGCCGGTTGTATGGTCAAAGAAGGCAAGATCAAACGTAACTCGAAAGTCAGACTTATTCGTGACGGGATAGTGATCTACACAGGATTGTTAGGCTCTCTTAAACGTTTCAAAGATGATGTGAAAGAAGTTGCATCGGGTTACGAATGTGGATTGAACATAGCAAACTTCAACGACATTAAGGTAGGCGATATTATTGAAGCATACCAGGAAGTTGAAGTTTCAAGGACCTTGTAATATTGGATACATTTAAGATACTTGACCGGATAGAAGAGATCCTGGAAAAAGAGAAGGATGCTCTGAAAGAAGAGGACCCTAAGACCTCCAAAGGAGTGGTCATGGAACTCGTTTATCTGGTTCTGCAGTTTATTCTGAACCTTATCAAAGCTCCGTTCAGGTTTGTTGCCGGATATGTTAAAAAAGAGATAGTTTCGGCTGTAAAAAAAGATGCCGGACTTATGGCGGTCATATCTGCCATGATCATAGTTTTATTCGTGTTCTTTTTGATATTCTGGTTTTCGGTGTCTGTTGCCGTAGGTGCATATTTTTATGAAAACGGGAATACCCTGTTCGTTTCGATCCTCTATTCAATAGCTTTTCAAATCTTAAGTTCATTGTTTGTAGCCCTCGTTGCATACATTTCTGTGCGTAGCCTTAAGACATTTAAAATCTTCCGTTCGCTTAAGCAGAACAAATAAATTGCTTTGCATAATATTTAACACTACGATAACATTTGTTAAATGTTAAGTTTGATAATTAGTGCTATTTTTGCACTGTCAAACGGTAATTAAAAGCCTGTTGTTTGCGTTGGATTATTAGTGGGGCAGGGGTTAGACTTTCGTTTTATTACGGTTTGTTAATTCTTTTGATAGGTATTTTCATAATATCAGTTTTCCTTTAATTAAGAAAAATGAGTGAATTCAGAACGGTAATTAAATTGCAGGGATCGGATATGAAGATTTCTTACAATTCTGTTCTTTTATTCATGGGATCATGTTTTTCTGAAAATATAGGAGAGAAATTTACGGAAAGACGGTTCAATGCTATGATAAATCCGTTCGGAGTATTGTACAATCCTGTTTCCGTAAAACAAAGTATTGAAATATTACTGAATAGGAGTCTGTTTGATGGTGATATGTTGTTTAAGCATGAAGGGCTGTGGCACAGCTTTTATCATCACAGCCGGTTTTCATCACCTGATAAGGATGAAGTAGTCGAAACAATAAATAAAAGTATTGTTGAAGGTCATGAAAAACTTAAAATAGCAGATTTTCTTTTCATTACGTTTGGTAGTGCCTGGATATTTCAGGATGTTGAGGATGAGAGAATTGTGGCAAACTGCCATAAATTGCCAGCATCACGGTTCAGGCGTTTCAGGCTGAATGTTGATGAGATCGTTGAGAGCTATTCACAGCTGATGGTTGCACTTAAGGAGTTCAATCCGGATCTGAATATTGTTCTTACTGTTAGCCCTGTACGACATTGGAAGGACGGAGCCCATGGCAATCAACTGAGCAAGTCGGTGCTTCTTCTGGCTATCGATGAGCTGGTAAGCCGTTTCAGTAAAGTTGGTTATTTTCCGTCGTATGAACTGGTAATGGATGATCTGCGTGATTACCGGTTTTATGCCGAAGATATGCTTCATCCGGGCAGCCTGGCGGTTGATTACATCTGGGACAGGTTGTCGGATATGTATTTTGATGCAAAAGCAGGAGAGTATGTCAGGGAAATGGAAAAAGTGATAAGAGCCGTCAGTCACAAACCTTTCAATCGTAAGGGTGATGAATACAGGAAGTTTGCAAAGCGGGAGTCCGAGAGATTGAAGGAGATGATAAAACGGTTTCCCGGTGTTGATCTGACTGAGTATTATGATTTTTTCATGAACATAAGTTAGTTTAATTTGTTGAAAACATAACATACATTATTCGCATGTACGGGTCGGTACTTGTCTCCTAAAAATGTTTAAAGTTTTTTATTGATTTATTAAATGGTTTTTTTATTAAAAAAGTTTTAACTTGTTAGTAAATTATTAGTCTTATGGATAGCTACATACATTTGGACAAATCGAAATTGATCAACCTGGAATACACTCTGTTCAGGGAGATACTTAGAACAAACAGGGCAGGTGCCTATTCGAGCAGTTCCATAATCGGGTGCAATACCCGTAAATATCATGGACTTTTGGTTACTCCTTTAAAGGAGTTTAATTACAAAAGATTCGTTTTTCTGTCATCTCTTGACATCTCGGTTGTGCAACATGAAAAAGTGTTCAACCTTGGTATTCACAAGTACGACGGTAGCCATTACGATCCCAAGGGACATAAGTACATCAGGGATTTCATTATGGACCCTACACCAAAGCTGGTTTACAGGGTTGGAGGTGTTGTGCTTTCAGTTGAGAAACATCTTGTGGAAAAGGAAGATCAGGTATTGATAAAAATAACGCTTGAGGATGCTCATTCTCCTACAATGTTACGTCTGAAGCCTTTCCTTGCTTTCAGGAGTGTAAGGGAGCTTACTAAGGAGAATCTTGATGCAAATACAAAATATGAAGAGGTGAAGAACGGGATACGCATAAAACTTTATGATGTATTTCCGTATCTGAACATGCAGATCAATAAGAAGAATGATTTTGTTCCTATGCCTGACTGGTATCGGGGAATAGAATATATTAAAGAACAGAACAGGGGAAATGAATTCAAGGAAGACCTGTATGTTCCTGGTTATTTTGAACTGCCCATCAAAAAAGGTGAGAGTATTATATTTTCAGGTTCGTTAAAAGAGGCAGCCCCGGCAACTTTGAAGAGCAAATTCACGAAAGAAGCTGCTAAAAGGATTCCCCGGAATAATCTGTACAATACTCTGGTAAATTCGGCCTCACAATTCATGGTTAAAAGTGATAAAAGGATTTCTTTGCTTGCAGGATATCATTGGTATGGTGAAAGTCTGAGAGGAACGATTACTTCATTACCCTGGGTAGCCGGCGTTCTTGACGATAAAAATGTCGCTGACGAGGTTTTGGCAAATAGTATAAAGCAATTAAAAAAAGAGGTTCTTGAGGCTTCGGACAAATATGATGCCGGTAAGCTTGAGAATATTGATGTTCCGTTGTGGTTGTTCTGGGCTGTTCATCAAATGGAGGGTAAAACCGCGAAAAAAACACTCTGGAAGAAATATAAAAAGGTATTTACGGGCATCCTGAAATTTTATAGTGATGCCGGTAAGGATTATTTTAAAGTACTTGATAATGGTTTGATCTATGCTAAAGTCTACGGTCGTGCTTTAACATGGATGAAGCTTTATTCCAATGGTCATCCTGTTACACCGAGGTATGGTGCTGCTGTTGAAGTTAATGCTTTATGGTTCAATGCAATTAAATATGCTCTTGAACTTGCAGGTAAGAGTGCCGATAAAAAATTTGTGTCTGAGTGGCAACCCCTGGCCGATAAGCTTGAAGGCTCATTCCGTGATAATTTCCTCGGTAATCCAAAAGGTGGTTTGATCGATTGCAGGGATCATGATAATATCGATCGGTCAGTAAGACCAAATCAGCTTGTGGCTATTGCAATGCCATACACACCATTAACAAAAGAGGAGCAAAAAGGAGTTCTGGATATTGTTAAGAAATTGCTTCTTACCCCAAGAGGTGTCAGGACTTTATCGCCTGATGATCCTGTTTATCAGGGAATGATACAGGGAGATATTAACAAACGTAACCTGGCAATGCATCAGGGAGGTGTCTATCCCGGATTTGTGGCATTCTTCGCCGAAAAGTATCTGGAGATACACAAACGGGGCGGATTGCCATTCATTAAGAACATGGTAGAAGGATTTGAGGAGGAGATGACAGAGCATTGTCTGGGAACCATATCGGAATGTTATGACGGTGATCCGCCACATAAAGGTAAAGGAGCAGTATCATTACTGTGGAACGTAGCCGGAGTTTTAAGAATGTTGAACTTAATTGAGCAATACTCAGATTAAAGATATAACCTATGAGAGTATTAATGTTTGGGTGGGAATTCCCGCCGCATATAGCAGGAGGTCTTGGAACTGCCTGTTACGGATTAACCAAAGGAATGTCACACCTTTCTGACCTGGATGTGGTATTTGTAGTGCCTAAGGCATACGGCGATGAAGATCAGTCGGTAATAAGACTGGTGGGTGCCAATAATGTCAAGGTTACTGAACGTAAACTGAATTTGTCTCATTTCAAGAAGAAACTTGATTATATCGAGGTGGATTCAAAGCTTGTGCCGTACGTCGACCCTGAAGAGTTCTGGAAGCTGACCAGGTATGAGGTGAGCGGCATTAAAAAGTATGTTCAGGTTAATGAGAACGGACGGATCGAGTTTACCGGAGAATACGGAGCCGATCTTCTGAAAGAGATATACAACTATGCGATCGTAGCGAATGTTATTGCTCAGGATCATGAGTTCGATGTGATACATGCTCATGACTGGCTGGCTTACCCGGCAGGAATAGCTGCAAAGGAAGCATCAGGCAAGCCGTTGGTTATCCATGTTCATGCTACCGATTTTGACAGAAGCGGCGGAAGTGTTAATCCTACTGTTTTCGATATCGAGCGTAAAGGAATGGTTGCTGCCGATAAGATTATTACTGTAAGTAATCTGACCAGAAATACTGTTATTCATAAATACGGCATCCCTGCCGAAAAAGTAGTTACTGTTTACAATGCAGTTGACCCGCTTGCTGAGGATAAGAAAAATGTGTTCAAGAAAGGTGTTGACGAAAAGCTGGTGACATTTTTGGGACGTATCACACACCAGAAAGGACCGGAATATTTCATTGAAGCAGCTTATCAGGTTTTACAAAAGATGGACAATGTGCGTTTCGTTATGGCAGGCAGCGGCGATATGATGGAAAATATGATCCGTCGCGCAGCCCAGCTGAAGATAACCCATAAGTTCCATTTTACCGGATTTCTGAGGGGACCGGAAGTGTTTTCCATGCTCAGCCTGAGCGATCTGTATATTATGCCTTCGGTTTCTGAACCTTTCGGTATTTCACCTCTTGAGGCTATGCAAAGTAATGTCCCCGTTCTCATTTCACATCAGTCGGGTGTAGCCGAAATACTTACTTATGCCATCAAGGTCAACTATTGGGATGTGAATGCAATGGCCGATGCCATCTACGGTGTTTTGAATTATCCTGCTTTGTCCACTATGTTCAAGAAATACGGAAAAGTAGAGGTGGATAACCTGAAATGGGAAAATTCAGCAGTCAAAGTAAAAGAAGTATACGAATCAGTTGTTAATTAATAAAAGAAAAATATTTAGTCATGAAAAATATATGTTTCTACTTTCAGGTTCACCAACCATTCAGATTTCGCAGATATCGTTTCTTTGATATTGGTAACGATCATTATTACTACGATGACTACACCAATGAGGGTGTAATGAACAAGGTTGCTCAAAAAAGCTACCTGCCTACCAATAAATTGTTATTGAAATTGCTTAAGCAATATGAAGGAAAATTCAAAGTATCGTTCTCGATATCGGGAATTGCCATCGACCAGTTCAAACTTTATGCTCCGGAAGTGCTTGACAGTTTTAAAGAGTTAGCCGATACTGGCAATGTTGAATTCCTTGCGGAAACTTACAGCCACTCTTTGGTATCGTTAAAGGATAAAGAGGAGTTCGAAGCACAGGTAAAGGAGCACTCTGATACTATTTTTGAATTGTTCGGACAGCGTCCTCAGGTTTTCAGAAATACTGAGTTGATCTATTCCGATCAGCTGGGGGTAGATGTTCATTCAATGGGATTCAAAGGAATGCTGGCCGAAGGAGCTAAGCATGTGCTGGGATGGAAGAGCCCTAATTTTCTTTATACGAATGCCATAAATCCAAGGCTGAAAGTTCTGCTGAAGAACTTTACATTAAGCGATGATATTGCTTTCCGTTTCAGCAATCAGGATTGGAATGAATATCCTTTAACGGCGACTAAATATATTGATTGGATCAAGGCCCTGAGCCCTAAAGAGGAGTTGATCAATCTGTTCATGGACTATGAAACATTCGGAGAACATCAGTGGGAAGACACAGGTATCTTTGAGTTCCTGGAGAATATTCCTAAAGTTGCTTTGAGTGAAAAAGGACTGGGATTTATTACTCCGAGTGAGGCTGTAAAGAAACTTCAGCCTGTTTCAGCAATTCATGTTCCTTATCCTACAAGCTGGGCCGATGAGGAAAGAGACCTTACCGCATGGCTTGGTAATGAGATGCAGAACGAAGCATTCGATAAGTTGTACTCATTGCTTCCGAAGATCAAAAAATGTACTGATGAGGATATTCTGAAAGATTGGTCTTACCTGCAGACAAGTGACCATTTTTATTACATGAGTACTAAGTTCTTTTCTGACGGTGAGGTTCATGCTTATTTCAATCCGTATGAAACACCTTATGAGGCCTTCATGAACTATATGAATGTTTTGAGCGACTTCACGCTTCGTCTTAATGCAGCGGTGCCTGAGAGCAATGTTGAGCAGGAGCTTGCAACTCTTTCAGCAGTGCTTAAAGAAAAAGAACAAAAGCTTGCTAAACTTGAGGCTGAGTTGCAGAGGTTGGGTGGTGTTAAGAAAACCAGAACTACAGCGAAAAGGTCAGCAGCGAAAACAACTGTCGCAAAAGCGAAAAAAACCACATCGAAAACTGCAGCAGCCAAAACAAAATCTGCCACGAAAGCAAAGAAACCTGCCGGTAAGAAAAGATAAATAGTTATTAGGAATTGTGAGGAGATAGTAGCGAAGGGCATGTTTTTTTTGTAATTTTGCACTTCATTTTAGGATAAAATGCATAGGGAGTAATGAATTTACTCTCTTTGCGTTTATATAATGCATTGATAAACAGAAATGTCTGTTTTATTGAGAGTACGAATATTAAGGAGATTATGAGTGATAAGAATTTAAAAGCCCACTACCTTTTTGAGGCCAGCTGGGAAGTATGTAATAAAATAGGTGGAATTCACACGGTGCTTTCCACAAAAGCTCTGACTTTATTGAAAGAGTTTGATGATAGATTGATCTTTATAGGTCCGGATGTATGGAGGGGGGAAAAAGAAAATCCTGAGTTCATCCCTGATGAAAGTCTGTTAGATGACTGGAAATGTCAGCTCGCCAATGAGGGACTGATGGTAAGGATAGGAAGGTGGAATATCATTGGTAAACCAATCGCAGTGTTGGTTGATTTTACCACGTTCATTCCTGAAAAAGATAAATTACTTGCCAAATATTGGGAGCTGTATCAGGTTGACAGTATCAGCGGATCCTGGGATTATGTAGAATCTTTGTTGTTTGGTTATGCCGTTGGTAAAGTTGTAGAAAGCTTCTACAATCATCATCTGGGCATGGAGGACAATGTTGTGGCAAACTTCCATGAATGGATGACGGGATCAGGTGCTCTTTACCTTAAGGAATATGCACCACAGATAGCCACTGTTTTCACCACACATGCAACTACCGTAGGACGCTCGATTGCAGGTAACGGCATGCCTTTGTACGATCATATAAATGAATATGACGGAGATGCCAAGGCTCGTGACCTTGGAGTCATCTCAAAACATTCGCTGGAGAAAAATTCAGCTATTCATTCCGATTGTTATACAACTGTTTCTGAGATCACTGCACGCGAGTGTAATCAATTCTTCGGTAAAGAGGTCGGAGTTATCACACCTAACGGTTTTGAAGATTCGTTCGTTCCGAAAGGAGAGGAGTTTGATGCAAAACGTGATGAAGCAAGATACAAATTACGTGCTGTTGCTGAAGCTTTGTTAGGATACAAACTTAAAGAAGATACGCTGTTTATTGCTAACAGCGGGAGGTATGAGTTCAGGAATAAAGGAGTTGACGTATTCCTTGATGCTTTAAAAACCCTGAATGAGTCTGACGATAAGAACAGAGAGATAGTTGCTTATGTAATGATACCGGCAAACACTTACGGGCCGCGTAAGGATCTGATCGAAAAACTGAACAATCCGGATTCAGACCAAGTCCTTGACAATCCGTTCCTGACCCATGGTCTGCATGATCTGGGTTATGATCCTATAATTAACAAGATACAGGAGACACATTTGAGTAACGACGAGAATGATAAAGTGAAACTTATCTTCGTTCCATCTTATCTCAATGGCGATGACGGTATCTTCAACATGAATTATTACGATATCCTTATAGGAATGGACATGACGGTGTTCCCTTCGTATTATGAACCGTGGGGATATACTCCTGTTGAAAGTCTCGCATTCAGGATCCCTACAATTACAACTACACTTGCCGGTTTCGGCCTTTGGGTAAAGGATATGTCCAAAGGTATTGATGACGGAATAGCTGTCATTGACCGCAACGACTCTAATGGTCATGAAGTGGCTTTGGCAATTGCCGATGTAATTACATATTACAGTAAACTTGATGGAGACAAGTTGAAAAGTGTAGGAGAGAAAGCAGCTGAAATATCAAGGTCAGTAGCCTGGAGTGAATTGATCAAATATTATTACGAGGCCTACGATATTGCTCTGCAGGCTGTAGAAGGAAGAAAAGATAAAATTAATTTGGTACCAAAAGAATACAGAATAAAGATGAAACCTGAAACTTCACCATTCCCTGTTTGGAAAAAGATAATTGTAAAATCGAAATTGCCCGATAACCTGAAATTTATGCATGAGCTGTCCAGAAATCTCTGGTGGACATGGAACTATCAGGCAGTGCAGTTGTTTGAGAACGTAGATGAAGAACTTTGGATCGAGGTAGAAAAAAATCCGATCGTTTTGCTTGAAAGAGTAACACTTGAGCGGATTGATGAACTTTCGAAAGATGAGAAATTTGTTGCTGAATTGAAGCATGTAGAGAATATGTTTCGTGCATACATGAACAAAAAGGGTGAAGAATCACCTGCAATTGCATATTTCAGCATGGAGTACGGATTGTCGCATGTTCTTAAAATATATTCAGGAGGTCTCGGTATCCTTGCCGGTGACTACCTGAAGGAGGCCAGTGACTGTGGTGTGAATATGGTTGCCGTTGGTTTCATGTATCGTTATGGATATTTCCGTCAGTCGTTGTCGCTTAACGGAGAACAGATTGCAAACTACGATGCACAGGAATTCTCGAACCTGCCTGTTGAAAGGGTGAGAGATAAAGACAACAAGCCAATGTACATTCATGTCGATATGCCGGGGAGGACCGTCCATGTTAAGGTATGGAAGGCGTCTGTTGGTCGGGTACCGTTATACTTGCTTGATACCGATTGTGAACTGAACAGCGAGGCTGACAGAAATATAACTCACACCCTGTATGGAGGAGACTGGGAAAACAGATTGAAGCAGGAGGTGCTTCTCGGATTTGGTGGTATCAGACTGCTAAATGCTCTGGGAATTTCAAGTGACCTGTACCATCTTAACGAAGGACATGCTGCATTTGCAGGTGTTCAGCGTTTGATAGATCTTATTGAGAACGATAAATTCACATTTAACGAGGCAGTAGAGATAGTAAGAACTTCATCCCTGTTTACAACACATACTCCGGTTCCTGCCGGTCACGATAAGTTCGATGAGGATATGCTTCGTATCTATCTTCGTCATGTTCCTGAAAAACTGAATATTTCATGGGAGCAGTTCATGAATATGGGACGTGAACATCCGGACGATCATTCTGAGAAATTTTCAATGAGTAATCTTGCTGCCAAGTGTTCCCAGGAGATGAACGGAGTTAGCTGGCTGCACGGAGAAGTTACAAAAAAGATGTTCAAGAATTTGTGGAAAGGTTTCTTCCCCGAAGAACTTCACATAGGTTATGTTACCAACGGAGTTCATTACGGTACATGGACTGCCAGAGAGTTGCGTCAGCTGTATGAAACATTTGATGAGAATTTCCTGAACGATCTTTCAAACAAAGATATCTGGGAAAAAATATACGGAGTACCTGATGAAGAGCTTTGGGAGATACGTAATACATTAAGAAAAAGGTTATTTGGCTATCTTAAAGACCGGATCAAGCGGAACATGCCGAATCTGCAGGGGAATCCGGGAATGATAATGGATTCTATGGAAAAGATGGATGACAAGGTTCTTACCATCGGATTTGCCAGAAGATTTGCAACTTACAAGAGAGCACACCTTTTATTTATTGATGAGGACCGTCTGGCCCGCATTCTGAATAATCCCAAGCGTCCTGTGCAGTTCATTTTTGCAGGTAAAGCTCACCCTGCCGACGGCGGTGGTCAGGCTTTGATAAAGAGGATCGTTGAAATGTCACGTCGTCCTGAGTTTCTCGGAAAGATAATCTTTGTTGAAGATTACAATATGGAACTGGCAAAACGTCTTGTAAGCGGTGTTGATGTGTGGATGAATACACCTACCCGTCCGCTTGAAGCTTCAGGTACCTCAGGTCAGAAGGCGGAGCTTAACGGAGTGCTGAATTTCAGTGTGCTTGACGGATGGTGGTACGAAGGTTACAAGGAAGGTGCCGGTTGGGCATTGACCGATGAAAGGGTATATGAGAATCAGGAGTATCAGGATGAGCTTGATGCTGCGAATATTTACAATATCCTTGAGAATGAGATAATACCTCTGTACTACGATGTGGATAAAAATGGCGTTCCTGTAAAATGGGTTGAGTATATTAAGAACTCAATTGCACAGATAGCTCCTGATTACACAACCAAGCGAATGCTTGATGACTACCGTGAGAGATTTTACAATAAGCAGTATAAGCGTGTGTTGAGGATAAAAGAGAATGATTATGAGGGTGCTGTTAAAATTGCTGAATGGAAGCGGAGAGTTGCTGCAGGATGGGATAAGATCGAGGTAATATCTGTAGATATGCCTGATATCGCAAAAAGAGAACTCGGTGTCGGAGATAGATATGTGGTAAATGTGGTTCTTGACAAGAAAGATCTTCAGGATGTGGAGATCGGCCTTGAGATGGTGTTTACAGAAGGCAGTGTGGATAATCAGGACAATATCAGGATGATCTCTGCCGAACCCTTCAAATTAGTGGAAGAGAAGGATGGAAAGGCTTACTATACAATTCAGCATAAACTTAAGCGATCAGGTCTTTACAATTTCGGAATAAGGATGGTACCTGTTCACGAGGCACTTCCTCACAAGCAGGATTTCGGAGTGATAAGGTGGATTTGAAAACCGGAATGATCAGATATTTAAAAACCTGTCAGGAATCAAATTTCTGACAGGTTTTTTTATTGCAATT
>JAOZOF010000024.1:15999-25301 GCA_029933425.1 Marinilabiliaceae bacterium
CCCATTCTGGGTTTATCTTACCCGTTTTATTTTTTGCCTCTCCAGAACCATCCCGATACGGGCAGGGATGTAAAGTTTTATCTGATGCACTTCATCACTGAAAGGGATAACTTCTGAATAGTAGATGTAACTTGTGTCAACTCTTTCAAAACCGCCGAACTCTTTGTCGTCTGTGGTCATGATTATCTTGTACTTCCCTTTCGGCACAGTTATGCCGTATCCTTCGAAAGAAACAGAAGGATTGAAATTAAAAATGAAAACATATCGGTCCTTATGAAATGCCAGGATCTGGTCCTGTTCATTTGCATGGAGCTGGAAAGGAATTACCGGCAGCAGATCATGCTTTTTGAAAAGATTGACCATAGCTTTGTCAAAGTCATTCAGGTAGTGGAATTTCAAAAGTTTATCATCAACAAGGTTCCATTGCCTGCGTGCATACTTGTACGACCAGTTGTTGCCTTCGCGCGGAAAATCTATCCATTCCGGATGGCCGAACTCATTTCCCATAAAGTTCAGATATCCTCCGGTGGCAGTACCAAGTGTGACAAGCCGTATCATCTTATGCAGGGCAATGCCTCTGTCGATAATGAGACTTTCAATATCTTTGGCCATTGAATAGTACATTTCCTTATCCACCAATCTGAAGAAAATGGTCTTATCACCAACAAGGGCCTGGTCATGCGATTCTACATACGAAACTGTTTTCTCTTCAGGCCTGTGCTGTGACAGTTCGTGATAAATCTGAGCAACATTCCACTCTTCGTCTTTCTTCTCCTTTATCGTTTTTATCCAGAAATCAGGGATGCCCATTGACAGGCGGAAGTCAAAGCCAATGCCACCATCCTCGATCTTCCCTGCCAGACCCGGATAGCCGCTCATCTCCTCAGCCACACAAATTGCCTGTGGTTTGATGTCGTGTATCAACCTGTTTGCAAGTGTAAGATAGGTTAGAGCATCAATATCCTCTTCACCTTTGAAGTAGTCGCCATAAGAAGTGAAATTTACTTCAAGGCCATGGTTGTAATACAACATGCTTGTCACTCCGTCGAAACGGAAACCGTCGAAATGATATTCGTCGATCCAGTAACGGCAATTTGACAGAAGGAAATGCACTACCTCATCTTTACCGTAATTGAAACATTTGGAATCCCATGCGGGATGCTCTCCTTTAGGTCCTTCGTGGAAATATTGGTATGTAGTGCCGTCAAATCTGCTCAGTCCTTCCAGCTCATTTTTTACAGCATGCGAATGCACAAGATCCATGATAACGTTAATATCCATTTTGTGGGCTGTATCGACCAGTTCTTTCAGCTCTTCCGGCGTTCCGAACCTTGAAGATGCCGCAAAAAAGTTTGCTACGTGATAGCCAAAGCTGCCGTAGTACGGATGCTCCTGAATAGCCATCAACTGGATGGTGTTGTAGCCGAGCTCTTTGATACGCGGAAGAACGTTCCGGGTAAATTCGGCATAGGAGGCAACTTTCTCCTCCGGTGACGACATACCTACATGTGCCTCGTAAATAAGAGGTGCGGATTTGTCAGGTTTGAAATCGCTGTCAGTCCAGTTGAATAGTTCACGTGGTTCCCACACCTGAGCGGAAAACAGCTTTGTTTCTTCATCCTGTACTACTCTGTTGGCATAAGCCGGTATTCTTTCGCCCTCTCCTCCGTCCCATCTGATAAGTAGTTTGTAAAGGTCGCCGTGAGTGAGCAGGTTGTCGGGCAATTCAATTTCCCAGACACCGTTCTCTCTGCTTTTTAATTTGTATTCAGGAAGAGGATTCCAGTCCGAGAAATCTCCTATGATAAATATTTGAATAGCATTTGGTGCCCATTCTCTGAAAATCCATCCTGTCTTTGTTCTGTGTAGCCCGTAAAAGATATGCCCCAAGGCAAAATCCTTTAGTGTTCCTGCTTGTTCTTCAATGTCTTCCAGCTTTTGTTGGTATTTTGCAACTCTGTTCTCTATAAAGGACGAAAAAGGTTCCAGCCATGGATCCAGTTCTAATAATTTGGGTTTATTCATGATAATGATTGTTTTTACTTTAAATTTAATAAAAATGAGGCTATTAAATTCATTTTTATCTGATAATTTTGGTTAAAATGTAACTTGTAAAATGAGAAAACTTAAATTAGAATTGTAACTTTGTCAGGTAAAACTGTAATTTTTTCAGTATTTTAAATATGGATGTTCAGCAAATAAAACAAAGATACGGGATAATAGGTAATGCCTACGGGCTGAACAGAGCAATAGATGTGGCTGTTCAGGTTGCACCTACCGATCTGTCTGTCCTTATCACGGGAGAGAGTGGTACTGGGAAAGAGGTCTTTCCGAAGATAATACATCAGCACAGTGCCCGTAAACACGGGCCGTACATTGCCGTTAATTGCGGTGCAATTCCGGAAGGGACAATTGATTCGGAACTTTTCGGACATGAGAAGGGCGCTTTTACCGGTGCTCTGGCTGCAAGAAAAGGATATTTTGAAGAGGCTGACGGAGGCACGATCTTTCTGGATGAAATAGGGGAATTACCTCTGAACACTCAGGTGAGACTGCTTAGGGTGCTTGAAGCAGGCGAATTCATCAAGGTAGGTTCATCCAAGGTGCTGAAAACAGATGTGAGAGTTGTTGCTGCGACCAACGTGGTTATGGAGAAGGCCATTAAGGAGGGTAAGTTCCGCGAAGACCTTTACTATCGGTTAAGCAGTGTTCCTATTATCATCCCCCCGTTACGTGACAGGATAGAGGATATCTATCTTCTGTTCAGGAAATTTTCCAATGATTTTGCTGACAGGTATCGTATGCCGCCCATAAAACTTACCGACGAAGCTAAGGAGCTGCTCATCAGGTATCGTTGGCCGGGCAACGTCCGTCAATTGAAGAATATCACGGAGCAGATATCTGTTATCGAGAAAAACAGAGAGATAGATGCAGAAACATTGGCAAGTTATATTCCTTACCATATTGGCGATAACCTTCCTGCCCTGGTTGAGACAGAACATAAAGGGGCTGCGGATTTCAGTAATGAAAGAGAGATCCTGTATAAGGTATTGTTCGATATGAAAAATGACATGAACGACCTTAAGAAACTTGTGCTTGAGATGCTTCAGGATGATGAATGCTCCAATGTCAAAGGTGAACATGCCCAGATAATAAAGAAACTTTATGATGACGGAGAGGGTGCTTTGATGGATACCCCTGCGGTAACTCCGACAGTCACTCAGCATGTAACGGCTGTTGCAACACCGAAGGTCAGATTTGCTGAGAAAACAGAGCATGATGACCCGATGATTCAGGATACCGAAGAGTTTGTGGAGGAGTCTTTATCATTAGTGGATAAGGAGATAGAATTGATAAAGAAAGCTCTGGCAAAGCATAACGGCAAAAGAAAATATGCCGCCAAAGATCTTGGAATATCGGAAAGGACTCTTTACCGTAAAATTAAAGAGTACAATATTGAGGGGTAACGGGATATGAGATTCAAGATGTACGATGGGAATTATGGATGTTAAGTTTTTGTTTATGATCAGATATTTTAAAGTTTTTTTGTTTTTATTTTTACTCGGCTTGTCCGGTTGTTCAATACATGTGACTCTTAGCGGCGCTTCAATTGATGAAAACCTGAAAACATTTTCCGTTCAGTATTTTAACAACAGGGCTGCGATCATCAATCCTTTGCTGAGCCAGAAATTAACCGAATTGATGAAGGAGAGGGTGATGAGTGAATCGCGTCTTGTTTTGGTTAATGGTGTGGGAGATGTTGATTTCTCAGGAGAGATAACAGGATATACTATCAGACCTATGGCTATT
Source organism: Marinilabiliaceae bacterium (assembly GCA_029933425.1). Lineage (GTDB taxonomy): Bacteria > Bacteroidota > Bacteroidia > Bacteroidales > Marinilabiliaceae > JAADEM01. The sequence continues at coordinate 19,810 of JAOZOF010000024.1, forward strand.
AAAGAGGATGCGGTGTCTGCACAGTCCCGTTTGACGATCACTTTAAAGGTACGATATAAGAATAAAGTGGATCCGAAGAAAAATTGGGAATCTACTTTCTCTGCTTATCAGGATTATGCATCTGAAAGAAATATCTCAGAAGTGGAAGGTGAACTGACCTCTTTGATAATCGATCAGCTTACGGAAAATATTTTTAACAGAGCTTTCTCCGACTGGTAATTTATGAACAGACAGCAACTATATGATCTTATTGGTAATCCTGTCGATCTTAATGAGAATACATTAACGAGCTTGCAGGAATTGGTTGCTGAATATCCTTTTTTTCAGGCTGCGCGTTTACTTCTTTTGAAAAATCTTCAGATGTTGGATCATGTACGATATGAGCCTGAGCTTAAAAGATCGGCACTTTTTATATCCGACAGAACACGTCTTTATGAAGTGATAAAGGGGCTGTATCCTGAAAAAGATAGTGCGACCGTTCAGGCTGAGACTGAGGAAACGGCAGAGAAAGAGACAGAAGTAGTAACAGAAGAAAAAAAATCATCTGTAGCTGTTACGGGTAAGGTGGAATCTGTAAGCGATTATTTCGGCATTGATGATGTGACCGAAACTTTACAGGGAGGCAAGGTAGGTTTTACGTTTGCAAATGAAAATAATGGACCGGAAACAGAGGCATTACCGGAAGAGATGTTGTTCGATTATGAAAAAAGCAGTGCCGGTTACACTTTGAGTATGGAGGATGATGCAGATCAGGATGGCAGTCATTCTTTTGAGGATTGGCTCTATCTGGTAAGCAATGATGCTGTGGAGAATAAGGTTGAACCACAGAAAATTGAAACGGAAGCCAAAAATAAGACTGCAGATGTTATCGATAAATTTTTGAACAGTGATCATGATCCTATCAAGCCGAAATCCGAATCCGAAGAGAAGGGTGTAAAAGAGATTAAGGAGACACCCGCTTTTGAAGAGGATGAACTTATGACAGAAACTCTTGCAAAAATCTATGTGAAACAGGGACATTATTCTAAAGCATTAAAGATATTTGAGAAACTGAGTTTGAAATATCCCGAAAAAAGTGTTTACTTTGCGCAGCAAATTGAAAATGTTAAAAAATTAAGTAGTAATCAGTAAAAATTTAAGATATGTATCAGTTTATTTCGGTGTTGGTTATTTTGGTTAGTATTTTGTTGATCCTTATCGTATTGGTACAGGAATCAAAAGGTGGCGGTCTTGCTGCTAATTTCTCTTCATCTAACCAGGTAATGGGGGTTCGTAAAACTACTGACTTTCTGGAAAAAGCAACCTGGACACTTGCAGGTGCATTGCTTGTGCTGGCATTTATTGCAGTTATGGTATTGCCTAAAGGGGGAGCAACAGGATCGGAAATCGATGAGCAGTTGAATAATCTTACACTGCCTTCACAGGAGGCTCCGGTATTCCCTACTACACCTGCCGAACAGTCTCAGTCAGGTGATAAGTCAGAGCAGCCGGCTCAGAAGAAGTAGCAGAATTTAAAAGATATTAAAAGCGTGTCAATATGTCAGTCATATTGACACGCTTTTTTTTTGGCATACTTTATGAGATAGTAGATGCGGAATTATTTGGAAACTTTTTGCTGACGTATGAAAGTTTCTTTGTGAGATAAAAAATGTTTAATTATAAAACCATTAAAAAGCTGTTGAAATGGCAAAAGAAATAAAATTTGATGTAGAAGCCCGTGAGCTTTTAAAGAAAGGTATTGACGAGTTGGCAGATGCCGTAAAAGTTACACTCGGTCCTAAAGGAAGAAATGTAATAATCGATAAAAAATTTGGCGCACCTTCAATTACTAAAGATGGTGTGTCAGTGGCAAAAGAAATAGAGTTGAAAGACCCTTTTGCTAACATGGGTGCTCAGATGGTTAAAGAGGTGGCTTCCAAGACCGGAGATGATGCCGGTGACGGGACAACCACTGCTACCGTTCTTGCCCAGTCTATCATAACTGTTGGCCTAAAGAACGTTACTGCAGGTGCCAACCCGATGGAGCTGAAAAGAGGTATTGACAAAGCTGTTAACGCTGTTGTTAAGGATATCGCTTCTCAGTCTAAGGAAATTGGCGATCACAGTGAAAAGATCCAACAAGTTGCTGCAATTTCAGCAAACAACGATAATGAGATCGGTAAACTGATAGCAGAGGCTATGGAGAAAGTAGGTAAGGAAGGTGTTATCACTGTTGAAGAAGCTAAAGGTATCGAGACTTCTGTTGAGGTTGTTGAAGGTATGCAGTTCGATCGCGGTTACATCTCTCCCTATTTTGTTACAAATACTGAGAAGATGGAAGCCGAGCTTGAGCATCCTTACATTCTTATCCACGATAAAAAGATCTCAACGATGAAAGACCTTCTTCCTGTTCTTGAAGCAACAGCACAAACAGGCAAGCCGCTGTTGATCATTGCAGAGGATGTTGACGGAGAAGCTTTGGCAACTTTGGTAGTTAACCGTCTGAGAGGTTCGTTGAAGGTAGCTGCTGTTAAAGCTCCGGGTTTCGGTGATCGTCGTAAAGAGATACTTCAGGATATTGCTGTTCTTACTAACGGTACTGTTATTTCTGAAGAAACAGGATTGAAACTTGAGAATGCTACTATTGAAATGTTGGGAGAAGCAGAAAAAGTGACAATCGACAAAGAGAATACTACTATTGTGAATGGTGCCGGTTCGAAAGAAGCTATTGAGGAGCGTACTTCACAGATCAAAGCTCAGATCAAGAACACAACTTCTGACTACGACAGAGAGAAACTTCAGGAGCGTCTTGCCAGATTGGCAGGTGGAGTAGCAGTTTTATACATTGGTGCTGCTTCTGAAATGGAGATGAAAGAGAAGAAAGATCGTGTAGATGACGCTTTGAGTGCAACACGTGCTGCCGTTGAGGAAGGTATCGTTCCCGGAGGTGGAGTGGCTTTCATCCGTGCTATTAAGTCTCTTGATAAAGTGAAACCTGAAACAGACGATGAAGCTACAGGTATTGAGATCGTTAAACGTGCTCTTGAAGAGCCTTTACGTCAGATCGTGTTCAATGCCGGTAAAGAGGGTGCGGTTGTGGTACAAAAAGTTGTTGAAGGAAAGGATGACTTTGGTTACAATGCCCGTGTGGACAAGTATGAGAACTTGTTTGGAAGCGGAGTTATTGATCCTGCCAAAGTTACCCGTATCGCACTTGAAAATGCAGCTTCGGTAGCAGGAATGTTCCTGACTACAGAATGTGTATTGGTTGATGAACCTGAAGAAGAGAAAGCCAACCCGATGGCAGGAGCCGGAATGGGTGGCGGAATGCCGGGAATGATGTAACAGAGATGTTTTTATATATATTAAGACTGGCCGCGGGAATATTCCTGCGGCTTTTTTTTATTAAAATTTTACATATAGGATTTTAATACTTAATTTTATGAAAGAAATAAAAAAAGAAAAACGTTTGTTCAGTATTGAGACTTCTAAGTAAACGCCTAATATATGATCAAGGAAAAAACCAGAATTGTTAATAGTTTTCTAGCATTTATTGATGGTGTCATTGCCTGGATAACATTATATTTTGTTTTTTTTCTACAAAAAGGGAATGTTGACTTTTTAACAAGTAAGGATACTGTCATCCTGTATATAGCTCTTATATTAGGTTGGTTTGTATTATCAAGCATTCTCAGGGTAAGTGAGCTTTATCGTTCCAGGCCTTATTCGGTTTTATTATTTAACTGTATCGTTCTCTCTTTTTTGGGAACAATATTTCTTGTCATATTGTTCTTCTTGCTTGAACAGCAATTGATTAATTTAAAGTTGCTTTTTTATTTTGCGGCTTTAAATCTCCTTCTCACTTTCACTTTCAAATTTATTCTGTTTTCATTATTCAGGAATGCAAGGAAGAAAGGATATAATTTTCGGACGGTCGTAATTATTGGAGATAAAACAGCGATCCCTATAATAAGAAAATTTTTAAATAATAAAGAATGGGGATATAAGGTTGTAGCATTAATAGGTGAGGAGCTGGCCGATTTTAAAGATGATCTTAAATTCTATCCGGAAGACACTGATATTGACAGGTTATTAGTGGATGATACGATAGATGAGATGTTATATTGTTATGAGATACCTGACATGAAGAATGTTCAGGATCTCTTGTTAAGTTGTAATGAAGTGGGTGTTGTCTTCAGAATGTATTCACCCATATTTAATATGCTTTCAAATAAAACTCATTTACATTATTTCGGCACTACTCCTCTATTGACGATATCAAATACTCCTCTAGACTATTTTTCACTTAAAATAAAGCGTTTAATTGATCTTGTAATAGCTGCAGCTGCTGTTGTAGTACTCTCACCTGTATATGTTTTTATTGCTTTATTGATAATATTTACCTCTAAAGGTCCTGTGTTTTTTAAACAGATAAGAGTTGGATTAAGAGGACGGAAATTCTGGCTGTACAAATACCGAACAATGGTAGAAAATGCAGAGGATATGAAAGATGATCTGAAAGTGCATAATGAGATGGACGGTCCGAGTTTTAAAATGACTGATGATCCCAGAATAACAAAGGTGGGACGTTTCTTTCGCAAGACAGGCCTGGATGAACTCCCACAGTTCTTTAATGTTCTGTTGGGTGACATGTCGATCGTGGGGCCTCGTCCTTCAGTTCCGGAAGAGGTGAAGGAATATGAACGGTGGCAACTAAGACGTTTGTCAATGAAGCCTGGTATTACATGTACATGGCAAATATCCGAGAACAGGAATGATGTATCTTTCGAAGATTGGATGAGGATGGATATGGAATATATTGATAACTGGTCTCTTAAACTGGACTTTGTTATTATTCTAAAAACTATTCGTGCAATATTAAGAGCTGATGGAAGGTAAGCACGTTTTATTCCCCCGGATTAATTTTTATCGTCTATTTTAGTAAATTTGTCGATCAATAACGACAAAGTATATGAAATTACTAAAACAGGTTCCGTTCTTGTTACTTCTTTTGATTATTTCTTTCGGATGTACAAAAAGAGTCCGGGTACCTTCTGAATTCCCCAATGAAGATTCTCTTGCTTCTATATTGGCTGATCTGTATTACATGGAAGCTACCTTGAATCAGTCGCGTGATTATGTGAGAGGTAATGAGAAGCAGATGATGAAGTATTACAAGTATATTTTCAATAAGCACAATATTACAAAACAGGAGTATGACACTGCCTTTTCGTGGTATACCGAGCATCCGGAGTTACTTTCAGAGGTATATGACAAAGTTATTTCCATTCTTAATGAACGTGAATCGGTTATAAGCAACGATACTACTTACATGGTAAATGCCAAGATGCAGAAAACCAACATCCCGAAACTGAAAGATATTTGGAACGGAAAAAGAAGTTTCCTGATAAATCCTAATGATTCAACGGGAGGGACATTACCCTTTGATATCGAAGTCGATTCATTGAGTGCAGGTATCTTCAGGCTTTTGGCTACATATCGTTTTACAAAAG
>JAOZOF010000455.1 GCA_029933425.1 Marinilabiliaceae bacterium
CTGCCCCTCCTTTTATTCAAAAGAAAGGGACAGAGGTTAGGAAATGAATTATGTATAATGATCAATTCAGTTTACCGAAATCCTTATCGGTTATTTCTCTGAACTCTGCAAGACTTCCTGTGTCCTTAACCTCGATCATCAGTTGCTTAAGTTCTTTTTTCAGGCTGTCGGCAATTTTTGCATAAGCGGGATCATCAATAACATTGTTCAGTTCGTTGGGATCTTTTTCCATGTCATACAGTTCCCATACATCAATGTTGTAGTAGAAATGAGCTATTTTGTAGCGATCGGTCCTCATACCGTAATGAGGCTGTACGTGATGCCAGAACGGAAATTCATAATAATGGAAATATACTTCATTATTCCATTTAACCTCTTTTTTCCCTTCAATGGCATCTTTGAAGCTATGTCCCTGCACTTCGGGAGGAACTTTAACTCCTGCAAAATCCAGAAATGTAGGTGCAAAATCAACATTTGATATCAGATGATTATCGGTCTGATGCGGCTTGAGCTTAGCAGGATAACGCATCAGGAAAGGCATACGGAACGAAGGCTCATAGATGAAACGTTTGTCGAAAAATCCGTGATCGCCAAGGTAAAATCCCTGATCGCCGGTGTAAACAACAATAGTATTCTCGGCCAATCCGTTCTCATCAAGAAAATCAAGCACACGGCCCACATTATCATCAACCGACCTTACACATGCAAGATAATCCTTTATGAACCGTTGATACTTCCACTTGCGGGCTTCCTCGATAGTTTTACATCCGGGAGGCATCCATGCTTCACCGGGTTTGTTCCCGTAAGTTAACCATTTATGCAATGCTTTTCCTTTGAGCCCTTCGGGAGGAGTGAGTTTCATATCCTTGTGGTTAAAAAAGTCCATGGTCATCCAGGTATCGCCTGCAGTTTTTTCTCTTGTCTTGTAATTATCGTTGAACGTTTCAGGGTAAGGCATCTCCTCATCCGGATACATATTCTCATATTTTTTGTCGGGCTGCCACGGACGGTGAGGTGCTTTAAAGTGAAGCAGCATCAGGAACGGTTTACCCTGATTCTTTACCCTGTCAAGCCACGCAATAGCCGTATCGGCTGTGATATTGGTTGCGTAGCCGTCAATGGTAATATTTTTCCCATTGTAATCATAAACCGGGTTCCAGTAATATCCTTGTTGTCCGGGGTTGTTATGATACATGTAAAAATCAAATCCTCGTGGTTTCGTACCCAGATGCCATTTCCCTACCATGGCAGTTGTGTATCCATCATCGTGCAACTCCTGCGGGAATGTCCATTGGTTCGGATTAAAATGACCACCGCTTTCATTTTTGTAATATCCGTTCTCGTGACTGTACTTACCGGAAATGATAATAGCACGACTCGGACCGCAAATGGCATTTGCACAATACACATTGTCAAAACGTATTCCTTCATCCGCAATACGGTCGATGTTCGGAGTAGGAAAATACTTAGCATAAATGTCGTTGTATGCACTAATGGCCTGAGTGGTATGATCATCACTCATGATAAACAGGATGTTGGGTCTTACATCATTTTTTTTCTCTTTCTGCTGTTTAGATGCACATGACGAAAAAAATAAAAGCAATGTCATTGCCATCAATGCAAAAAGTGATCTGCCGGGTGTTTTTAATAAATTTCTCATAATGGTTTTGTTAAACTGTTAATTATTGATTTTTAAAGAATTTTAATCAGAGATTAAAATTCGGATTTTTTTCACATTGCCATCTGTGTTTTTGTATTAAATATCTTAAATATTGAACATTTCTTGTAATAAATTATTTCTTCATAGGATCCGCAACAAGTTCCCTCCCGGGAAATACCTTTAACTGATCGGGTGCAAGCAGCTCAACAAAACTTTCGTCGATCTTTCCATCAGACATTAATAAATTACCCGGCTCCAGGTTAAGGTGCTTAATGAAAAATTTGTACACGGCCTGCCTTTTTGAAGGACCATAATTATGAACCTCATTCTTGAAATGAGCATATTCCACATTATTTT
>JAOZOF010000167.1:0-6328 GCA_029933425.1 Marinilabiliaceae bacterium
ATGGCTGCCATGACAGGTTCCGAAATGACCATAAAGAATGTGGGGATGGAACACCTTGGTATAATCCCGCTCTCTTTTCAGCGTATGGGAATACATCTTGAAAAACAGGGCGACGACATTTACATTCCCGCCCATGAACATTACGAGATAGAAACTTTTATCGATGGTTCGATAATGACAATTGCCGATGCCCCGTGGCCGGGACTTACGCCTGACCTTCTGAGCGTGTTCCTTGTGGTTGCCACTCAGGCAAAGGGTAGTGTGCTGATACATCAGAAGATGTTCGAGAGTCGTCTGTTCTTCGTTGATAAACTGATCGATATGGGTGCAAGGATCATTCTTTGCGATCCTCACCGGGCAACCGTGATAGGTCTGAACAAAGAAACAAACCTGCGAGGCACTACCATGACATCCCCTGATATCAGAGCGGGTGTGGCTTTACTTATCGCTGCTATGTCGGCAGAAGGCAAAAGTACTATCCATAACATTGAACAGATAGACAGAGGTTATCAGAACATTGACATAAGACTTAATGCTCTCGGAGCAAATATTCAGAGAGTTGATTAAGACTTAGGTTGAACAATTTATTTGCATTAAAATATTTTATTTATGACAAACAAGAATGAGATCGTGCCTGTTGAAATATTTTCAGGGACGCAGGGTGAAGTCGATTTTTTACTGAGCATGCTCGAAGATGAGGAGATCCAGACCTATTTGAAAGATGAATATGTGGGGACGATAGCTCCATATATTTCTCCGGGAGGAGCTGCTCCAATAACTATCGTTGTATCAAGTGAAGATGAGGGGAGGGCGATGCAGGTCGTAAAAGAGTATTTGGATTCAAAAGAATCGGATCAATAGCTCTGGTCTGGAAAGGTATTAAAAGAAATATCCTTTGTTTCGGGATTTGTGATCTTAGACTTTCTAAATCTCCGTCAATGATAGGGAGTCGGCAATGAGTAATTTTCTGTTTGCAAAAACACATCGTGAGAACTAATGCGTTTCGCTAAAAAATGATCAAAAGAAATGAAAAGGGTGCTTGTAACAGGTTCAACAGACGGTATAGGCCGTGAGACAGTTTACAAACTGGCTTCCATGGGTTACAATGTTGTTGTGCATGGCCGTTCATCTCAACGGGTTGGCAATACAGTATCAGATATAAGGAATAAATTCCCGAAGGTTTTGTGTAACGGTATTGTGTCAGACTTTTCTTCGCTGAAACAGGTTAAAGGAATGGCGGATGAGATAATTCATCGTAACCTGGTCCCTGATATTCTGATAAACAATGCAGGAATAATTGCTGACAGCTATGAATTGTCGGATGACGGATTTGAAATGACATTCGCGATCAATCATCTTGCCCATTTTTATCTTACTCTTTTGTTGATCGGATATCTGCCTGAAAATGCACGTATCATCAATGTGTCATCCATGATACACGCCTCTTCCATTGATCTTGACAAACTGAACGACAGAAATTCCTTCGATAGTGTGAATGCCTATTCATGGTCGAAACTTTGTAATGTGCTTTTTACATACAAGCTTCACAGGGTATTGCAGGGCAATAAGAATATAACAGTCAATTGTCTTCACCCCGGAGTGATAAACACAAAAGTGTTGATGAAAAGCTGGGGTGCGATAGGTTCGCCTGTCAGGGAAGGTTACAAAATGCCGGTGTTTGCTGCAACAGAGCCTGAACTGCAAAATGTATCCGGGGCTTACTTCCGTGACGGAAAACAACAGCGCTCTGCACAGGTGAGTTATGATGAGAATCTTCAGGATGAGTGCTGGAACAGAAGTATTGAGTTGATCAGGAAGGCAGGATTTAATGTGCCGGAACTGTAAAGGCTTTTAACTTCCTCGCAAAAAAGTTCTTACAAAAAGTGTCGTAAAAATATTTTGGTGTAAAAAAAAGGCAATTTCATAAAAAAATAAATTCTTCACTTTATTTCTTCGCTTAAAAGTCATAGATTTAGTATCTCATCCACATATTGTAATCTCATGTTCAGTTTTAAGAAGTATATTCTTTTGATTGTGATATTTTTGCCTTCTGTCCTGACATTTGCTCAGATAGATTTTGGTAAACTTTCGGAAGAGCAGATATACAGAAAAGGGAACAAATACAACACATGGTCGGTAACGGTTGGTTTCGGACCTGTGATCTATTATACCGATGTGATGGATTATACGATCTTCCCTAAAGATCATTGGAAATTTGGCCCGTCAATAATGGTAAGCAAGCAGTTCAACAGACCATGGGGGATCGATGCTCAGTTTTTAACCGCAAACACGTACGGGCAGAAGAATCACAGATACTTTGAAGGCAGTTTTATGGAAGGAACGATAAATCTTACTTTCTCCATTAATCAGTTTGCTGCTTTCGGACCGATAGCCGATAAGTGGGATTTTTACGGTAAAATAGGTATCGGGGCTGTTTTCTTCAGAAGTACGCAAAAGTCTATCTCGGATCAGATACTTGGTATCGATACATTAAAACAGGGAGATGTTCTGAGAGTACGGAATGTTTACGATTACGTTTCTTACCCAAGGCCTGAAGATTGGGAGGATGATGACTATCTTGCAATTGGCTATGAAAATGACGCTTCGAATACTCCTCCTTTAAAAGAGAAGAGCCGACAGGCCGAGATAGTTCTGCCGTTCGGTTTTGGTGCGAGATATCGTTTGAGTCCGAGCTTTGACCTTGGAGTTGAGGTAATGATGCACAGCATAGCTGCCGATAATTTTGATGTGAACATGACCGGTGCCGATAATGATGCTTTCATGTTTTCTTCATTCAACATACGATACAAGTTCGGTAAGAAAAACAAGCGTCATCCGGTATGGACATACAAAGATTTCAACATTGCCTACAAGCAGAAGAGAGAATTTGATCCTCTTGCAACCAAACTCGATTCTCTGAAGCAGCAGCTTGATTCAATTGCCGTCAACGATTCTGTCGTTGTAGACACAACACATATCTTCACCGAAACTGTTGTTTACGAAGAGGGTGTTTCTGCATCAGTATTCTTCGATTTCGATAAGTCGAACATTACACGTCGTTCACAGAAAGAGCTTGCTAAAGTTGCCCGTGCCATGGAAAATGACTCAACCATCAGGATTAGGATTACAGGTTATTGCGATACTCGCGGCAGTGATGATTACAACTACCGGCTGAGCCAGCGCAGGTGTAATGCAGTATTGGACGTTCTGGTGCACGATTTCGGCATAAGTAAGGACAGGTTCCAGATAGAACCTAAAGGAGAAAGTGATCTGTTGTCTGATACGAACAAACTTAAACCGCGTGGTCTGCACATGGTTAACCGGAGGGTAGACCTCTTTATGATTGTGGAATGAACAAAACAGCTCCCATAATACTGCAACTCATTCTTTTAATCGTTTTTGCCGGGACAGTTCAGTCTGTTTCCGCGCAAAAGACGGATGATTTTGTTATTCAGGAGTATATGCGTTATTCGCGCGAGAAAAAATTCAACTCATGGTCGGTAGGTGTGGGTTATGGCCCGATGATAATGTACACCGATATCACAAGTTACACCCTTTTCCCGAATGAGAGGTGGAATATGGCCCCGATGGTGAGGGTTACCAAATATCTTAATCCTGCATTTGCATTCGAGTTTCAGTTGTTAGGAGGTAACATGTACGGCTCAAACGTGGGATACTATTTCGAAGGTGATCTGATCGATTATACAATAAGTCATGTAGGGGTGATTAACCAGATGCTTAACACTCCGGGGCCGAGAAAAGACAAATGGAATTTTTACTACAAGATAGGATTTGGCGCTACCGCTTTCAGATCAAAGCTTTATCACTCGTCAAATGATTCTCTTGTTATGGTTCGTGATTTCAGCGGTGATACAACTGATCTAAGGTATGTTGTTCTCGGGTATGATATTTATGATCCGGATAAGAAAACAGCGCGTGAGCGTGCTTTGCTCATCCCTGTGGGAGTGGGTGTTCAATACCGGATAAACCGTAGTTTTGACATAGGTCTGGAAATGACAATGCGTTTCAGCCTGTTCGATAAGTTTGATAATATTCTTGCCGGAGCGACCAACGACAGTTACTGGTATACCAACCTGAATATTTCGTACAAGATCGGGAAGAAGGATAAGAGGCATAAACGATGGACTTACAGGGGTTATGATTTCAATATTTTCGGGGTGAAGAAGAAAGATCCCCTTAAGGATGAAGTGGCTGCTCTTGAGGACAGTATTAAGAGTTATGAGGCCGGAAGGCCCGTCAAGACCGATTCTGTATACATCATTCATAACCTGAAGAAGATATACGGAACACACTTCATTTACTCTGTATATTTTACAACAGGAGGAGAAAAGGTTGACCGTGAGGACCTTGACTACATTGCCGAAGCAGCAATTCAGCTGATGAAGAATAAGGAATGGAAAGCTGATTTGATAGGATTTTCAGATGATACAGGACCGGCAGATAAGAATATGGAACTAAGCCGTAAACGTTGTGAAGTTGTTAAGGATATTTTTGTTCACGATCTCGGCATTTCTGCGGACCGGCTGAACATTATTCCCAAAGGAGAAACAGAACTGCTATCACCAACCGATAAACTCTCACCGCGAGGGATCAACATGGTAAATCGCAGGGTTGACATAGTTATCCGAAAGAAATAACAATCTTCCAGAAGGTACTCGAAACATGACCTGAATAATCGGGCTGACAGACAATGACACGTGCCAACCCGATACAGATCAATACAAAAAACCGAATAGCCACAAAGGTATTTTGTTCCCATAGCCAACTTCGAGGTTATCGGCTGCAATGAATGAATCCTTAATGTCAGCTATTTGTACGTATCCTTTGTTTTTGCCGCCTACTTCAAAAGTGTACCTCCCGTCGATCAGAAAGTCACCTTTTTTCGACACTCTTACTTTGTACGATTCTATCAGTTGATTCATAAAAAAGGTTTCCCGCATTGTTCCTTCCACATTTACATTGGCAGAATGCAAAGCATTTAACAAAGCAGTATTGTTAAGATACAATTTGTCGGGCTTGGTCAGATAGCCTGAAGCCGCCCCCTCTCTCCTTATTCCTTTAACAAGGTTTGCCCTGTCGAGTGATGTAAGTAAACGCAACAAAGCATCCCTGCTTAAGCCCACAGTTCTGCTAAGCTCGGTAATGTTCACCTTGAAAGGAACAGTATCGGCAAGAACAGCTACCAGTTGCTTCAGTTTGTATGTTGTGTGGTAGTTGATATTCTCGATACTTGTCAGATCGATCTCAACCACCACATTGATAGCTGTGGTAAGCCTTTCTGTAAACCTCCCTTTAGCATCCTTGAAAAACGGATACACCCCGTGTACAAGGTACTCTCTGAACAGCGGAATAGGCTTTATCCTTTTCACTATGTCACCTGCGATCCTGACATGATCATTCAAAATATCTTCAAGAGTATACCTGTCAAATATTCCGTTACCTGACAAATGAAGATACTCACGAAACGACATCTCATGCAGGTTGTACATTGCAACCCTTCGGCTGATATCACCGTCGGCCTTATGGATTTGTAAGGCAGATGAACCTGAAAAAACGATCTTAAGATCATCATACAGATCGTAAATATTTTTCAGCTCTACCGACCATAAAGGATATCGGTGTATCTCATCAACAAAGACAGTGCGTCCCCCGTTAAGGTAAAACTCTTCCACGAAATCAGTAAATCTGTTCTTCGTAAAATAAAGATCATCGAGAGTTACATAAATAGCCGACAAAGAATTGCCATATTCTTCTTTCATCCTTTGTAACATCAGTATAGTCTTACCAACCCCTCTGAATCCTGCAATGCCTATCAGACGGTCATCCCACTCTATCTCCTCATGCAAATATCTCCTGAAATCAAGAGACACATGTCCTGCAATTTTTGCGGATCTTTTAAATAGTTCCTCCATCACATTGTTGTTTAAACACAACAAATTTACAATATTGCGTTGTGTACACCAAACGTTTTCATATTTTTATGTTGTTTTAGAACAACATTTAATATATATATATCGTTGTGTGTATACAACACATATGATGTAAATTCGTTGTATATAGACAACGAATTTACATCGAATAACTAAACACAGAAAATCAGAAACTATTTCTTTTTCAAGGTAATGTAGCGGTAATTCAGTCCGCTTTTTTCATCAACAAAGGGGCCTTCATTTTCTTTCTCTTCCCATTCTTCATCTTTTAATTCCGGGAAGAAGGTATCAACACCATCAAATTCGTGATTGATTATGGTAAGGTAAATTTTGTTCGTATGTGGAAGGAAGGCTTTGTAAATCTCACCTCCGCCTAT
>JAOZOF010000167.1:6428-7887 GCA_029933425.1 Marinilabiliaceae bacterium
GTATAGTTTTTCAGTTGAAAATCCTCGAATTCGAAATCGTTAATGCTTTTTACATTTGGATTGATCTCCATGACCGGAAGAGGATACGGCTCGCGTGTGAGTTGAAGCTTTGCCTGTTCGATATGGTTCAGATAGATATGTGCATCACCAAGTGTGTGAACAAAATCCCCTAATTCCAATCCGGTTACCTGAGCTATCATCATCGTGAGGATGGCATAAGAGGCAATATTGAACGGCACTCCGAGAAAAATGTCTGCACTGCGCTGGTACAACTGACAACTCAGTTTTCCGTCGGCTACGTAGAACTGAAAAAGGATATGACATGGCGGCAACTGCATATCGTTGAGCTGACCAACGTTCCATGCGCTTACAATGTGGCGGCGCGAATTCGGGTTGTTCTTTATCGATTCTATTACTTGCGCTATCTGGTCAATGTTCCCTCCCTTGTAGTCAGGCCATGAACGCCACTGGTAACCATAGATCGGTCCCAGTTCACCGTCTTCTTTGGCCCATTCATTCCAGATGCGTACACCATGCTCTTGCAGGTATTTTACATTGGTAGAGCCTTTCAGGAACCAAAGCAGCTCGTAGATTATCGATTTAAGATGCAGTTTTTTTGTGGTCAGTAACGGAAACCCCTTTGCCAGGTCGAAACGCATCTGATGGCCGAAAACACTGATGGTTCCTGTGCCTGTACGATCCTCTTTTTTCACTCCTTCATCAAGAACACGCTGTAACAGATCGAGATATTGCTGCATTGAATTTGTGTTTTATTTTTGTTTGCGTAAAAATAGGAAAAGTAATTCTAACCCCGAAAATTTGCAAACCCAAATTGGTTGTTGTTTCAGCGATTTCATCGCTTCTTAGCGATCATATCCCGATAAAAACAGGGTGCGGTTTGATAAAATGTATATCAAATCACACCCCGTTTAAAGCATGAAAACTAATGATATAAGAGAGTTTTTGTTACATTTATTTTTTTGGTTTACTTACCACGATCATGTACATAGGAGTAAATATCCCCTTCTCTCCGGCTTCAACAAGCGAATCAGCAGCCACAAGCAGAATGTGCTGTGTCTTTACTACGCCTTTCTTTACCAGCCCAACAGCTTCAGATAAACGGAATACCTGTTTCATTACTGCCCTGCTTGCTTTTGTTTGCCTGATCTGCTTCAGTGACCATCCGCTTTTCATAGTGCTATACCATGGTTCGTCATTTCCCATGTTTGTCTGAGTAAGGTCCGATGTTTCTTCAATTACAAATCCGGCAGCTTCAAGTGTGTCGTTAATCTCTTCCAGGGTATAAAGACGGCATATGCTGTTTCCGTATTCAACCCGCTCCTTTATTCGAACATGCTCCGGATCTTTCGGATCATACTTGTCATTCATTGCCCATTGGTAGAATGCAGCTTTACCTCCGGGTTTCAGCTTGTCGAGTATTTGTTCGTAAACTCCTAAC
>JAOZOF010000456.1 GCA_029933425.1 Marinilabiliaceae bacterium
AAAGCGAAATCTTTGACTAAAAGCAACGTCAGTTTCTGCATATTTCTTTTTACCTTATCTTTGTATTGAAAATTAACTGAAATGAAAAAAGAGGCTCTTTACGGCAAAACACTTGATGAACTGAAAAGCATAACATCCGGCTTAGGTTTCCCCGGATATACGGCAAAACAGATAGCCGAATGGCTTTACAAAAAAGATGCTTCCGACATCGACATGATGAGCAACCTGTCGAAAAAAGCAAGGGCTGTGTTGAACGAAAAATATGAAGTGGGATTGACACCTCATCATTCATTTCAGGAATCAACTGACGGAACAAAGAAATATCTTTTCAGGGTTACGGCCGGAAAGTACATTGAATCGGCCTACATTCCGGAGAAAGAGAGAGCAACACTCTGTGTCTCCTCTCAGATAGGTTGCAAAATGGACTGCGCATTCTGCATGACAGGTAAACAAGGATTCCAGGGTCAGTTGACATCAGGAGAGATACTTAACCAGATACGGAGTCTGCCTGAATACAAGAAGCTTACGAATGTCGTTTACATGGGCATGGGAGAGCCCCTCGATAACCTCGACGAAGTATTGAAAAGCCTCGAGATACTCACTGCCGACTGGGGGTATGCCTGGAGTCCCAAGCGAATTACCGTTTCAACCATAGGAATAATCCCTGCCCTGAAACGCTTCCTTGAGGAGAGCAAAGCACACCTGGCAATCAGCATGCACACTCCTTTCGACGAAGAGAGACTCAGCCTTATGCCCGTTCAGAAGACATATCCGATAGAAAAAGTAATTGATGTGGTACGCAATTATGACTTTGGCCGTCAGCGCCGCATATCATTCGAATACATCATGTTCAAGGACCTTAACGACACCCCGGCTCATATCAAAGGTTTAACAAAACTACTACAAGGATTGCGCTGCCGCATCAACCTCATCCGCTTCCACCCCATTCCCGGATTCGAACATAAATCTCCATCACAAAAAACCATGAACTGGTTCAGAGACACTCTTACCTCCAAAGGGATAACAACGACAATTCGGGCAAGTCGCGGAGAAGATATCTTTGCAGCTTGCGGAATGTTATCAACTGATAAACAGAACAAATAATTCTTTAACCCTTTTTAGTAAAAAAATGCTTGACATCAGATCGATGGTGCACTAACTTTAAATATTGTAAATCACTAAAACAGATGTCATGTTAAAGATCATTTTAACCGGATCATTGGGGAATGATGCCACCGTAAAGGATGTTGGCAATAAAAAAGCCATCAATTTCCATGTTGCCGTATCCATGGATTACAAGGACAGCAACGGCAAAAAAATTGAAAAGACCGAATGGGTAAAAGCTGTTATCTGGAAGTATGAAGGCAGGAGCACTAAGATCGCCGATTACCTGAAAAAAGGGCGTAAGGTGCTGATCGAGGGAATTCCCGAAAGTGAAGCCTACAAATCGAAAGACGATGAGATAAAGTCATCGTTGCACGTGAATGTAAAAGAGATAGAGCTGCTTAACTGAATTACCCCGTACAATGCTTACGCTTTTTCTGATACAGGGAGACGGTTACACATACATTTACCGGGCTCCCTTTCTTTTAACAGACACTATCTACACCTGGAGTATGCTTTCCATTTTATCTCAAGAAGAATATATTTCGTTCCTACGGAACTACCTTACTACAGTATGGCCAAAACAAGGGATTTTCATCCCTTGTTAAAATATATCCTGCCTATCGGCAGTCCTGTTAGTGCCGTAGGGACGACATACTTTAACAAGAAGTGTTAACCCCATGGAAAACCCAAACTACGAGGCTGTCCATAAAGCATCGGACACTTTCTATATATATCCTGCCTATCGGCAGTTCTGTTAGTCCCGGAGGGACGACATGCTATAACAAGGGGTGTTAGCCCCTTGGAAAAATGAGCCAATAATAAAAAGTTCCATAGGAACGACATAAGCCCCTCCCGACATTCATGATTAAAGCCAATACCCCCGATGTCCAAACCCTGTAAA
>JAOZOF010000457.1 GCA_029933425.1 Marinilabiliaceae bacterium
AACACTTCAACCATTTAACACTTTAACACTGTAACCATAAAATCACTGATACAGCGTTCCGGTATTCACAACAGGCGAAACATCCTTGTCACCTGTAAGGACTACCATCAGATTACTCACCATTGCAGCCTTTTTATCTTCATCAAGCTCAATGATGTTTTTCTTCGACAGTTCTGCCAATGCCATCTCGACCATTCCTACGGCTCCTGCTACGATCTGTCTTCTTGCTGCCACAATAGCTGTTGCCTGCTGACGTTTAAGCATTGCTCCTGCTATCTCCTGTGCATATGCAATATAGTTTATGCGTGCCTCGATAACCTCGATGCCGGCAATGGCAAGTCGTTCTGATATCTCATTTTCCAATATCTGATTAACCTCTTCTCCACCACCTCTGAGTGTTATTTCTGCAGCTTCATCCTCAAAGTTGTCGTACGGAAAATGACCTGCCAGTTTACGCACTGCAGCCTCACTCTGTATCTCCACGAAGTGAGCATAATCATCGACTTCAAATGCCGCTTTAAAAGTATCCCTGACCCTCCAGACCAGAACAACACCTATCATAATGGGATTACCGAGTTTGTCGTTCACTTTGATAGGATCACTGTCGAGATTGCGTGCCCTTAGAGAATATCTCTTTTTAACAAAAAATGGATTGACCCACCAGAAACCATTCTCCTTAACCGTTCCTTTGTATGCACCAAACAAAACTAAAACAGAAGATTCATTGGGATTAACCACCAAAAAACCTATTGACAAAAATATTCCAACAGCAGTAAGGACAAGAAGAATCAATAATTCCTCATTCCAGATAGCAAGCAGCGGCGATAAGATCATCAGAACAACAAACAACAGAACCAGATATCCCGATACCGGTTTAAAATCTTTTTCTTCTTTCATGATTGTAGATTTAAATTTATAATATCATTTTAATATCACAAATATATCATTTTGATTGAACATTAACAACATCAGATAACAACATTTATGTTAAACTTTCTTAAATAACAATGATCACATTTATACATATATAGATTTATCGATCAAGCAATACAATAAATTGAATTTATTAACTAATTTCGGGCGCATAAAAAAACAGTCAATCATATTTAAATCTTAATAACATGGCAAACGCTAAAATTATTTACACCCTTACCGACGAAGCGCCGGCATTAGCCACATATTCGTTGTTACCTATCATAAAAAAGTTCACAAAAGAAGCCGGATTAGAGGTTGAGACCAGCGACATATCGCTTGCAGGCAGGATAATTGCAACATTCCCCGAAAATCTTACCGAGGAGCAGAAACAATCAGATGAACTGGCATTTCTCGGTGAACTGGTAAAGAAACCTGAAGCAAACGTAATTAAATTACCGAACATAAGTGCTTCAATCCCTCAGCTGAAAGCTGCGATAAAAGAATTGCAGGATAAAGGATACGACATACCCGATTATCCTGAAGAACCACAAACGGAAGAAGAAAAAGAACTTAATGCAAGATTTGCAAAGGTTTTGGGTTCTGCAGTAAACCCCGTTTTGCGCCAGGGCAACTCCGATCGTCGTGTTGCTCCATCGGTTAAGGAGTATGCCAAAAAATTCCCGAAAAAACTCGGCGAATGGTCATCCGATTCCAAATCTCATGTTGCATGGATGGAAGATGGTGATTTTTATGGCAATGAGAAATCCGTCACTATGGATAAAGAGCAGGATGTGAAGATCGAGTTTGTTGACCTCGACGGCAATATTACAGTACTGAAAGAGAAATTACATCTTTTGGAAGGTGAAGTGATTGACGGAACATTCATGAGTGCAAAAGCGCTTCGCAGCTTCATTGAAAAAGAGATCGAAGATGCAAAAAAGAAAGATGTGTTATTTTCAGTTCACCTGAAAGCAACCATGATGAAGGTATCCGACCCTGTGATTTTTGGTCATTTTGTTTCGGTTTACTTTAAAGATGTTTTTGAAAAACATGCCCAGACATTCGAGGAGATAGGCGTAAACCCTGACC
>JAOZOF010000168.1 GCA_029933425.1 Marinilabiliaceae bacterium
ACCTTTTCTTTGCCGAAAAAATGCCTCGATTCATCAAGCATGAATCCCCTGTACTCAAACCGGGGTGCATCATTCACTGTTCCGCACGGAACAGTTTTGGTATTTGAATGTCTGATGTTTTGCAAAACGGTCATCAAGCCGTAAAAAATACCTTGCGGGGTTTCTGCTGTCAGTTTTATTTTCCGGGGAGTGATCTTTAAAATGTATCCCTCAGGATTTTTTATTTTGGATGGGCTTAATTCTAATATAATTTTTTTATCAGTGTTTGTAGAGCTATTTATACCCTCAGCATTTAATTTTTGTTCAAAAAACTCTACAACCTGCTTAAGGTTTTGATTAGAATAGTCAATTGTTACTCCGTCGGTAAAAGTGAAACTGCCGGATTTCAGGCTGATGTCGTTAGGGTAGGGAATTACATTCCAGCTTTTCTTTTCCGGAGCAGTCAGACCTATTAAAATTGCAATTAATAAAACAGATAATGCTGGTTTCACGGTAAATGATCGTTTGACATTGTTTAGGGAAGTATTTTACTTAAGTAAAAATACTGAAAAATGGTGACACATGAAATAGCAAGTACCGTTTTCGGGTGTTCTAAAAAGATATTAATACATACCAAATCTTCTACTTTTGAATAAATACTGGTTTTAATTGTAAATCAAGAATGAGGTTCAATCATAGAATCCCGGATTATCACGCGGGTTGCTGCGTTTATCGTATTTAAGGTCTTTAAGCAGGCTTGAGTTGACACTTATGGAGAAGAAATATGACTTATATTTTCCCACGGGTGTAATGTTTATTCTCATACCCCAGCAGTGCAAGTCCCTGGTTATTCCGATGGTCGTATAGGCTATCTTCTTAGTGTCGAGAGTATAGCCCGTTGTTGCCGATAAATTCCACTTTGGGGTGACCGATATACGACCGTTAAGACTTATGTCAGCTGACACCTTGTAATCGAAGTCCATCTTTTCCTTATTGAACTTATCCATTCTCAGGTAAGAGGTGAAGTTTATCGATATGTTCCAGGGCATTTCGAATTTAGCATATCCCTCATTTGAAACTTTCAGGTTTCTTTTTGCAACAGGTTGCATTTCCATTAACAACCTGTCTTCTTCCGAGATCATGGCTTCATCAAGAGGGTCTATCTCCTGTTGGCCCTCTTCAGTTGTGTTTTCTTCATCTTGTCTTTTCTTTTTAAAAGTGTTGTTGTCGATATTAAAACCGAAACTCAGGTTCATGTTTTCTATCCTGAGCAGTTTTCCGTTGGTTTTCAGTGCAGAACGGTTGACAATTACAGGTACTCCGTTGGCGGTGGTATCAACTCCGTAAGGGTTGAAGTAGGCTCCGAAATTTACATTTGTGCCCAATACTTTTGTTCTTCCCGTCATGGCTATCCTTGACCATCCCAATGAGTCGGCAAGGAAATTATACGAAGAACTGAAATTGAAACTTTCCAGCAATTTTATTTTTTTGAATCCGGTAGTGTCTTTGTCACTCTTCACTTTCATTTCAAGAGTGTTACCCAAACTTAAACCAATGTTGCCTGATTTACCTTTCGGCGGAACACCGAATAATGATCCGTCATAGTAAGAGTACTCATACTTGACTATCTCATCAGTTTTAGGATTGTAATATTCGAACCAGTCGTAGTATCCGTATCTGGGATCGCCAAAATCGGGGTGGTACGACATCGAAACGCTTGGTGTTGCAACATGACGTAACGCCTGTATCTTATCTCCGAAAAGTTTTCTCCAGGGTCTGAAAAAAGTGAATATCTTAGTTGATGTTCCCACACCCATGTTATAATCCCACACCCTGTGAAATCCTCCTGTGGTATCGGTGTTGACAACTTTATTAAGTGTGGGATCCCAGTCTTTTTCTATTGATTTAAAATACCATCTTTCTTTGTAGTTGAATGACGGGTTGAATGTAAAATATTTCAGTATTTTAAAGTTCATAACAACAGGAACCGTATGACTAACGCCGTTTTTCCAGTCTTTTGTCAAACTTTCGGGAGAGAAACTCAGATCCTTCTGTTTTGTATGGATATAGTTCTTTGCATTTCCTGTGTATGAAAAACTTATTTTTTCATAAAATCTTTCTTTGTTTCCTATCTTGTTCTTTCGTTTAAAAGGATAAATCCGGTTAACGGTAAAAGCAATATCGGGAATAGTGAAGTCGATAGTGGTATCCTGACTGTTTTGAGAATGTAACAGGTTAGCGGAGAAATTGAAGGGTTTTCCTGCCCATCTTTTCCCGTATGATATACTCGAACGTTTTGTGTTTCGGGCAATAATACTGGGATCAACAATACTGTTCACATTGTTTTGGTCATAAGAACTGGTGCTGTAGTTAACACTGGCACTGAATGATTGAAAAGGGTTTGACTTCGGATCCTGACGATGTGACCATGTTAATGAAAGGTCCTTTGTCTTTCTGTAATCGGGCAGGTCGGGTTCACTGAAAATATTCACGATGTAGTTCAGGTTCACATTACCGCCAAAACTATATCTCTTTTTGTACTTTGTTGAGAAGTGCGATCCCCACGAACCGTTTGTATAGATGTCGCCGGTAAGCGACACGTCAAAATATTGGGTGGCAGCCCAGTAATAACCACCATTACGTAAAAAGAACCCCCTGTTTTTTTCTTCACCGTATGATGGTAAAATAAATCCTGAACTGTATGTCTGAGTGCTGGGGATTATTGCGAATGGTACTACAATAGGGAATTTAACATCTTCAACAACAAGGTATGCAGGTCCTGTAATTATTTTCTTGCCCGGTATGACCTTTGCTTTTGTAAGGTTAAGATAAAAGTGCGGATGATCATGATTATTACAGGTAGTATACCTTGCATTTTTTATGCAGTAAATATTGTTTTCTATTTTTTTTGCCCTGCTTCCGATAATGAACCCGTCACCCTGTTCGGTTACAATGTGTTCAATAATGGCTTTTTTTGTCTGAAAATTGTATCGGAGTGTACGCATCTCGTATTCCCCGTTTCGGTCTTTGAATACCGGCAGACCTGTTTCATTTCCAAGGGTATCTATTGTGCCGTATGCATAGGCAATACTGCTGTCCAGATTAAGTTCTATCGTATATGCGGTTAATGTAATGTCCTGATAATTAATGCTTGCGTTACCGTACAGATACATCTTTCCGCTTGCTATCCCGAATTTAATTGAGTCAGAGGCTTCATACTTTACTTCAGCATCGAGCATCA
Organism: Marinilabiliaceae bacterium; assembly: GCA_029933425.1. Taxonomy (GTDB): domain Bacteria; phylum Bacteroidota; class Bacteroidia; order Bacteroidales; family Marinilabiliaceae; genus JAADEM01. The sequence goes on from JAOZOF010000168.1 coordinate 3,221, forward strand.
TCGCACTGCCTGATTGCTTTGTTTGAGTTGTGTCATTTTGTATATCATTGACAGCCGGAATATTTTCCTGACTGAATATCCGGGGAGATATTAACAGGAAGAAAAACCAGTATAGACTGTACCTTAAGAACTTATCTGAGGATATATCTATTGCCAATGTTTTTTCTGTTTGTTTTGGTTGTACAAAAATAATTAAAAAATGCTCATAGCTCAGGCCAAACCGATATTTTAGTATTAAACCTGAACGTATAATCTTTTGTAATATTTTTCTATTTTTGAAAAGTGTTTTGAAAATAAGTGTACTATATGTTTTTATTGATGAAAAGAAGAGAAAAAGTTTACCCGATAAAATTTTTACTGATACTGTTTATCAGTATGATTTTCGGGATAAATATAAATGGTCAGAAAAAAAACTCAACAAAGTTCAATACTGTTGTTATTGATGCCGGACACGGAGGAAAGGATCCTGGTGCTTTGGGAGGTAATATTCATGAAAAAGATGTTGTTCTTGCCATTGCGTTGAAGGTAGGGAAATATGTTAATGAATATCTTCCTGATGTAAAGGTTATTTATACCCGCGACAAGGATGAGTTCATCCCCTTGTACAAAAGGGCTGAGATAGCCAATAAAAGCGATGCTGACCTGTTTATATCCATACATGCAAACTACATATCTGACCCGCGCATCCATGGTGTGGAAACTTATGCACTGGGACCTGCCAGATCGAATGAGAATCTTGAGGTTGCGAAAAAGGAGAACTCGGTAATTGTAATGGAGGATGAGTACACCACGAAATATGAAGGCTTTGATCCGAATTCAGCAGAATCATACATTTTGTTTGAATACATGCAGTCGACATATGTTGAGCAAAGTACACTTATGGCTTCATTGTTGCAGAAACAGTTTCACGACAGGGCGGGGAGGAAGGACAGAGGAGTAAAACAGGCAGGTTTTCTGGTTTTAAGAAATATCACACATCCTTCCGTGCTTGTCGAGGTGGGATTTCTGAGTAATAAGGCCGAAGAAAAGTATTTAATGTCCGATAAAGGTCAGACATACATTGCATCTGCCATTTTCAGAGCGATACGCGATTATAAAAAGCAATATGACGAGAAAAGCACGGAAGTAAAAACTGCCAAAAAGGAGAAAGTTGAAAAGAAACCTGACATTACATACAGGATACAGGTAGCATCGTATCGACACATGATAAAAAAGGGATCAGGCATTTATAAAAAGTTTAAGGATATTTATTTTTATAAGGAAGGTAACAGGTACAAGTACACAACACTAAGCTCTTCCGATTATTTTGATATAACGAACAAACTGAGACAGGTTCAGAAGAAGGCTCCGGGGAGTTTCATTGTTGCTTTTGAAGGAGATAAAAAGATACCTGTGTCTGATGCCATAAAGATTACCAATACGGAAAAATAAATATATTCCTTTCATATTCGTTTTTTTAATAAACATGAATTAGCTTTGAATATTATTTTATCTGAATCCGGCAATCCGGATTTAGAGGAAATAACAAAAAAATACAGAAATGAGTATCGTTAAAAAAGAGATAAAAATAGGCATAGTTACAATTGCAGCTTTGTTAATTATGGGATGGGGGGTAAACTACCTTAAAGGCCATAATGTTCTTAAACGAGGTACGGTTTATTACGGTATTTATAAAAATGTATCAGGAATGAATGAGGCATGTCCTATTTTTTACCGGGGACTTAAAATAGGAAGTGTCAGGGATATTGAGCTGAAGCCTGAACTGAATGACAAGTTGCTGGTGACTTTCAGTATTACAAAGGATATTGCTTTTCCGAAAAATTCAGTTGCCCGCATCTACAGCCTTGACCTTATGGGAACGAAAGGCGTGGAGATAGTTAAAGGAGACAGTAAGGAGATGCTGATGCCGTATGATACTATCAGAACTTATGTCGTTGGTGATTTTAAAGATCAACTGAGCATTGAGGTTTTACCTTTGAAGGAGAAGATGGAAAAGCTGATGGTGAATTTCGATTCACTGATAATCGATATCAATGGTCTTTTTGTGGGAGAGAATAAAGACAATCTTTACGAGAGTATTAAAATGCTTAATAAAACTCTTACCAATACCGCAAAGATGACCGGGTATCTTGCAAATTCATTTTCAACAGGAGGAGAGTATCATACTATAATGAAAAGGATCGATTCAATCCTGATCTCACTAAACAGGCAGGCTCCGTATCTGGATACAACATTTTCGAATATCGCCGATTTTACCAAAAAACTAAATAAGATTGAACTGACAACAACTCTTGAGCAGCTTAACAACAGTCTGAAACAAACTTCTGAAATGCTTTCGGGTCTGAACTCCGGTGACGGTAGTATGGGAATGCTAATGAATGACAAGGAATTGTATTACAATCTTGTAGATGCATCTGCCAATTTGAACAGGCTTTTGATGGATGTAAGGCATCAGCCTAAAAAATATGTTAGATTTTCTGCAGTTGATTTCGGTAAATCGTATTATGCCGATATGCCCCTTGGCGAAGTTAAAGGAATTATTTTTCAGGTTGAGCTTTTTGAATCGAAAACTCCTGTTAAATTAGATAGTTTTGAGGTAGCAGGCAAGTACCGGATTTTTGAAGATTTTAACGGTAAAAGATTTGTGTATACTGTTGGGCAGTCAAGAGAATATGATTCTATTAAAAAAGTTTTAAATGATGCCTTGGCAAGTTATCCTGAAAGTAAGATAATTGCTTATGAAAACGGTCGTTTAATACCGGTTGAGAAGGCTTTAAAGAAGATCAATCAATAAGGCGATATTATGTTAGATAGAAAAGTGAATTAAAAAAAAATCAATTTTTTTAATTTTTTTTTCGCGAATTGCTCAATCTGTTATCTTATAAGGTTTTTGAATGTGATTCATATTCATGGCCATAATTGATATAGTCGTTAAATAATAGTGGATCAGTGTTTTAAGTAAATAATTATTAAGTTGTTGAAAATTAGTCATCTAATATAGATTTTAAAATATCAAGTAAAAATCAATTTTTTTTTCAGATTTTTTTTCACAAATTTTGTTTCAGTGAAAAATCAAAATTGTTAACATAATAAAATGATCGGAATATAAGATGAGACCTAACCATAACGTTGTTTGGAGCAGATGTCTGGAGATAATAAAAGATAACATTCCACAGACAAGTTTTAAAACCTGGTTCGAACCAATTATCCCCAAAAAGATAGAGAATAATATCTTGACAATTCAAGTTCCGAGTTTGTTCTTTTACGAGTATCTGGAAGAACAATTTATCGATCTTCTGGGTAAGACACTTAAAAAAGTCATGGGGGATAAAGCTAAACTGGAATACAACGTTGTGATGGATACCACTCATGTTAACAATAAGCCTACAACGATCAATGTTCCGACAAACAATAAAACCGATCTGAGGAACAGACCTGTTTCGTTACCTGCTAACAAAGAACGTCCTACCATAAGGAATCCGTTTGTTATCCCCGGAATTAAGAAACTCAATGTTGATCCGCAGCTAAACAGCGCATATTCGTTTGAGAACTTTGTGGAAGGAGCCTGTAACCGTCTGGCAAAATCTGCAGGTAGCGCGGTTGCTGACAATCCCGGCAAAACGGCTTTCAATCCGTTGTTCATTTATGGTAATTCAGGCCTGGGGAAAACACATCTGGGTCAGGCAATAGGGATTGAGATAAAAAAGAACAAACCTGAAAAGACCGTTCTTTACGTTAATGCCAATAAATTTGAAACTCAGTATTCCGAAGCCACAAGAAACAATAACAGGAATGATTTTCTGAATTTTTATCAGATGATCGATGTTCTGATAATTGACGATATTCATGAACTGGCTGGTAAAACCGGTACTCAGAATATTTTCTTTCATATTTTCAATCATCTTCATCAGTCAGGCAAGCAACTTATCCTTACATCCGATAAAGCTCCTGTTGAGCTAACAGGACTGGAAGACAGGCTGCTTTCAAGATTTAAATGGGGACTTTCTGCCGAGCTGACAATGCCTGATTTTGATACAAGAGTGGAAATCCTTAAAAAGAAGATCTACAACGACGGTATTACAATGCCTGATGATGTGATTTTCTACATTGCAAATAATGTTGTTAACAACATCAGGGAACTTGAAGGAGCTTTGGTTTCATTGCTCGCTCACGCTACTCTTAACAAGGAGGAAATAACTTTCGACACTGCAAAAAGCGTTGTTGACAAACTGGTTAAAAAAGAGAGAAAAGAAATATCAGTAGATTACATATCTAAGAAGGTATGTGAATATTACGGTCTTGAAATGGAGGTTCTGCAGTCGAGATCGAGAAAAAGGGAGATCGTTCAGGCGCGTCAGATAGCAATGTTTTTCAGCAAGAGCCTTACTAATTCTTCACTTGCCACGATAGGTGCAAAAATTGGCAAGAAAGATCATGCTACCGTTCTGCATGCCTGCAAAACAATAAATAATCTTATCGAGACTGATCGAGAACTGAAGCATCAGATAAAAGAGATAGAGACACAGCTCAAGTTCTGAAAGTTATATAAAAATACTTATTTGAAGGTGTTCATTACGGACACCTTTTTTCGTT
>JAOZOF010000169.1 GCA_029933425.1 Marinilabiliaceae bacterium
TACTTGATGACATAGAGTTCAGGATCGCAGAGCTTTTCAGGTCGGATGTGAAGACCAACGGCGGAGTGATCACTCTTGAGTCTGTTCAGGAAATAATCAAGCTCGTAGGTGAGCCGGAGGATTTCATTGCCGATGATGCTCAGGAGGCAGGAGCTGCCACAGGAACAACAATGAACACAGAGATCAATGAACCTGCAAGAAAAAGTCTTTTCCGCGACATCGACAGAAAGGTGTTCAGCGGCGTTTGCAGCGGACTGGCCCTTTACCTGAATATCGATCCTGTGATAATCAGGATCCTATTCCTCGTAGCATTTTATTTCTGGCATCCAGTATTGATATTTTATATTATTCTTTGGATAGCCATGCCCAAACCGCGCACTCCGGCACAATGGCTTGAGATGAAAGGTGGTGCGGAATATTTTAAAACAGGAGCAGGTAAAAGCTATTCAGCCGGAAGTACGGCAGGTTACAACAAAAACAACTATTATCGACGGGATGTAATGTCGTCGGTGGTTCACAATTCCGGTGATGTGCTTAGTACGGTTATAGGATTAGTCCTTGCGGTGGTGAGCTTCATGTCGCTGATATCTCTTATGTCTGTCTTTATATTTGCCAACAGTTCACTGGGCGAGATACTTCCCGAAGCCAGGTTCCTGTACGAACTGCCCCACCGGCTATTGTCCTCAGCAGATATCACTCTTGCTACTTTTGCGGTAGTTTTAGTTGCTGGTGTGCCGCTTCTTCTGATTTTTTACCTCGGGCTGAAACTTATCTTCAGATTCCCGGGACGCGGACTGCTTATCGTGATACTTTCATTCATTCTTTGGTTTGTTGGTCTTGGATTAATCATGTACACAGGTATCGATGTGGCCAAAAGCATGAAAAAGAAATCGTACGTTACTATTGAAAAAGAACTTCAACCCATCTCGTCAGACACTCTTTACATTAAAACAATACGAAATTCGGGTGCTGACAGGTACGGGTCCTTCCTGATGGATATGGACAAAATTGATCTCTACACCTCGGATGAGGGTCAACTGATAATTGAAGGAGAGCCTGATATCGTGATAAAAAGAGGAGATAAATTTAAGATCATCGTGAAGAAAAAAGCGAGAGGTTACAGCAGGGCTGATGCCGAAAAGAATGCAACCTATACAGAGTATTTCTTCCAGCAAAAGGATTCGGTTCTGATGCTCGACAAATACTTTACTCTCGGCGATCAGGCAATGATACGCAGGCAGGAGGTTACTGTGACTATCCAGCTGCCCGACAGTATCAACTACAGGGTCAGCCCGGACCTTCGATATCTCATCATCAGTGAGGATACTGACTATTTTGAAGAGGATCAGGACGACAATTTCAGCGCTGAGCTTCTCTCTTTCGATGATCAGTCATACGCATTAAAAAACAGTTATCAATTTTAATTGTCCGGCTTTCCGGACCAAAACATAATTATCATGAAACTTACAATCATATTTTTAACACTGATACTTGCAGCACCTGTTCTTACTGCACAAAACAGCCCTTCCGACAAGTTTTTTCAGAGTATGGATGGAAAAGACGGAGTGACCATAATGTCGTTCTCAAAGAAGCTGATCGATTTTGTTGACATGGACTTTGACGATAGTGATATTACGGGAGACCTGAACCGGATAAAGATCCTTATTTACGATCCTTCCGATAAAGATAATTCTGTGGATTTGCGAAAGCAGGCTTTAAAGTATCTGTCAGGCAGATACAAAAAAGTTAAGCCGAGTGATATTGATAAAGACGCGGATGATGACGATGATGTTGATATCATGGTGCTTCGGAGCGGTAACAGGGTAAAGGAGTGCCATGTGATAGTGGCAGATAAAGACGATGACAAAGGAAGCGGTATTATCATATCATTTTTTGGTAATTTTAAAGTTGAAGACCTGAAAGAGCTTGCCGATAAAGCAGAAAAATATTAGAGAGGGAAAAGGAGAAAGGTAAAGAGTGTTGGCGGATATTTTACATAAAACAGATTTTATGAAGTTATCTCTTATCTTCATCTTAACTATACTTTCAATATCGGGTTACGGACAAGATATGAAAGATTACACAGGCGGTTGGCAAGGAAAAATAGCAGACAAGAATGCCTTCAATCTTAAAATAACCATAACAAAACCGGCTAGTGGAAGTTCGCAATTCATCATTTCCAACGGACACGAAATCTTAAATAAAAAATTTGTATTCGAAAATGAGATTCAACTTCCGATAGATGATAATATATATTTTGAAGGAATAATAAACAAGAAGCAATCAGAAATAAACGGTTTTATCAAATCAGGATTTCTATTTTACCATATAAAACTTAAGAAAGAAGGAAATAATTTTACAGGAAAGTGGAATGTTTTAATGGTTGATCGTTTGATGTCCCGAACTTTATATTTAAGCGTTGAAAATGGCTCAGGGAATGAATATCAGGCATATCCCATTTTCGGAGATGACCGATTTACAGGAACCTGGTGTGCAAACTTCCAAAAAGAAAAAGACACCATTTCATTTTCTGATTTTAAAACAGGCTTGCAATTTAAAGGGGTTCTGAAACCATCTGAAATTCTGTTAAACATTGATCTTGGAAACAAACCTGTTACAACTGTATCATTACAAAAAACAGAAAACGATTGGGTAATTGGCAGCTTTTCATCAAACAAAAAACTAGAGCTAGGTGATGGCTGGAAATTTGCAAAAGATCAATTGTCTCTTCCTGAAATGGAGAATGACATTTATAGTAACAAACTGAATAAAACAGAAAGCGTCGTAATCGCTAAAAACGGCGAAATTATTTATGAAAACTATTTTTCAGGCTTTAATGCAGTTATTCCTCACGATATGCGATCAGCTTCAAAAAGTATTTCTTCCGCAATTGTGGGTTTAGCAATTGATAAAAAATTAATTCAAAATGAGAAGCAGAGTATTTATGAGTTTCTCCCTGAAAAATATCAATACACAAAAGAAAGTTTAAAATCAAAGATCACGATTCAAAGTTTGCTGACAATGAGCTCAGGTATAGATGCTATTGATTTCGGCATAAATGCTAATCCACGATCGCCTGCCACAGAAGACAATTATCAAAGAACAACGGATTGGACAAAAACTATTTTGGAAGCACCAATGATCAATGAACCGTTTACTCATGCAAATTATGGCTCTGCAAATCCTTATTTGCTTGGTGTTGCAGTGAGTTCTGTTGTAGAAGAGCCATTAGAAATGTTTATGGACGAAAACCTGTTTTTACCTTTAGGCATTTCTAATTACATCATACAGTCTGACATGTCCGGCAATCCTTATTTTGGCGGTGGAATGTATTTAATACCCAGAGATATGCTGAAATTCGGACAGTTATATCTTAACAAAGGGGTTTGGAAAAACAGACGAGTTCTTTCTGAAGAGTGGGTTGAAAAATCGTTTAAAGATTATCTGAATTTAGAAAACACAACGGATAAAAACGGCTATGGATATTTATGGTGGCATAATACTTATAATTTTATCGGGAAGAAAATCAAGTCAATTGAAGCAAGAGGTGCCGGTGGGCAGTATATATTTATAATCCCTGAATTGAACGTAGTTGTAGTAATTACTTCCGGAAATTATAGAAACAATAAAGGTCAACAACCCGAAAAAATATTAGAGAACTATATACTGCCTTCAATAATGAAAAATATTGTAACTTATGGGAAACTTAGTTCGTCTTAATAATTGAGTATAGTTAATTAATGATCACTGAAGAGTATAACCAAGCCGTAGATCTCTATTCTGATGCGATATTCCGCTTTGTTCTGAAAAACATTAAGGACGAAGACAAAGCGAAAGATATTGTGCAGGATACCTACGAGAAATTGTGGAAGAACCACAAGAATGTAAATTACTCAAAGGTGAAGAGTTATCTTTTCTCTACTGCATACCATACTTTGATAGACTTGGTAAGAAGAGAAAAGAAACGGGGCGATTGGGAAGAGGTGAATGAAAAGGAGCTTAGTTATTCAAACTCGTATTCTGACCTGAACGAACTTCTTCACCGTGCTTTGGAGCAGCTTCCCGAAAAGCAAAAAATGGTTATTCTGCTGCGTGATTATGAAGGCTATGCATACAACGAGATAAGTGAGATAACAGGACTGTCGGAGTCGCAGGTGAAGGTTTACATCTTCAGGGCCCGGAAGTTCCTGAAATCATACATTGGCAGAATTGAAGCGGTTATTTGAATATGAAGGAGAGGATAAACATAGGGAATTACGAAGAGTGGATGCTCGATCTGATCGAAGGCAATCTGAATACTGCCGAAGAGGAAGAGGTACGCCGGTTCCTTGACCTTAACCCTGATCTGAAGGAAGAGCTTGAGGAATTCGAAAATGCCGTTCTTGTTCCGGAAGATACCCTTGTTTTTGACGAAAAAGTATCTCTTAAAAAAAATAATGAGAGCTTCGGGGAGCTGACACGGAACGAATATCTGCACATCGCAAAGACAGAAGGTTTGTTAACGGAAGAGGAACAAAATGAGTATGCTCTGCTTATGAGAACATACCCGGGGGCATTGAAGGAGCAGCATCTGTTTGACAAAATAGTTCTGAAAGCCGATGCTGGAGTAAAATACACCGGGAAGAACAGCCTTAAGAGGGTGACACTTGTTCCCGCATTCAGTAATGAAACATTTAACAGAGTTGCAGCCGTGGCAATTCTGATCCTGCTTTTTGCCGTATCATGGTTTACATTCAGGTCAGGATCAACGCTGCCTGAAAGAAGTGTCGCCGGGGTGCAGGAGCAGATACAAAATATTTCCGGTGACGATGCAATTAAGATCACAGATACAGGTACTGACGGAGAAACAGTTATTGTTGCTGTTAACAAAGAAAAAGAGAGCATTGACGCGGCTACTGAACCCGGGATCAGAACAGAACAAAGTAAAATTACGCATGAAGTCATACAGAAGCAGGCTGCACCTGAGCTAGCTTTGCTTGCTCCCAAAGGAGTGAACGATGTGTTGAAGCCGGTAAAAGTTAATGGTTACGAGATCGCTCTTGATCAGATCATGCCTCTTTACATCAGCTATTTAAGAAGTATGGACGAAAAACCTGCCATTAATCCTGTTGTTATGCACAACAGTAACAATACTGATAACGGGCTGCTCGCAGGAGGTGTGAAAGTGATCAATAAACTGACGGGTAATTTTCTGAATTTCAGGAAAGAATATGACGAGAGTGGTGATGTTATTGCTTACACATTTGCTTCCCCGAATATTCGCATCGACCACAAGGTGAAAAAACAGGCAGAACAGAACTCTGCTAACTCTCAGTAGTGACACCTTACCTGGAATCGTAAATTTTTCAGGATCAGGTCAGAATGTACCTTTTAAGGTCTGAAACAAGTATCTTTTCCAGTTCCTTTTCATTGTCCTTGCTTGTTTCGGTAAATGCAAATCCGAATACCGGATATTCTTTAATGCTGAGCTTGCGCATCTCAATCAGATTCTCGAGATCGCTTTTAAACAGATCGTAATTGAATCCGGTTATTCGTTCAGCATCGATCCCCGAATTATTGTTCAGAATGATGATGCTGTAAATCTTTCCCTTTTTTTCCTCAAATACTTTATCCCAGTCCGGTTTTTTACTTTTCATGAAATATTCGTACGAGTTTATCCCGTAAGCATGGAAGGCCAGGTCTGCAGTAGTGCACCATCCGCCGAATCGCAATGGATTTACTTCAATGGGCATGATGCGTCCATCGTTGTCAATTCGCAGCTCAACGTGGAGCGGAAAATTCATCAATCCGGCCTTTTTGCCGATCATCGAAAGAAATTGTTCTGTTTGTTTCAGATTGTTCCTGATGATCTCTGCTGAGGTGGAGTAAACCCTGTCACTGGTGTCGGTGCCTGATGAAAATTTATGATGAAGTATGTTCAGAATGACCGGGTATCCTTTGGCATCGAAATAACAGTCAACTGCGTATTCCTCGCCTTCGATGTACTCTTCGATGATAAATACAGAATTGTCGATCACCTCTTTGGGATAAATGGTTTGCATGTCCTTCCCTGTTATTTCATTCACTGCATTATCCCACTGTGACCGGTCGTGAATGATATGCACCCCGAGACTGAAAAAACCGACAGCCGGTTTTAGCACAAAAGGGTAATCCTTTTCTTCAGGCTGATATGATGTCAGGTCGTGCAAATCGATTGCCTTGAACACAAAATCGGGGAATATATCCCTCACAAGTTCCCGGAACCTGACCTTATCCTTAAAGATCTGAATGTGGTCCGGTAAGGAGGTGAAAGAGAGGTTGTCGGCAACCCAGGCAATTGAGTTTTCAGAGTTTGTGTAAAGTGGTGTCTGCGGGTCTTCTTTCAATATTCTCACAGCCTCTTCTTCGGATATCAGGTTTAAGGCTCTGCCTGAAGTGACTTGCTTTGAAGCAGGTGTGTCGATTACTTTGAAATTGTTTCTTTCGATGGTCTTTAACAGGAATTCTGATACGTAAGGAAGGTCAAGGATAAACATAAGTGTTTCAATTTTGGGGTACTATTATTTTTCAAGCAGGAAAATCCCGTTTAATTATTTTAACCATAATATCTGGATTGTTTTATACCGTTCCTATGGAACTTATTACTCTTGATTTCTTTCTCAAGGGGCATTGCCCCTTGCTGTAATATTTTGTCCCTACAGGACTAAGATACTGCCGGAGGCAGGTTATGTTCTAACAAGGGATTTTAATCCCTTGTTGGGCCAAGCTGAGCAACATAGTTCCGTAGGAACGAAATATATTCTTATTTTGATAGATTGGATTAAACGCGTATGGTCATGTTTTATCTGTGAAATCCTTCACTTATAAACTTCAACACTTCGGGAAGTGAACTGCGCCAATAGCTCCAGTTGTGTTTGCCATCGCGAACGCGGTATTCGTGCGGAATACCTTTCTTCCGCATAGCAATGTGAATAAGTGAATTTCCTTCGTACAGGAAGTCGTCATCACCGCAGTCGATGTACCAACGAACCTTTTTTATTTTTTCCACAGAGGTGTTTTCAAGTAAAGCATGAATGTTGTATTTGTTGTAGTAATCTGTTATCTCTTTTTTCGGAAAGCCGGCATCAGACCCGATGTACTTTTTCACTATCTCTTCAGGTGACATATCCCGTGCGGCAGCACTCATCGGACAAGCTGATGCAAACAATTCGGGATGATGAAGGGCATACACAAAAGTGCCGCCTCCACCCATGGAAAGTCCTGAAATGGCTCTGAACTCTTTTTCTCTCTTTATGCGATAGGTCTTTTCGATGTAAGGCATGAACTCCTCGAAAAAGAAATCTTCGTAACGCCAATCGCCTTTTACATCGTTGAAATAGCCTTTTTTACCTGTGTTGGCGTCCGGCATTACAATTATCATCGGAGTTGCTTTCCCCTCTTCGATGGCTTTATCGGTAATGAACTGTACTTCGCCGAACTGTATCCAGCCTGTCTGGTCATCACCCGAACCGTGAAGAAGGTACAGGACGGGATAACTTCGCTGCGATGTCTCGTAGCCGGGTGGCAGGTAAATTGCATATTTCCTTTCGCTTTTAAGTATCTTACTTGTCATCGATAGATCGTCGAACACTTTGCTGCTCTGGGCTGACAGAGTGATTGCGAATAACAGAGCTGCAAGGATTGAGGATAACTTTTTCATGCGACTTGAATTTTAATGGTAAACCAACAATAAAGTTAATTATAATATCCGTTTTCACCCTAAATGTTAGCAGTGTTTTAGTTTAGATGGGGAGGGCAATTAAATATTTTGTTGAT
>JAOZOF010000025.1:0-15341 GCA_029933425.1 Marinilabiliaceae bacterium
ACAGTTTTACGATAAGTTTTGAAGGAGACGGAGATGTGATCGTTTATCTGCTTGATGGTAAAAAGCAGTTGTGATATTCAGAAAATTAAAATTTCATACCTCTAGGTAAGACCCCTAAATCCCTGTCTGATGATTAAAGGGGACTTAGCTATTTACTTCCCCAGGGGAATGAGGGGTAGAAAATACTATTCGTCTATTTCGTCAAGTATCTGCTCAACCTCTTCCTGTGTTTTAAAAAGTTTTTCCTTGCATATCTTGATGAGTGAACTTACGCGTTTTACCTGGTCTGAAAGTTCATCAACATCCAGTTCCTCATTTTCGATCTTTGACAGGATGTCTTCAATCTCTTCCACTGCTTCACGGTAGCTTATTTTCTTTTTTGTCATGACGGCTGGTGTTTGGTTTCATCATAAACGGGTACAGTAAAATGGAATGTGCTTCCGTTACCGTACACACTTTCTGCCCATATATTACCCTGATTTATTTCAACGAACTCTTTACAAAGTATCAGTCCCAAACCGGTACCTTTTTCGTTGAATGTACCTTTGGTGGTAATGTTGGTCCCTATGTCAAACAGCTTTTCTAAGTTTTCGCGTCTGATGCCGACCCCGGAATCGGATACCGATATCCTTATCATGTCACCGTCGCGTACTCCCGTTACCTTTATCATGCTGCCAACACGGGAGAATTTAATTGCATTGGAAAGAAGGTTTCGCAAAACGGTATTGAACAGGTTCACGTCTATCCAGCCTGTCAGGTCTTTGTGTATCTTCGATGAAATGACAATGTCCTTTTCTTCAGCATTGAGCCTGAGCAGTGAGATTATGTTATTGGCCACAAGATGAATATCGGTCTGTTCAGGAGTATATCTTGTTGTTCCCAACTGTGCCCTTGACCATTGCAGAAGGTTCTCAACAAGGTTGAACAGTTTTTTCGTAGAGTTGTTGATTATGTTACTGTATTCTATGACTTGATCAATGTTCTTCGATTCGGCATGTAGGGCGAGCATTTCGGAAAAGCCGAGAAGTGAGTTGAAAGGACTCTTGAGGTCGTGGGCAATTATTGAGAAAAATTTATCCTTTGTGGCATTCAGGTTGTTCAGTTCCTCATTCGTTTCCCTGAGTTGTATTGCTGTCCTTCGGCGATAAAGGAACAATACAAGCAGTATTATGATAATTATAAGAAATGAGATGCTCACGATCAGGAAAAGGATCCTTCTGTTTCTCTCCTGCATCAGCTCCTTACTGTGCGATATATTCTCTTTCTGAAGGTTAAGTATCGTAGCCTGATCCTGATAGGTTTGGTAAATGGCATTCATCTTTGCCATATTTTCCAGCATCTTTTTATTGTTTATCGAATCGCTAAGAGTTGCGTATTTATCTTTAAAGATGTATGCATTCTTGTAGTCCCCCTGATTGGAATAAAAACCGGCAAGCGAATTGTAGATCTTCAGTAAAAGTTGCCTGTCATTTATTTTTGTTGCCAGTTTCATTGCATTATTAAAGTCGTTCAAAGCCTTTTTAGGTCTGTTAAGGGCTGCAGCTGTTTCTCCCAGATAAAGGTATATCTCACTCTCAACCCCGGGATCGGAATAGTTGGAACATAATGAGAGAGCTTTATTAAGGGTTGCATTGGCTGTATTCAACCTGTTTGCCAGCCTGTGAGCATTTCCGATGTTCAGAAGGACCAGCGAAATGGTCGCCGTATCTTTTTTCTCTTCTGCATACTTCAGGGCCTTCTGGTAGTAGTTTATGGCCTGGTCTATCTTGTTCTGCTTCAGATAACACTCACCCAGGTTATTGTAACAGGTGCTTTGCCCGTTCTTGTCATCTACTTTAATGTAGATATCCAGTGCCTTAAGGTAACTGTTTGTTGACTCTTCGTACTGATTCAGATAGAAATAAATGTTGCCGATATTTACATAGATGTTGGCTCTGAGTACAGGTGATTTTACTTTTTGTGCCAGTTCCAGAGCTTTAAGCTGATGTTCGAGGGCTTTGTCATACTGGGAGAGATTCTCGTAAATTATTCCTGAGTTTATGTTTGCTTTGATCTGTAAAATTAAGTTATTGTAATCGCTGCCTATCTGTAACGCTCTTTCAAAGAACTCAAGTGCTTTTAAGTATTCTTTTGATCGCCAGTATGCTGCTCCAATGCTGTTATAAATGTCGCCCGTCTTTTCCAGTGATCCGGTTTTTTCATAGAACTCAATGGATTTCAGAAAATACTGTATGGCGTTTTCATACTGATGTTTTTTTGCGTAAATCCAACCGTAATAATTATATGCCTCAGCAATGAGATCGTTTTTTTTGAGTTTTGCAGCGATATTGATAGTTGAGTTGCAGTAGTTGAGGGCATTAGAATAAAACCCTTTGTCGAAACTTATTTTGGCAGCATCAAGATAAATATTTGCCAGTGTTTCCTTGGTGTTGTGAGTAATGGCCGAATTGATAGCCTCATGTATATATTTATTGCTTATTGAGGAGTCTTTCTCAAGTTTTGCGAGACTCAGGTACAGGTTGTAATGTTTCCTGGCAGGTGCTTCCGATATCTTATTTTTAATAATGGAGATACTGTCCTGAGCAAAAGCAAAAGAAGCAGATAGTAAAACAAATATCAGGATCAGGTCCAGTGTTTTATTTTTAAAACTCATTTTTTTTGTTGGTATCCCCCTTTTAAGTCGCATAAAAATATAAAATACATTGATTAAAAAAAAGATTACTTATTTTTTATCAGGTTGACCTTGCTAATGATACTTCCGTCTTTCAGTTTTGTTTCAATGCTGTCGCCGTTTTTAAGGTTGGAAACAGATTTTATTATTTTATCATCCTTAAACGTGATCGAGTATCCTTTTTGAAGAATATTCACAGGATCTGACAGTTTTATTGTTTCTTCCATAAGATGCAGACCCTGCTCTTTAAGTTTGAAATAATTCTTTGTTTCTATTTTAAGCTTGGAGCGGAAAAAGTCGATATCCTGTTTTTTTGATTCTAAAGATTTTAAAGTAAGGTATTTTGCCACATTGGTATGATGGCTGAGTTTCTGATCCTGCATGCTGACAAAAGAACTTGTCGCACGTTTTATTCCGACTGCAATATTTTCCAGATATTTATTCTGTTTATCAATGCTGTTTATTACCAAAGGAGTGATCCTTTGAGCAAGCATATCAACGTGTTGTTTTTTATTGGTTATTTTTCTGGAGACAATGTCGGTAAAAGCTGTTTGAAGTCCTTCAAGATAGAGGTAGAAATCAGTTATTTTCTGAACAATGAACTCTGCAACTGCAGTCGGTGTTTTCAGATGTGTGTGTGCAACCATATCGGCTACCGAGACATCACGTTCGTGTCCTATTCCTGTAAGCACAGGCAAGGGGAACTGGGCAATGTTCGATGCAACTTCGTAATCGTCGAAACACATCAGGTCGGCAGAGGAGCCGCCCCCTCTGATAAGTATGACGGCATCAAAGATATCTTCATATTCGTAGATGTGTTCGAGTGCTGTAATTATGGAAGCGGGAGCATCATCACCCTGAACTATGGCGGGGAAAAGATGATGATATATCCTGAAACCTTCGGAATTGTTCTCTAACTGATGAACGAAATCCTGGTAACCTGCAGCAGTGGGAGAGGAGATTATGGCGATCGTCTGAGGAACAGGTGCCAGGAAGGTCTCTTTATTCATATCAATAATACCTTCCTTCTCAAGTCTTTGAATGGTTTCGCGTTTTTTCCGTTCTATGTCACCCAGGGTGTAGTTCGGGTCGATATCTTTAATGTTCAGGCTGAATCCATATATCTCGTGAAACTCAACTGATGCTTTGAACAATACCTTCATTCCTGCTTTCAGCGATTGACCTGTTGCTTCTTCAAAGTACGGTCTTATCATTCGCCAGGTAAATGACCAAATTGTTCCTTTAGCTTTTGCAACGATATCTTCTTTTTCGGTGGATTTCTCTATCAGTTCTAGGTAGCAATGCCCCGTACGGTTGGTACGTATCTCGCTTATTTCGGCAATGACCCATACTAATCCCGGGAAAGATGTTGTTATCTTTTCTTTCACACTTTTAGTAAGTTCATGAAGAGTTACGGGTTCCTGCATATACCAATCAATTAAATGATCCCTTAAAAGATCAAGGGTTCTTCATCAGCTTGTACTGCGAAACAATGTCGTTTTCTTTGATATGCAAGATATACAATCCGCCGGTCAAATAAGAAGGAATGTCAAGATAAATTTTAGGCGATGCAGTGATAGTTTCTTTGTATTTAAGTCGTCCTGTGATGTCGTACAGACTCACTTCTATCCTGTCAACTGCAATGTTCTCTTTTGTGGTAAGGATCAGTTGGTTCACGAAGGGGTTAGGATAAACATTCCACTTGTCGTTGTTCATTTTTGCATGACTCTTCGACGAAGTGTTGTAAGCTGTTTTGAAATTCGGGATGCCGTATCCCATGCTGTTATCCGGTGACGAATAATTGTTACATGATTCGAGCATCAGGTCTTTAACACCTCTTGCCGTCATGTCGCTCACTGATTGCCACAGACATGCCATCAGTCCTGTTATGACCGGAGCAGAGAAAGATGTTCCGTTGCCTGTTCCTATGGATCCGTTTGTAAGTTGAATGGCATTTGAAACTCCCATAGCTGTAACATCAGGTTTTATCCTTCCGTCAGCCGTAGGGCCGAATGATGAAAAAGGAGCTATTATGCTGTCTTTATCCATAGCTCCCACGGTTATTACACCTCTTGCATCAGCGGGAGCAGTTATGTAGCGCCATGATTTATTCCCTTCGTTACCGGCACTTATCACAACTATCATTCCTGTGGCAGCAGCAATATCGGCAGCTTTTGATATTCTGATCGTGTTTCCGTCAAGGTCTGAATAGGAGTAGTTCATGTCAGGGTCGTCGAACTCACTGTAACCTAACGATGTGTTTATAACATCAACACCTGCACTGTCGGCAAATTCAGCAGCACATATCCAGTAATCGGCCTCTATGGGATATTCAGAGTTCACATCTTCCGATCGCAGCAGCCAGAAGCTTGCCTCCGGTGCTGTTCCCATGAACGATCCATCTATTTCTCCGCCAATTATTGAAAGAACATTCATTCCATGATTGTGTTCAAGGAAAATGTTTGAATTGGGGTCAACAAAGTCTTTAGTGCCGAGTATCTGACCATTCTCCCAGAGATGATCGAAAGCCGGTAGCTGGTCAGCTCCGTAAAAACCTGCATCGATAATGGCAATGATCTTATTCTGCCCTTTATATCCTCTGTCGTGAAGAGATATTCCGTTCACTGTATTGATCTGGTTATATGCACTTCCGTAAGGATTATTTGTGCCTCCTGATTTAAGTCCTGCTTTTTCTTTTTCAAGCTTTGCAGAACCCGACGATGAAGGCTTATATGTCAGATCAACTGATTTAACATAGCTGTACTTGTCGAGTGTGTCCATGAGAGCCGCATCAGAACTGAAAGCTATACAACCGTTCATCCATCTTGATGTATATTTTATTGTAATTCCCAGCTTTTGAAGATTGTTCACATAATTAGGATTAACGGGCAGATCGGTAGCTGTGACAGGTATATCCTGTTTGCGTCGTCGCTGAATTGCCCGTGCCGAAAGGAACTGTTCCGGTTTGTCAATGGTGTAAGGAGTGCCGGCTTTATCGGTAAAAGTGATGAAATATCCGTAATCGGTAGCAAAGATATCTGCGGATATCATCAGCAATAAAAGTATCGATATTTTCAGGTTCGTTTTCATTCTCATTTGAAATATACTGATTATACCGGCAGAGGTTGATAATTTTTGCTTAATGCTCAATTATTTTCCACGAATGTATCCGTCCGGGTCATTACGGTATAGTTCAGGGTCCTTCAGATTGTGTCTTGAGTTCTCGTAATTTTCGAGTCTTTTGTTCATTAAACTGTCAAGAGCCTCCGGATTCTGAACTTTACCTTCCTTGAATTCTATTTTATATCTAACATTTCCTTTTTCATCGTAGAAGGTCCATGTACCTTCTTCTTTGTCATTCTTGTACTGACCTTTGATCTCTATGTCGCCGTTCTCGAAATAGAAAGTATAAGGACCTTCAAGTTTGCCGTCTTCGTGTTGTGATCTTGTTTTTATGCGACCACTTCTGAAGAACTGCTTCCAGTCTCCTTCCTTCTTGTTATCTTTCCAGTTTATCTCCTCGGCAACTTTACCGTTAGGATAGTAGATCAATGTTTTGCCGTCCTTTTTCCCTTTATTGTAATCTTCGGTTGCGCTCACTTTGCCGTCTTCACCGTAAAATGTCCAGGTGCTGTCTTTAAGCTGCCCAAAGTATATTCCCTCGGCAATGAGTTTCCCTCTTTCGTTGAACAGTTTTGCTTTTCCGTATTTGCCGTTCTCATCATAAACTATTTTAACGCTGGGATTACCATTTTTGAAATACCTGGTCATTTCTCCGACAAGTTTATCATCCCTGAAAGTTGCTTTGTACATCAGGTTGCCATTGTCGTAATATTTTTCCCACACTCCTTGTTTGCGTCCCTGTGCATCAACTTTGTTCTCCCCTTTTTTTATTTCTGTTTTCTTTTGTTTCGAGGGGATACGGTTACCGAAAGTGTCGTAGATCTGAGCCGAAACGGTCAGACTTACTAAAACTGTGATCAATGTTGAAAGAATAATCCTTTTCATGTTAAAAGTCCCTTTTCTGGTTAATTTTACAATAATTGTTACTTGTTAGTTCGTCATTTTCCACGAGCTTATCAAATTTAGTTATAAACCTTCAGATTTTCCATGTTATTTTTTAGTTTAAGAGTAGTGACGTGGCTTTAATCCAAAATTGCCATAATTTTGTAGGAACATACTGCCTGCCCCGATAATAGCTTCGGGGGCCGTATGTTCCTACAATCAAAAGATTACAAATTTTCAGTTTGTTTTATTTTTAGTAAATGCCGGGATATTAATAGCCGAATGTGAAAAAGGGGTTACTTCCTGATACATTTATTAAAAGACAGGAACTGAGGGGGGAAAGAAATGAAAATTAATCCTGCAGTGATATTTAACTCAAATTGGCCATTAGGAAGCGAGGCACGAGCTGAACTAATCCCGAATACTCGGGACATGCGGGTTAATCATTCTGGGGTTATAAGTATGGGCTTATCCCAAATTGGCCATTAGTAATACTATCACTATGCGGTTTATTCAACTTTCTGATTTTGGCTCGAAGCCGGAGGATTATTTTGTATTGATATTCATAACTTCAGCGCGTTAAGCCTTTGTTCTGTAAGTGTATGATGGAACATGCTTGTATAGTGAAATATTGGGAGGTATAGTATCGTATGTGTTACTGTTTTGTGAATCTGCCGTCATCTTTAGTGTCCGGCAGTTTATTTATGTTTTTTTCGAGCCATCCTGTTGTAACATCCTGCCTTATGTCAAATTCGGGGACATAAGGTTTTATATCGAGGAGAGGAGTGCCATCCACAATGTCAACATCTTTAACATGAAGAATATTTCCCTTTATTGAAGTAAGCCGGACTGTTGAAATGCCAATGTGGTTAGGTCTGCTCGGTGCCCGTGTTGAAAAGACTCCGTGTGTTTTGGTATCCATATACGGCATAACTTCCAACGACGTTTTTTTGGATAAATGAAAGTGATAGAATAAAATGATGTAGGAAAAAGAACCAAGGTCTTTTAATCCTTTAACAAATTCCGGAAATACTTCCACCGAACCATTAATTCCTTTTGCTGCTGCCGATTGTATAGGGGTTTCTTTCGGCTCTTTGAACGGTGAATGAATGACTCCGATTGGTTTATATTTTATTTCCATGAGAATTCATGCTTTTTTGTATTTATAAATATACCAAAATATAAAAGGTAATCCAATAATTATTCCTGCTAGTGATTCTCCGTTAATATAAAGTATGTTTCCTTCAACGATCCCGGGTTTGTTCATGTAGATATCCCCAAGCAACAACGGGTTGTAAAAGTTCCACACGAAATGAAATATCATGGGAGGCAGGATATTGTTTGTAAGAAAGTAGGAATATGCAAACGGAAATGAAAAAACGAATACGGCACTCATTTGGATAATTGAAATAAGAGCCGGGTTTTCCATGTTCGTGAATGTTGCCAGTTCAAATACTGCGGGCCCGTGCCAAACTGCCCATACCAGGCCCACTACGATTGCAGCGAAAATTTTCCCTTTGGCTTCTGCCAGCTCTTTCAATAAAAATCCCCTCCATCCGTACTCTTCTCCAAATATCAAAAGAAATCCGAAGGCTATGGTACCGAGGGACGGATAAAGTGCAAGCCCTGATAATTTATCAGTGTTAAGTTCGCCGAAACCTGTTAATACTACCAGAATAGCTGTTATTGCCAGAAACAGAACAGGGTAGAGAAATGCGAACAAAACAGACTTTAGGTTTATTCTGTTTGTCAATGGCTTGAATACCCGCTTCAGTGACCTGTACCGAACTGCATTCATGATAATTCCCACTGTGGCAGGTATCAGCATGATGAATGGAAAGAATTGAATGGTTTCCGGTTTTGAAAAGATCACTATTGTATATGACCAGCTGACAGCAAGAGTTATTACTATGAAAAATAAAGGATATCGGAGTTCTTTTTTCATGTGCAGGTTGTTTGCGTAATAAATTCTCAATCTTTTTTGTATTCCGTTTCCGGCTCGGCTGCCCATGCTCAATGACTATTCCTCTTTTTTGTCCTTTCCCCAGACTTTGGCAATGCGGTCTTTTATTTTTTGCCTCGAATTGTAGTTTTATACTTTATTCCGGTTCTGTTGTAAATTCAATATCTCTGCCTTCTGCTCTTTCCTCCCTTACCAGTTTTTGTAGATCTTCAGGAATTGAAGATAAAGGAACAATAAAACCGTCAACCATTACCATATCGTTAAAAGGATTACTTTCGGTCATATGTTGAGTTGAAAATTCATTATCAAAAGTAGTCAGACGAAACATATTCCGGATCTGTCCTGCTTTATTTGAAACTGTTGATTTATTTACCCCGAAATAATCACATATTTGTTGTGATGTTAAATATGGTTCAAATGATTTGTCAAATAGGAAATTAATAGAGCCAATTGCATAAATAACGGCAGCTGCCCATATTTCAAGTTTCCCTCTTTTGAAAGGGACCTCCCTCTTTCTTCCCATTTTCTTTATCAGCTTTTTACACAGCTCAAGATAATCATCATTCAGTTTTTGAGAACAAAATTCTCCTGTTAACTCTAACAGTTTCTTTTCTCTTCTTTTGATGTCGTTTTTATCCATACAAGTTTATCTTTTGATCGAAACTACTTCTTTCAAGAAATTCCTTGACGTTCGCTGTCAGTGATATCTTCTTGCCGTAGTTAGTTGTTTTTATTTATCAGGTTCACAATTACTTTTGTAATGGTTTCTTACCGTCTTTTGAATTGTTGCATATTTTGCAACAGTTGGATTTTTTTATAATCTTCCTTTGTTTTCAATGTGTTAAAAGATCGATAATTTTTTCTTCCTGTAAATTTACGAAAAGTTAATAACTAAAACTACTCCCCCCAAGAAACTCCCTTACAATGGATGTCGGAGGAATCTCCTTGCTGTCGATGGTCTTAAAGTAGCTGAAGAATCTTAGTAAACGGGTTGCTTCGGCATATTGCGGTGAATCGGGTCTTACCTCGTGAAGAATATGTTCGGCAAGGGGTTTCAGTACTGCCAGTTCGTACAGCAGAGCTGTATTGAACATTATGTCTGCCTCTTCCTGGAACGGGAAGATGTGCTTTTCTTCACCTCTGCGTACACTCGGCCAACGGGATATTGTGTCATCGGCAGTGTATTTGCGGTATTTGTAATCGCGCACAATGCGACGAACAAGACGGTTATCGGTTGTGGGTATCCGGTTGTGGTCATCTATGTTAATGGATGTTAGAGCTGAAACATAAATCTTGAATTTTGACTTTGCAGGAATAAGATGTGTCAGCTTGGGGTTCAGACCGTGAATGCCTTCAATGACAAGTATGCTGTTCTCTTCCATCTGCATAATATCACCATTGTAAAATCGCTTGCCTGTTTCAAAAGAGAATTTCGGTATCTCTACCTCTTTACCTGCAAGAAGGTTCTTCAGATCTTCATTGAACTTTTCGACGTCAAGTGCTTCCAGAGCTTCGAAGTCATAATCGCCGTTCTCGTCCTTCGGAGTATTTTCGCGGTCAACAAAATAGTTGTCTAACGACAGAGTGAGAGGCTTAATGCCAGAAACTAGAAGCTGAATTGCAAGGCGTTTGCTGAATGTTGTTTTTCCGCTCGATGAAGGTCCGCTGATAAGAACGATCTTTATGTCTTCTTTTTTAGAATTTATCCTATCGGCTATCTGCGCTATCTTCTTTTCGTGTAAGGCTTCCGATACTTTTATCAGTGTTTCGGCTTTGCCATTGCATGCCAGACTGTTGAGGTCACTGAGGTTGGTTATCTTAAGAACTCTGTTCCATTCGGCAAACTCCTGAAATATCTCAAACATCTTATCCTGAATTATCAGTTCAGCCACCACATTAGGGTTGTCGGGTTTAGGTAACTGTAACAACATCCCTGTGTAGTACTTGTTCAGATCAAAAACATTCAGGTAACCTGTTGAAGGAACGAGGTAGCCGTAAAACATATCCACATGCCCGTCGAGTTTGTAGTAGGCCGAGTAAACCTGTCCCCGGTCCTTTACCAGCCTTGCTTTGTCGTACAGGCCGTGTTCTTTAAGTATAGTAACAACTTTGTGAGTCTCTTTTTCTTTACGGATAAATGGAAGATCAGCCTCAATAATATCTCTCATCCGTCGTCCTATTGTAAAGATTTCCTGAATTGAAGGTTCATGATCAATATTTGATAGTTTACAGAAAATCCCTTTTGATATTGAATGTTCCACCCGGAGGTGTGCATCAGGAAAAACTTCGCCAATGGCTTTGTAAAGAACAAAGGTCAGACTTCGTACATACATGCGCATTCCGTCGGGGTGGGTAATATCGATAAATTCTACGTTTTTCGGGTGAAATACTTCGTACGAGAGCTCGGCAAGCCGGTTGTTCACCATTGCTCCAAGTATGGGATTTTTAAGTTTGACGCTGAATGACTCTGCAATCTCTGCAAGTGTTGTTCCGCGTTTAAATTCTTTGGTCAGGTTGTTATTAAGGCATTTTATCTTTATCGATTTCATTTGTTTGAAATTTTTGTTGTATTGTAATATTACATTTTTTGAGGGAGATTTCAAAAAAGAGATGGGAGTATGGGAATAACACAGAGACGCAGAGGCACAGAGGACTTTTGCGCGAAGCAGGATAGTGAATGAGACGCAGATGCGGCAGATCTATACAGATTATTCGGGCTCGAAGCGATGTGGAGTTGAATAACACAGAGGCCTGCCCGACGGTCAGGCGGGCACTAAGGCACAGAATGTCTGTGCGCGGAGCGCTTTGAGGATGGGACATGAATAAACACTTTTACCACAGCTGTCCTAAGTATATGTTTTATAACATTAACCCTTGTGGTGTTAGTTAAATAACAATAGTTGTAAATTTGTTTGATTTTTTACTAATCTAAATCTATAATTATGAGAGATCGTGAAGTCCTGATGAATCCAAACAGATTGGTTCGTCAATTAAAAAAGCCGGCTTCGGAGTTTACTAAGCACGACATTATTCAATTCATTGATGAGAATGATATTGAACTCCTGAATTTTAAGTATGTAGGAGAGGACGGGAAACTTAAAACCCTCAATTTTGTGATTACAAGTAAAGAATATCTTGATTCTGTTCTATCGACAGGAGAAAGGGTGGATGGATCGAGTCTCTTTTCATTCGTTGATGCTGACAGAAGTGACTTGTATGTAATTCCTCGTTTTAAAACTGCTTTTGTTGATCCTTTTGCTGAGAGACCGACTTTGAACATACTGTGTTCGTTCTACACAGCAGATGGAGAACCTCTGGAGAGTGCTCCGGAGTACATTCTCAAGAAGGCGATGTTTAATTTCAGGAAAGATACCGATTTCGAATTTTATGCCATGGGTGAACTTGAATATTATGTTTCAGGAATAACAGATAGTTTATTTCAGGCACCTCCACAAAGAGGATATCAGACATCGTCGCCTTTTACTCACTGGGAACATTTGCGAATTGAAGCAATGCAGTTGATCGCACAATCAGGGGGGAAAATCAAGTATGGACATTCTGAAGTCGGGAACTTCTCGGATGAAGAGAAAGAATATGAACAGCACGAAATAGAGTTTATGCCTGTTAGTGCAGACGATGCAGTGGATCAGTTATTGGTAGCTAAATGGATATTGCGTATGCTGGGTAAAAAGCATGGGGTTCAAATAAGTTTTGCTCCTAAAATAACAGTGGGAAATGCAGGCAGCGGATTGCATATTCATATGATGTTGGTAAAAGATGGTGAAAATAAAATGATAGAGAACTTCCAACTTAGTGATGCTGCAAAAAAGATGATCTCAGGATTACTTGACCTGGCCAAACCTCTTACCGCATTTGGAAACACTGTACCTGTGTCATATCTGAGGCTGGTGCCGCACCAGGAAGCACCAACAAAAATATGCTGGGGAGATACCAATCGCTCGGTGCTTGTCCGTGTACCGTTGGGCTGGGTTGCAGAAACAAATATGATCAAAGATGCTAATCCGCAGGAGATAAGTAAGATCCCGTATATCCCCGGAAAACAAACGGTAGAGTTTCGTGTTCCGGACGGTTCTGCCGATCTGTATCATCTAATGGCAGGATTAATAGTGGCAGCGCATAAA
Organism: Marinilabiliaceae bacterium; assembly: GCA_029933425.1. Classification (GTDB taxonomy): domain Bacteria; phylum Bacteroidota; class Bacteroidia; order Bacteroidales; family Marinilabiliaceae; genus JAADEM01. The sequence goes on from JAOZOF010000025.1 coordinate 12,782, forward strand.
GGTTTAATGGATGAAAATTCATTAAAAAGAGCAGAAGAGTTATATGTAAATGTAAATATTTTCTCTCCTGAGAATAAACATATTCTGGATAAACTGGAGAGTTTACCTCAGTCTTGTTGGGAATCTGCTGAGCTACTTGATAAATATCGTCATTATTTTGAGCAGGACAACATCTTTCCGGGAGGAACTATTGACAGGTTTATCCATCAGTTAAAATCCTACAATGACAAAGATCTCAGTGAAAGACTTTATGGTAAAAGTGATGAGATCAAAAAGATTGTGGAAAAATATATTCACTGTTCCTGATAAAAGGATTATTTGTAAATGCAGTGGATTGTTGATCAAAAAGTATAAAACCACTGTCATTACGAGAATTTGTCCAAGGTTTTTTGCATATTGAGAACATGACGGCATGTCTGCGTCATCGCTATAAGCGTGAGCGAAGAAGTGATCTCAATCGTTTTGAGATTGCTTCATCCCGTAAAACGGGATTCGCTATGACGTGCAATATGGAGTGTTAATCAGTGTTTCAATTATAATGGAAAAGCCCGCTTGTCTAGTCGGGCTTCTTTTTAATCGGATACCCCATTAACAAACTTATAAAAGTTATCCTTTGTAATAACATCGAAAGAAGAATCCGGATACGCTTTTCTGAAGGTTAAAGGTATTTTTACTTTTTTTGCAGGATTCCATTTGAACTCATAAGCATGTAATCGGCCGTCATATTCTTCAATAAAGTCAATTTCCTGTTGCCTGTTTGTGCGCCAGAAATATACGTTTCTGTAATGTTGTCCGTACTCTATGGCTTTTAATCGTTCAACGATCATCATGTTTTCCCACAATGCACCTGTATCATTTCGAAGTTCTAATGGCGAGAACTGTCCTATGACAGCATTTCTGATCCCGGTATCATAAAAATAGATCTTTTTCGAACGTTTTAATTCATTCCTCAGATTCCGTGAAAATGAGTTTAACCGGAAAATTATGTACGCTTCTTCAAGTAAATATATATACTTGTCTATAGTGTTTTTATCAGTTTTAATAAGATTTGCCAGTTCTCTTGATGATACCTGATTCCCTATTTGAAATGCAAGTGCTTTCACCAGTTTTTCTAATATCTCCGGTTTCCTGACATCTTTTAATGAAAAAACATCTTTGTACAAATAATCGTTAGATAATTCTTTTAAAACATTTTTTTCCTTTCCTGCATTGTTTATTACTTCAGGATATGAACCGTATATTATCCGGGTTTCAAGAGTTCTTATGACATCGATAAATCCTATATGTTCAATTAACTCATGCAGGGAAATGGGATATAGCTTAAAACTCCATTTACGCCCGGTCATTGTTTCTTTTATTTTGTCAGTAAGCTCAAATGAGCTTGAACCGGTTGCAATTAACTGAATACCGTCACAAGAATCATGTATTATTTTTAATGTTAATCCGGCATTTTCAAGTCGTTGAGCTTCATCAATGATGACAAAAGATCCGGAAGGAAAAAGTTCTTTTGCTTTAACTGAATTTATACCATTCAACAATGTACGGTCTTCAATATTATCACCGTTAAACCATATTGCTTTTTCAATTTGCCTTTTGGATATTTCCTTTAGCAGAGTTGTCTTTCCAACCTGCCTTGGCCCAAAAAGGATTATACTTTTCCCTGAAAATATATACTTTTCAATTACTGATTGAAGAGATCGTTTTATCATATTTTGTATATTTGGCGATTGTACTCACCAAATATACGAACATTTGGTGAGTATGTTCACCAAAATTACAAATTTTTAGTTATCGGATGACTTCGGAGTCATCCGATAACTAATCATTTTCCTAATTCTTCTTTCAGGTATTTTCCGGTATAGCTATCCTCGCACTCCGCAACCTCTTCTGGTGTTCCCGTACAGATTATATCTCCGCCGAGGGTTCCTCCTTCTTTACCAATGTCGATGATGTAATCGGCGGTTTTGATAACGTCCATGTTGTGCTCGATGATAATGACAGTGTTTCCTTTATCAACAAGGCGGTTCAGCACATCAAGCAGAACACGGATATCTTCGAAGTGCAGCCCTGTGGTAGGCTCGTCGAGGATGTAGATGGTTTTGCCGGTATCTTTCTTTGCAAGCTCGGCAGCAAGTTTCACTCTCTGGCTTTCGCCTCCCGACAAGGTAGTTGAGGGCTGTCCGAGAGTGATGTAGCCAAGCCCCACATCCTGTATGGTTTCCAGTTTGTGGTGAAGTGAGGGAATGGCACTGAAAAACTCCACTGCCTGATTTATCGTCATGTCGAGCACATCGCTGATGGATTTTCCTTTGTAGCGCACTTCAAGTGTTTCTCGATTGTAACGTCTGCCGTGACACTCGGGACATTTAACCATCACATCAGGCAGGAAGTTCATCTCTATCACCTGAACACCGGCACCTTTACATGTTTCGCAACGGCCTCCTGCCACATTGAATGAAAAACGTCCCGGCTTGTAGGCTCTGATCTTTGCCTCGGGCAATTCGGCAAACAGCTTACGTATCTCATCGAATATCTTAGTGTAAGTTGCCGGGTTGGAACG
>JAOZOF010000025.1:15441-24978 GCA_029933425.1 Marinilabiliaceae bacterium
TCCGCTTCCCGATACACCTGTTATACAGATAAGCCTGCCGAGGGGGAACGAAACGGTAACATCTTTCAGATTATGGCCTGTTGCCCCTTTGATGACAAGTTTTTTACCCGAACCTTTACGTCTTTTTTCAGGAACTTTAATTTTACGTTTATGATTAAGGTAATCAGCGGTGAGTGATTTCTTTTGCAGCAACTCCAGCGGCGTTCCCTGTGCCACGACCTCTCCGCCATGACGGCCTGCAAACGGCCCCATGTCGATTACATGATCGGCACTCATCATCATGTCACGGTCGTGCTCAACCACAAGAACAGAGTTACCCGTATCACGAAGCTGTTTCAAAGAGTTGATCAGTTTGTGGTTGTCGCGCTGATGCAGTCCGATACTCGGCTCATCAAGAATATAAAGCACATTCACAAGCTGCGAGCCGATCTGTGTTGCAAGACGTATCCGCTGACTCTCTCCGCCTGATAGAGTCATTGAAGGACGGTTAAGTGACAGATAGTCGAGCCCCATATCGAGCAGGAATTTTAACCGGCTCCGTATCTCTTTAAGTACATCTTTACCTATCTTCTTCTGCTTTTCGGTCATACGATCTTCAAGATTCTCCAGCCATTCGCCAAGCTGACGCAGGTCCATTGCCGACAATTCAGCAATGTTCTTACCGTCGATCTTAAAATGCAATGCCTCTTTGTTCAGCCGCTGTCCGCCGCATTCCGAACATGTTGTATGCCTGATAAACTGATTGGCCCACTTACGGGCTTTCATAGATGTATCATTCGACTTCTGATCGATGATGTATTTTATCACCCCGTCGAAACTCAGGTAGTAGTTTGAAGTTATTCCGAGGGGAGTGTTCTTCAAAGTGATAGGTTCGCTTGAACCGTGAAGGATGGTTTCAAGTGCTTCTTCGGGAATCTTTTTAATGGGAGTGTTTATTGTTGCTCCGTGTTTTTCAAGTATAGCCTCGATCTGCCAGAAGATAAGGTTGTTTTTGTATTTGCCGAGCGGGGTAATGCCGCCCGAGCGTATGGTAGCTGAAGTGTCAGGAATTATCTTCTCGAAATCGATCTCATCAACAGTACCGAGTCCCTTACACTTTTTACAGGCTCCCTGTGGCGAGTTGAATGAAAAAGAGTGTGGTGCCGGTTCGTTGTATGATATTCCTGAAGTGGGGCACATCAGCTGACGGCTGAAGTAACGGGCTTCGCTCGTGTCTTTGTCAACAAGCATCATAATTCCCTTGCCGTGATGCATTGCAAGGTTGATCGACTCTTTCAGCCGTTTGGTATCTTTGCTGGTTACTACAACGCGATCGATCACTATCTCGATGAAGTGGTTTTTGTAACGGTCAACACGCATGCCGTGAACAACCTCCTTTATTTCACTGTCAACACGAACATGTATAAAACCCTTGCGTCGTATCTGCTCGAATAACTCTTTGTAATGTCCTTTACGACCTTTAACGAGAGGGGAGAGGATGTAAACCTTTTTCCCTTCAAAATTATCGAGGATGAGGTTGAGTATCTGTTCGTCGGTGTACTTGATCATCTTTTCGCCCGTAACGTACGAAAAGGCTTCTCCGGCACGGGCATAAAGCAGACGAAGGAAATCGTAAATTTCAGTGATGGTTCCAACTGTTGAACGCGGGTTCTTTCCGGTGGTTTTCTGTTCGATGGAGATAACGGGACTTAAGCCGGTTATTTTGTCCACATCGGGGCGCTCTAAGTTGCCGAGGAACTGGCGGGCATAGGCAGAAAATGTCTCGATGTAACGGCGTTGCCCTTCAGCATAAATTGTATCGAAAGCAAGGGATGATTTTCCGCTGCCACTCAAACCGGTTACCACTACCAGTTTGTTACGTGGTATAAATACATCAATGTTCTGAAGATTGTGTACACGCGCTCCGTATACATTGATGTACTCCTGCTCCTCTACCTGTTCAGGCAATCTTTTTTCTGCTTTTTCTGATGATCCCACGTCCTTGATTTTTGAACCTGCAAAGGTAATTAAAAGTTAGCAGATTTTTAGCAGGAGAGACTGACAGATCTGGGTCAACGCATTTAAATTTTAATCAGATTTAGTAAAAAGTCATTATCCCATGCAGCCCTAAGTTGTTTTGTTTTTAAGCTGCCTTTTGATTTGTCTTTTTATAATATGTTTAGAGCTATCTTATTTACAAGAAAAATATCAGCTAAATATTTCTTTTACATCATCAAAACATAAATCCCTATTCTTCCCCCGCATCCTGAAATAACCAAAACTACACCTTCTCCTGTTCCTGCAATTTATAACTATTTTCCCAAAATGTGATCTATATCACATTCTTGTTTGACGCCTCTCACGTTGTTTTTCGAACAATACCTCAAAACAGGTTGTAACTTTGTTAAAGAAAATTATCCCTATATAATGATCTAAAAATGGAGGAACAAAAAATGGCAAACAAAAAAATGACATTGGCACTTTTCTCAGGTAGCGTTGACAAACTGACTGCTGCCGGAGTTATCCTTGGCGGAGCTGCTGCAGAGGATATGGATGTAGAGATTTTCGTGCTTCTTCAAGCCGCATTTGCATTTAAAAAAGAGAATGCAATGACCAACGAAAGGGTGGCTGAGATAACCGACAAGCAGGATGAATTTCTTGCTTCACTGAAACGGCTGAATGCCCCGCACTGGACAGAAGCATTCCGCAATGCAAAAGAGATGACTAATGTAAAGATCCACATTTGCGGTTTCGCAGGCAAAGTGTGGCACGGCGAAAAGCTGGATGATTTCATCGACCTTGCCGACGACATCTGCGGCATTGGTGAATACATGACTGCTGCCGAAGAGTCGGACATTAACCTATTCATTTAATCTTAAAAAGCAGAAATCATGACACAGGAAGAATTATCAGTACTAAAAGCAGACAAAACAGTTGATGCCCGCGGCACATCATGCCCCGGCCCTCTGCTGGCAGCGAAAAAAGCGATCGGCGAGATCGACAAAGGTCAGATCATGGAAGTTCTTTCAGCCGATGAAGGCACAAGAAGGGATATCCCCAAGTGGTGTAACAAAAAAGGATTTGAATATCTCGGTACCCTCGAAGAGTCAGGGTATTTCAAGATCTTCTTAAAAAAATAATGATGAACAGCGGAAAAGTAAATAACAGTGTAAAGATACTTGTCTTCTCAACCGAGAAGATATCCGACCCTGCCATCGATATGGCGGGACTACTGAAATTACACTATCCGCCTACCGTTTACACCATCACCGTGCCCTGTTCAAGTGCCGTTAAGCCGCGGTGGATAATGCATGCGTTTGAACAGGGCTTCGACGGTGTGTTCATTGCAGCCGACGGCACCGACTGCCCCTACGGCGAGTCGTGTACCGAAAAAACCGGAAAGCTGGTTCAGGAAACACAGGATAAAATGAAAGAGCTGGGAATGGAGCCCGCACGTCTTAAAATGGCAGCCATCTGTTCCATTTGCAGTGAGCCGTTTGTAAAACACGTTAAGAGCTTTGTGGAAACGCTGAATGCAAAAGAAAGTTAAGCGGCCTCACCCCCTCTTATCCCCCTCTCCAAATGCCTGCCTGACGTTAGGCAGGGAGAAAGGAAAGAATGTCAAGCTTAGTTGAATACGAAAATTTGTGTAAGGGGGTGAGGAAAACAAAATGAAAACAAACAATAATTAACTGATCATGTCCGAACATAAAAAAATATTGGAATACGATGTGCTGGTTGTCGGCGGAGGGATTGCAGGAGGCGAGTGTGCCCTGAACCTGGCAAATCTCGGATTCAGGGTCCTGCTCGTTGAAAAGGACCTGACAATAGGCGGCAAGATGATAATGCTTAGTAAGGTGTTCCCTACTCTCGACTGCTCTGCCTGCATCACCACCCCCAAAGTGTCGGAGATAGCAAGGCATCCCAATATCACGATTTTCACAGGATCGGAAGCCAAAAAGGTTACAAAGCTGGCAGAACACAATTTCGAGGCAGTGGTGGTAAAACAGCCGCGATACGTGAATGTGGAGGACTGCACCGGTTGTCAGTTGTGCGAGGAGGCCTGCCCGGTTAGTGTTACCGATCAGTACCAGTACGGACTGGTTGGCCGCAAGGCTGCTTACATCCCGTTCAGCATAGCAAGCCCGCGGGCAGCAGCCATCGACATTGAGAACTGCACCCTCTGCGGAGCGTGTGAACGGGTTTGTCCTACCAACTGTATCGATTTTACACAAACTGAGGAAGAGTACCTTGTGAAAGTACGATCGGTGGTTGTTGCTACCGGATTCAATCTTTTCGACCCGCTTAAAATCCCGCGTTACGGCTACGGGAAATTCAAAAACGTGATCACCTCGATGCAGATGGAAAGGCAGCTTGCACCGACACGGCCGTTCAACACCATCCTGCGTCCCGGCGACGGTAAGATGCCCGACAACATTGCATACGTTCTTTGCACGGGATCGCGCGATAAATCGGTAGGTAACCCGATATGCTCTCAGGTTTGCTGTATGTATTCCATCAAACAGGCCCAGCTTCTGATGGGAGCTTTGCCTATGGCTGATGTAACCATCTACTACCTGCACATCAGGGCGTTCGGAAAAGGGTTCAACGAATTCTATGCCCAGGCACAGGGAATGGGTGTTGAGTTTGTTAAAGGAAAGATAGGTAAGATAACCGAAAAAGATAACGGAAACCTGATCCTCAGGTACGAAGATATTGAAGAGGGCAAAGTAAAAGAAGCCGAACACGATATGGTCGTTTTGTCGGTTGGGTTACTTGCAAATCCTGAGATTTCGAGCTCCTTTACTAACCAAAAACTTGAACTCGACCCGTTCAACTTTGTGCAGCAGACAGACATGCTTGCCAATCCGGCAAAGACAAGCATCGACGGGGTTTTTGTGGCAGGAACGGCATCCGCACCAATGGACATCCCCGATTCGATACTTTCGGGAGGCGCAGCATCAGCTCAAACGATAAGCTACTTAAAACAGGCGATGGAAAAGTGATTAGAGATCAGTGGTTAGTGGTTAGTGATAAGTTGTTAATGCACCAGAGTGGTGAGATGAATTATTCAAACTTGAATAGTGGCTCTGAGAAAATGACCTTTCCGGTTCGAAACAAGGTGAAGAACAGGAAAGCGTCGAATAAGTCAATAAGGTTCATCAAATACTTAACAGAAATACGGGTATCAAAATAATTCCCGGATAAAAAGACATTAAAAATGAAACAGGCACGATCAAATAAATCAGACACCAAACAGCAGGCAAAAACCTCACCCTCTGAGGAGAGACTGAAGGAGGCATACAAAAAGAGGATAGGCGTTTATGTGTGTCATTGTGGCGGCAACATCTCCGATTACGTTGATGTGGAGAAAGTACGTCAGGCTGTGGAAAATGAGGAAGGTGTTTTTCTAACAAAGACCACAATGTTTGCCTGTGCCGATTCCAATCAGAAGGAGATGGTAGAGGATATTGCCGCACAAAAACTCGACGGGGTTGTGGTGGCATCCTGTTCTCCCAAGCTGCATCTTCTTACTTTCAGGGCTGTGACTGAGCGTGCCGGATTGAACAAATACAACTATGTTCACGCCAACATCCGCGAACAGGTATCCTGGGCACACTCCGACAACAAAAAGGGTGCAACCGAAAAAGCCATAAAAATAGTACGGTCGGCCATTGCTAAGGTTAGGCGTTCGGAAGCATTGGAACCTATAAAAGTAGAAGCAGCACAGGCAGTAGCCGTGATAGGCGCAGGTGTGGCAGGAATGAAAGCAGCTGTGAAACTGGCTAAATCGGGTGTTCAGGTCTATCTCATCGAAAGGGAATTTTTTGTCGGCGGCAGGGTTGCACAGTGGGATAATCTTTGTGTTACTGATGAAACAGGAAAGGAGCTCGTAACCCGCCTCTACGATGACGTGATGTCACATAAAAACGTAACTCTTTTTACCGGTGCCGAAGTGGTGGAGAAAAGCGGCAGTGTTGGCAATTTCTCATTAAAAGTGAAGGTCACACCGAGATACATCCGCATGCAGTGTAACAAAGGTGAGTTACAAAAGGCCATTGATGCATGTCCGGTTGAAGTGCCTGACAAGTTCAATTTCAACATCACTAAGCGAAAAGCTATCTTTCACAACTATCCGAGTGAATATCCGCAGCTCCCTGCTATCGACATTGAGAACTGCACCCGCTGCGGAGAGTGTGAAAAAGTATGCAGCAGCATCGATTTCAGTCAGAAACCGGAATACCTGAACATCAAAGTGGGTTCAATACTTCTTGCCACAGGTTTCGATCCTTACGAACCTCAGAAAGGCGAGTTTGGTTACGGTGAGATCGATAATGTTGTAACCCTGCCGCAGTTCAAACGGATAGTCCACTACTGCTCCGGCGATAAACTGCAATTCAAAGGCAGGGATATCCACAACATAGCATACATCTACTGTGTAGGCAGCCGGCAGGTGAACGGCGAGAACAAATATTGTTCAAGATACTGCTGCACATCGAACATCTACACTGCCATTGATGCAAAAAAGAGATTTAAGGATATTAACAATTTTCATTTCAACAGAGGGATAAGGACGTACGGAAAACAGGAGGTGCTTTACGATGAATCGTCACGGATGGGCGACATTTACCTGCAATCGTTCGAAGACAGTCCGCCGAAGGTGGAGGTAATTGACGGCAAAACAGTAGTGTCGATAAATGATATCCTCACACAGGACAAGAAGCTTGAAGTTGAAGCCGATCTCGTGGTCCTCGTTACAGGTATGGTACCAAGGAAAGACAACTCCATAGGCAGTCTGTTGAAAGTGCCCAAAGGAAGGGATAAGTTTTTCAACGAGATACACATGAAACTGCGTCCGGTTGAAACGGTGATCGACGGCATTACCATTGCAGGGGCCGGACAGGGACCTAAAAACATTGTTGAGAGTATGACCTCGGCACTGGCAGCAGCGACTAAGTCGTACACCATAGTTGCTTCGGGTGAGCTTGCACTTGAACCGACCATTGCCAAAGTGAGTGCCGATGATTGTGAATGGTGCGGCAAATGCGACGATGCATGTCCGTACGATGCATTTACCCCGAAGGAGATCAACGGCAAGACGGTTGCCGTGGTCAACAAATCGGTTTGTAAAGGATGCGGAATGTGCCTGCCCGTCTGTCCGTCAAATGCCATTCAGCTTACAGGACTTTCGGACAACGAAGTGGAGAGCATGATAGATGCGTTGGTGGAAAGGAGCCCCCTCCCGGCCTCCCCCTAAAGGGGGAGGAGAACAGGCTCATACCTTTCCTCTGCCTACGGCAGGCCGTTCTGAACGTCGGACTGACAAAAGGGGTAAAACTCACTTCCAACCTTATGCTTTTAATTGGTGGAAAATTATTGAATATGAAAAAACAAGCTGCCTTTCTTCTCCCCTTAGGGGGGACTGAGGGGGGCTCTCAAACATTAGACATGGAACGCAATACAGCAAAAATATTAAAAGAGAAACGCCCTGTTCCCCGTGAGGTTACAGAGCGGTTGAAGTATTTCACCAAAATGAAGAAGCAGATACTGAATGCCCTAAAAGATGGTGACAAAACAGTTCCTATGCTTTCCGAAGAGCTTGGCATTCCTGCTGACGAGGTGATGTTCCACCTGATGAGCCTGTTAAAATACGGGCAGGTAGAGACAGGTGAGCAGGATGATATGGATGAATATTTTTACTACAAAATCAAAAAGTGATGGCAAGGATAAATCCCGGTTTTACAAAAGAGCTGAAAAGCTTTGGCGCTTTCGATGTGAATGCATGTTACAACTGCGGCAACTGCACGGCTGTTTGCTCACTGTCGGATGAGGATAACTCATTTCCGCGAAAGATGGTGCGACTGAGCGTTCTTGGTCTGGACGGCGAGCTTAAAACCTCGCTCGAACCCTGGCTCTGTTACTACTGCGGCGAGTGCAGTACTACCTGTCCGAGGCAGGCTGAACCCGGCGAACTGATGATGTCGCTGCGCAGATGGCTCACCGCCCAATACGACTGGACGGGGCTGTCCGGATTGCTTTACCGCTCGTTAACGGCAGTCATAACCGCATTTCTCCTGCTTGCAGCAGGAGTTATCTGGTTTGCTTCGGTACAAAATTTCAATCCCGAAAGCCTGCTGCATACAGGCCATTACTTCGAGATGCTTGCCATTGCCTGTGTCTTTGCATTCATTTTGCTGCCTAACATCATCCGAATGTGGCTGCTGACCGTGTACAGCCGGCATAAAAAGATACCGGTAAAAAGATATTTCAGCTCTCTCGGTGAACTGTTCGTACATATGTTCACCCAGAAACGCACCCTCGGCTGCGACGACAGTAAAACCCGCTGGATAGAACACCTGATACTTGTTATCAGTTACCTTGCTTTACTTTTCACCACAGTTTTCCTCGACTGGTTCGGTACAGACAACGGTTTTATCATCGCACTGGGATACATCGAGAGTGCTGCAATTTTTGTTGTCACCATCCTTTTTGTTGCTGCCCGGCTGAAAAAAAGTACGGAGGTAAGCAAACACTCCCACCCAAGCGACTGGATGTTTGTTGTGTGGCTGTCACTCATGGGACTTACAGCATTTGTTGTGCGCCTCTTCATCGACCTCAACATGCTTGAAAACAACATCTGGATCTACATAGTCCACCTGATCATCCTTGTGCAGTGGGCGCTGATAATCGTTCCTTTCGGCAAATGGACACACTTCCTCTACCGGTCGTTTGCCATGTGGTTTTTGAAAGTGGTAGAATGATACTGTCGATGTCACTTTGAGTGAAGTGACGCCAACAGAGAGCAAAGAGAACGAGGGAAGCTCCGCAGGAGCGAAATATTCTTGCCCCGGTCTATAGACCGGGGATAAAAATGTGACATCTGTACACCTCTCCTGATTATCACACCTTGTCGAGAATTGAGAAAAAGCACCGGCTACATAGCATCAAGGCATTCCAAAATTTGTGTACTTATCTGTTATTTTGATATCAAACTCCGGATATTCATAGATCGACATTCTCGGCTCGGTTTCGGAAATCGAGTACCCCCAGATACTTTCGTATTCCGGGATGTCTTCGCCCATTTCATCCCCTTTTGCTGTTGCCGAAACAGAAAAGGGGTTGTTTGTTATACTTTCCTAAACATGTCTATTTAGGGTTAAAGCAATTTTCTTTCGTTTGAGCTTGTTAAAAAAATGTATGTTTTTAACAGTAACCCTGAAATATTTGAAAGTTCAAATGTCTATATTTAACGTGCTAAAAATAAAGATCATGGTACGTAACAGATATCTAAGGTTATCCATTCTTTTTCTCATTTTTGTTTTTGGAAGTGTTCATTTCTTGTTTGCTGATACAAAGGTAATTTCTGTTTATGTCAGGAATAATGCAGCCCCGTCAACTATTCATGCAACAGAAGTCCTTAGCAGGGAGTTGAAAAAGTTTAATGCTTCTGTAAAGCTTATTCAACGAAAAAGTTTCAAAGACGGCGATACTACCTATACAGCGGTTTATGCAGGAAATGTTGAGAATTACCTCAACCGAGAAATGGCATACAAATAT
>JAOZOF010000026.1 GCA_029933425.1 Marinilabiliaceae bacterium
TTGCAAAAAGTGTAGTAGGGACGCATGGCCATGCGTCCCCTCTGAAAGGTTTTGCAATTGCCGGAAAAGATAAGAAGTTTTACTGGGCGGATGCAAAGGTAGAAGGTGATGAGGTTGTAGTTTGGAGTGACAAGGTAAAAGAGCCTGTTGCAGTAAGATATGCCTGGGCTGCAAATCCCGTGTGTAACCTGTACAATGGCGCAGGATTGCCTGCTTCACCTTTCCGCACCGATGACTGGGACGGGATCACAAAAGATAAAAAGTAAGAAAATAATCTGAACAACAGTCTGTAAAATGTTTTGATAGCATCTTTGCATGCAGGAACACACTGCCTGCCCCGATTATTTCGGAGGCCATGCGTTCCTGCATGATATCTCTCTAAAGATTTGCAATATTTAATTATGAGATCATTTATTCACAGGATCATTGCCTTTACCTTTGTTCTTCTTCTGATCGCAGGATGCGGGAACAAAGAGAATAATGATTGTACAACAAAGAAGCTTGATAAACTTTCCATAACCGCAGATACGGGAGAGAAACCGCAATCGAAGGTGTGGCAACATCACGGAGAATGGCGGGCTGTATTGGCAGATGAAACAGGAACGTGGATATGGTTGCTTGGGAACACTCAGTGGAAAAAGACACTTCACCTGTCCGATTCTTCAAATGTGAAAGCCGATGTTCTTCCTGTTGATGATGTTGTTCACATTTTACTTTTTAACGGCAGAAACAGTCAGCTTGTATCAGTGGAGTATGACAGTAATGCGAAGAGATATAAAAAATGGCCTCTCAGGACTCAGCCGGTAAATATTGAACTGGAGAAAGAGAGTGAAACAGCAACAATTGCTATTGACGGTGAAGGCAGAATGTGGGTTGCCTCTGATGGTGATTCTGAAATGCATATCAGATGGAGTGATCATCCCTATGATAAATGGAGTGAGCCTTTTACGGTAGCTAAGGGTACTCATCACGATGATATTTGTGCAATAACATCTTTCCCTGATGGAAATATTGGTGTTTTCTGGTCGAATCAAAATACTCAGCGTTTTGGTTTCAGAATGCATAAAGCTGATGATGATCCCGGAAAGTGGACAAAGGATGAAGTTCCTGCATCAGGTTCAGCTCTTAGCATTAAAAAAGGTATGGCTGATGACCACATCAATTTTGCTGTTGCTTCGGACGGAACTTTGTATGTTGCGGTGAAAACAAGTTACGACACTCCTGCTTATCCGCTTATCGGTCTGCTTGTAAGACATCCCTCAGGTAAATGGGATGGGCTTTACTCTGTGGATGATGAAGGTTCAAGGGCAAATGTTTTGTTAAGTGAAAAGCATAGATGTATATTTGTTGTTTATTCATCCTACCGTGATCATGAGATTGTATGTAAGACCTCAAACATACAGAATATAAAGTTTAGCGAACGAGTTGTTCTGATCGGCGGGGAGAATAGAAAAAACAGCATAAATAATGTCACAGGGCCTAAACACAATTTTTATGATGAGGTTATTGTCGTCGCATCGGAAAATGGAAAAGCCAGAAGTGTGGAGGTAAGTTGTATAAGATAACTAAAAGATGAAGTCAAATTATAAAATTCTGAAAAAACATAAACTGTTAGTTCAAAAATATACAGGTGTATTTTGCTTTGATGAGCTCTTTGAACATATTAAAAATGTCACTAAAGATCCGGACTGGGCTTATGTGAGGAATATAATTACCGATCTGAGAGATATTGATTTGGAATTGTTTTATAAAAACATGGACAATTTCCTGAAATACAGGAATAATAACGTCATGAAGTCTTATTTCAATGTATTTCTGGTAAACACTCCTCTTTCAACAGCCCTTGTTCATTTATATAAAGAGCAGCTAAACAGTGACAAGTATAAGTATGAGTATTGTTCAACAGTGGATTATGCTCTTGCATTTCTGGAATTACAGGATCAGTATGAAGAGATAGAAAGTATCATGGGAAAACTTTAAACCATGACAAATATTTCAAGGCGTAATTTTTTGTATCGGATCACAGCTGCAGGAGTGGTTGCGAATATGCCATGGTGGTATGGTAATATCAATGCTGAGAATTCTCTGACCAGCAATGTAAGGCGTTACCATGTTAGTATGCAAAAGGAAGCCTGGGAAAATGACCCTGAACTTCTTGGATTGATCCGAGAAGCAGGAGTTACCGATGTATGGATGGGTTCTTTCTTACAGGGAAAATGGTTTCATATTCCTGATGAGTTGAAAAAAGCTGCTGATTTTTTGCGTACTGAAGGTTTTAATCCTCATGTATTGACAGTACCTCTCGGACACCCTGGGAACGCGCTGGACCCTGATGACCCGTCATTGTCGAATCTTAAAAGCAGTTGGAAAAATGCCTGTACATACGACGGAAAGATGTATTCGGGAACTTCTATTCATGATCCTGTTGTGAAGGATAATGTAAATGCGGTAAAACAGCTTGCTGCCAAAGGATTTGATAAACTCTTTCTGGATGATGACTTTCGGTTGGCACGATTTCCCGGACAGATCGGAGGATGTTTCTGCGATGAGTGTAAAAATGATTTTTTAAGTAAATACGGATATACCGACGCCGATTGGACTGATCTTCTTAACGCTGTACGAGAGAGAAATCCGGTAAAGGTTCTGCGTTCATGGACGGAGTATAACTGTGATAAGGAGTATGAAATGTTTCGTGCGATGCAAAATGCTACACCTGATATGCAGATCGGAATTATGGTCATGTATCTCGGTTCTGAGAAAGCCGGTATTGCTCTTGATAAATACCGCAATTCTCTTTTCAGGGTTGGCGAAGAGCATTTCAGTGATCAGAGCTTCGGTTCCGTTAAGGGAAAGACTGATGAGCTGTACAGTTCATTGTTCCACATGAGGTTTGCCCGGCCTGAGCTTGCATTCAGTGAAACTACGAGCTATCCGGCTGCAGCTTTATCTCCTAAAAATATTGCGGCCAAACTGAATGTTTCGCTTATCTCAGATGTAAGGAATACAATGTTCATGAGCGGTCTGCCGCCTTTACCTGCCGACCGGTGGCCTGTACTGAAACCTGTTATGAAGAAGAATGCAGGTCTTCACAGGTACATAGCCGGACATAAACCTGCCGGCCCGTTCAAACACTATTACGGATGGGACAGTCGTCTTGTCGGGCGCGACAGGCCTTACAGTCTGTTCCTTGCATCGGGCATTCCTTTTGAAGTTGTAGATGAAATAACAGAGTCGGGATGGATCTTTCTGTCGGATGAAGATGCAAAGTCAGTTTCAGAGGACAGGCTGAGAGCAAAAAGCAGAAATCTTGTTGTCAGAAAAAGTTCGGGTCTGCGTAATGAGAATTTTATTCCTGTTGATGAAAACCTGAATGAGATATTCACTTTTAAAAGGCAGATCATTCTAAAGCTAAAGGATATTCCTTTTGTCGAGGGAGATATTCCTGTTGTTTTTTCATGGTACCCGACGGCAAAAAAAGCCGTTTTGTGGAATGTGAATGAGAAGAGGGTGACATTCAGGGTACGATTGAACAACAGGATAATTAAAAAGGTTGATGTTGAAGGACTCGATGTTGAGATTATAGAAGTGAGGTGACAGTTTTAATTACTATAATTTTTACCCCCTCCCTTCGGGACAGGCTCTCTTCTCGAGCCTGCCTGGCGTCAGACAGGGAGAGGGGGGAGGAATGAAACCTGTTGACTTAGCATATGTTTTTTCAAGGGGGTGAGGAAGAAACAGCAAGGTCTTTAGAAAAAATATTAAGGACATTACTCCGATTGTAGTGTTAACGAAATCGGAGTAATCGTTGAAACAGGAGAAAATAAATATTAATCCATGCAATTTATAGCAAAAAAACATACATAATGAATTCGATCAGAAACATTCTTTCAATTATTTTACTAACAGCACTACTCGGCTGTTCTCAGGAAAGTAATGACCTTACTCAAAAAGTCAATCCATTTATCGGCACAGTAGGAAGCGGCAATACTTTTCTCGGTGTTGTCAACCCGAACGGAATGGTCCAGCTCGGACCGTGGCAATGCTATTCCGAAAACGGGGAATCAGGCATGTTGTATGGATTCAGCCATACTCATGTCAGCGGTATGGCAGGCGGCGGAAATTCACCTCGCGGTCAGGTTGTTTTTATGCCTTCTGTTGGTAACAGCAGGCCACACTCCGGGTTTAAGCACAGTAACGAAACAGCTCATCCTGAGTATTACAGTACAATTCTTGATGATTTCGGCATTAAGGCTGAATTGACAGGCACAACCCGGGCAGGGATACATCGCTACACTTTCCCTGAGAAGTCATCTGCAGCAGTTGTTCTTAAACTTGGTGATGGAACGGTGAGCATAAACGGGGATGAAATATCAGGTATTGACGACGGGGTTTATTTCTTTGCAAGATTCTCCAAACCTTTTAAAGATATTTTAATTACCGATGGCGATAAAAAGATCACTTCGCGCAAAGATGTACACGGTAATCACGTGTTAGCTAAATTCAGCTTTGATATTTCCGACGGAAATCCGGTGTTGCTGAAAGTGGGAATATCGATGGTTGATATTGCCGGAGCCAGAAAGAATGTGGAAACTGAGATCCCCGGCTGGGATTTTGATGCTGTTAGAAAAGCGGCAAAAGATGCATGGAACAAAGAGCTTGGTAAAATAGTTGTTGAAGGCGGAACAAAGGATGAACAGACGATCTTTTATACCTCTTTATATCATTCGATGATCCACCCGAATATTTACGGCGATGTTGACCGCAGGTTCAGAGGCACGGACGGTAAAATACATACCTCCGACGGATATGACAATTATACGAATTTCTCATTGTGGGACACATTCAGGGCATTACATCCGCTTTATACCATCATCAACAGGGACCGAACAAATCAGTTCATTCGTAACTTTCTTGAAAGGTATGACCATACAGGGCGCATGCTCATCATGGAATTCAACGGCACCGAAGGAGACCAGCCTCCCATGATCGCTTATCACTCTTTGTCTGTCGTTGCCGATGCTTATGTTAAGGGTATCAGGGATTACGATGTAAAGAAAGCATTTGAGGCAATGAAGGATCTTGCAAATGATCTCGATCGTAAGGGCAAGCAGCTTTATCTCGATTACGGCTTTATTCCTGCTGATCTGAAAGGTCAGTCGGTGTCACGTACTCTCGAATACTGTTACAACGATTGGTGCGTTACCCGGCTTGCAAAGGATTTCAACGATGATGATCTGAGGTATTTTGAGCAAAGGGGCGATTTTTACAGGAACCTGTTCAACAGTAAATACAACTTCATGGTTGCCCGTAAAAGTAACTTCAGGTTTGTTGAAGGTTTTGATCCCATGGAAACCATAAATCATTACACTGAAGCCAATGCATATCAATACTCGACCTTCGTTCCGCATCACATGGACGGTTTAATAGATCTTATGGGCGGTGATAAAGTGTTTGAAAAATGGCTTGATGACTGTTTTACTACGGAAACAGATTTCTCGAAGATCACTGTTCGTGATGTTACGGGATTGATAGGGCAGTATGCACATGGCAACGAACCGAGTCATAGTATTGCCTACCTGTACAATTTTGCAGGCACTCCCTGGAAAACTCAGAAGATGGTCCGCCGCATCATGGCCGATCTTTACGGTAATTCGCAAGGTGGTATCGACGGTAACGAGGACTGCGGTCAGATGTCGGCATGGTATGTACTGAGTGCTATGGGGATCTATCAAGTAACACCGGGGCTTGATTACTTTGTTATCGGCAGTCCGTTGTTCGATAAGGTGACCATTAACCTTGAAAACGGCAAAAAGTTTGAAATAGTCGCAAAGAACAACGGTAAGGATAATGTTTATATCCAAAATGCAAAGCTGAACGGTAAGGACTATCCAAAAAGTATCCTGAAATATTCTGACATGATCAATGGAGGAAAGATCGAATTTGAGATGGGACCTGAGCCAAATAAGAGTTGGGCAAGTGCAGACAAGGATCAGCCTCACACTCCGAAAAACAGGTTTGAATATGCGTCTTCACCTGTACCTGTTTTCGACGATATCCTGTTCCTCCGAAGTATGCCGGTTGAGTTGAAAAGTAAAGAAAAGGGAGCTGATATCTATTACACTATTGACGGAATTGAAGTGACAAAGAAATCAACGCCGTTCACCAAAACAATAAAAATTACAAAGCCGACGGTTTTAAAGTGCCGTTCATATATCGAGGGGAAATATCCAAGCTATCCTCTGACCATCCATTTTAAGCAGATACCTATGCTTGAAGCAGTGAACATTTCGGAAAAGCTTTATCCGGGAGTGATCTATCTCTACCGTGAAGGCCCGAAAGTAATGTGTGCCCGTGATCAAGCAGGAGCACCTGTTGTGGATAAAGGTCTTCTGAAAACATTCAATGTAGATAAGATCAAAGATGACCGTCCTTTCGGATACAACCTATACGGGTACCTTAAAGTTCCTGCAACAGGTGTTTATACAATGTCGCTTGAAGCCAACGACGGAGCCATTCTCTGGATAAACGGGAAAGAGATCATTGACAATGACGGAGGTCACCGTTCGCAGGTGCTGACTTCAAAAATAGGATTGAAAAAAGGATGGCATCCTATCAGGGTCGATTACTTCCAGCAGGGACTTGCTAAGAATCTAATCCTTACATGGGAAGGTCCCGGAGTTGAAAAGCAGGTAGTTCCGGCATCGGTATTATTTCATTTGGAGAAGTAATAAATTCAGGTAAATGAAGGCAATTTTAATTCTATTACTTTTACTGATCGTTGTTGGAGTTAAGGGACAGAAAGCTCCTGAACCTCCTGAAGGCATGGTATACGTACCGGCAGGCGAATTCATTATGGGAAGTAAATACGGGGATCCTGATGAGAGACCCCGGCATATTTCTTCAACAAAGGCTTTTTTCATCGATAAATATGAAGTGAGCTATGCTGAATATGCCAGATTCGATAAGACATTTAAGATTCCGGAAGGGAAAGAAAACAATGCCGTAATTGTAACCTGGAGCCAGGCTGATGCCTACGCAAAGTGGGCAGGGAAAAGGCTCCCAACCGAGAAAGAATGGGAGAAAGCTGCGCGTGGCATTGATGGACGAATTTTTCCCTGGGGGAATACGTACGATGACAGTTACGTTGTATGGGATCGTTCCGAAACCCGTGGAGGATCAATTGCAAAACCTGCAAGCCCTTACGGATGTTACGATATGGCAGGCAGTGTATGGGAATGGACAGCCGACTGGTACAAGCCATATCCCGGAAATAAAACTCCTATGGAGCAATATGGTGAAAAATATAAGGTCATGCGGGGCGGATCTACATTTAACAATCATTCATTTATCAGAACATCACAACGCTACTATCTTTTACCTGAAGACATCAGGGCATATCCGGTGGGCTTCCGTTGTGTAAAAGACATTGAATAACTTAAGATCAAACCATGAACTTTAAATTTCATATATTTCTGTTAACTGTCACGTATATCAGCATCTCAATGACGGCGCAGAAATTAAGCACATTCCCGAAAAAGACGGATCCTCTTCATGTAAAAGTGGAAATGTTCACTGAACTGATGCTTGCAAATAACATGAATGAAGGCACTTTTCTGAGCGGGGTCATCTATCCGCCGGCAGGTTTGGACAGTGCAATAATAGGCAGATATGCAGATGCTCTGGATGAAACAACAAATATGCTTGTTGCATACTCATACAAATATGCCATAACCAAAGATCCTAAAGACAGGGAATTGGCAAATAAGATCTTTGACGGATTATTGAAGATGGAGACTGTTACGGGTGTGCCCGGATTAGTATCACGGGGATTTTACAGATCAGATGAACCTCTGTGGCATGAGTCGTTGTGGTACAACGAGTGGCATTGGTCAACCTCTTTGCCCGGATACAGGTGGCTTGGAGATCTTAGTGCTGATAAATTCACATCTTTATGTTATGCAACGGGCGTGTTCTATGAATTATGTGCCGATGATGAATACAAACAAAAGGCTGCCGGGTTACTTGATCGTTTTATGGGACGTATTGCTGATGATAATTTTAAAATAGTTGATCTCGACGGAAAAATGACACTATGGGGTAACTATTGTCCCGATCTGCCTCATCAACCACTCAATTCACTTGAGATCCTTATGGGTTTAAAAGTAACTTATAAAATAACGGGTAAAGAGCGGTACAATTCAGCATATCACATGCTGATCGACAGATATCACTACGATGAACATCAGATAAAATCAAAGATCATTTTCCCTGTTGAGTGGAGGAACCCGTGGGACGATTGTCATGCAATAAAATCTTTGTACATGCTGATGCGTTATGAGGATGATCCTACCTTGTTGAATAAATACCGCATGAATCTCAATCGCCACTGGTATGTGTGGAAAGATGCTGATTTCAGTTTTGTAAATGATGCCTTGTTCATTCTAACATACAAGGTACTTACCGGAGAAGATATCCTGACCCAGGAAAGAATTAACGGCATTAAAAACATGTGGGGATATGATCGTCAGACCAGAGAGTTTAAGATCAAAACAGGAAACAAATACAGTACAGTAATATCACAAGAGGACGGAAGTGCAGCAAGCTTGATCCGTAACTATTGGCTTGGCAGGTACTACGGAATGATCGATCCTGCCTGGTAAAGTTTGTTTCAAAATAGCTGATTCTTAACAATTAAAACCGGCTCGTCCCTGTGACAAGGCGACCTGCTCTACTATCATCCATTAATGAAATAACACTATTCAATAATTAATTCTTGCTCATAGACGGAGGCGCATCCTCAGGATCAGAGCCCCACTGTTTGTTTGGTTCAGGTCCCATTTCAAATATGATCTCCCCACCGCTGACTATTTCAGAATGATCTATCCATGTTCTGTTTATCGGCTTTCCGTTCAGAGTAACTGACTGTATATACTTATTTTCCGACGAGTTGTTATTAGCAATAATTGTAAAGGTTTTTCCATCGCCTAAATTAATGGTTACTTTTCCAAAAAGCGGACTGCCTATGTTGTAGGTTGTACTTCCAGGAGTTACCGGATAAAAACCCATGGCACTTAACATGTACCATGAAGAATGTGAACCCATATCCTCGTTCTCTGTTATTCCTCCGGGGCCGATTCTGTAAAAGTTATCCAGTACCTGCCTCACTCTTCTCTGGGTTTTCCATGGTTGTCCCGCATAATTGTATAAGTATGCCACATGGTGTGATGGTTGGTTGCCATGAACATACTGCCCGATCGTTCCCGAGACACCCGCATATTTTGGAGGAGTTATTATTGAAGGTAACTCAAAAAATGTATCTAATTTGCTAATGAACTCCTTCCTGCTCCCGAAAAGATCGATCAAACCCTGCACGTCATGCTGTACTGCCCACAGGTATTGCCACGCATTCGATTCGGTGTAATGACGGTTTGGCCGCCTTCCAATTAATAACGGATCAAAATATTTATAATACAAATGACCCGTTGAAGTATGAACTATACTTTGCTCCCTGCCATTTAATTCTTCTAAAAATGAACCGTCCAGTTTTCGTGGTCGGAAAAATTCCGTCTGCGGGTCCCACACATTTTTATAGTTGTAAGCCCTTTTCATGAACAGTTCATAATCCTCATCTTTGCCAAGCTCTTTAGCAAGCTGTGCAATGCACCAATCGTCATAGGCAAATTCAAGTGTATTGGGAACTGATTCTGTTATTTTATCGATGGGAGTGTAGCCATTTTCCATGTAATACTTTAATCCATACCTGCCGGCATAAGCAGGGACGGGAGGTTTGGGAAGCTCAAGTGCTTTAGTACGCATAGCTTCGTACAAAGTATGTATATCATAATCGCGGTAGCCTTTTTTGTATGCATCAACAATGATTGGGATAAGATGATCGCCGACCATTGATTCACCAAAAACATTGAGGAAATGTTGTGCAGGCAGCCAGCCATAGTTATTCACTTTATCAACGATCGACTTCATCATGTCGTTTACATGTCCGGGGGCTGTTATTGTTAACAGGGGATGCTGCGACCGGTACGTATCCCAACACGAGAATGAACCGTAAAAGTCATAGCCTTTTGCCTCATGGACTTTGCCGTCAGAGCCGAAATATTTCCCGTCAACATCCTGTGAAATATACAAAGCTAAATATGAGTGATATGCGGCTGTGTAAAATATCTGTTTCTGGTCTTCAGTGGCCCCCTCTATCTGAATTCTTGATAATTCGTTAATCCATGTTTTGCGGGCTTCGTTTTTTACACGATCAAAATCCCAATGAGGGATCTCTGCTTTAAGGTTCTTACGTGCACCTTCAATACTTGTGTATGAAATGCCGACTTTAACTAAAATCTGTTCATTTTCTTCAGTAGTGTAATAGACATAAGCTCCTATTTTATCCCCTATTTCATCATTTTTATAAGGGAAAATTCCTTCTCCTGTTTCAGGCGCCTTATACACAGCATCAAACGTTCCATAGTATAAAAAAGGTTTACTGAATTCGGCGACAAAATAAACCCTTCCGGATCCGGTACTTTTAAAACCTTCAATAATACTGTTGCCAATGATCTTCAATTCCGATTTACCCTCCGGTTTCGTGTCACCTAATTGGTGACCAAGATCCAAAACAATACGTGCTGAATATTCTGCTTTCGGAAAAGTGTATCGATGGAAACCGGCCCGTTGGGTTGAGGTTAACTCAACTTTTATATTATAATCTTTTAAAAGAACAGAATAGTAGCCTGCTGATGCCGTTTCATCCTCATGACTGAATCTCGACCTGTATCCTTCATCAGGATCTTCTTTCGAGCCGGGTAATACCTGGTTTTTGTCACCGACAGTCGGCATGAGAAGAATATCACCTCCGTTTGTCATCCCGACGCCGCTCCAATGTGTGTGACTAAATCCGATGATCGAATTATCCTGATAGTTGTATCCGGAAGCATATGTCCATCCTTTCGTATCAACGTCAGGGCTCAGATGAACCATCGCATAGGGTACTGAAGCCCCCGGAAATGTATGTCCGAAAAAATTTGTTCCGATAAACGGATCAACATAGTCGACAGGTTCTTTCTGCTTATCACAAGCTGTAAATAAAATTACAGGAATCAGGGCAATAAAATATACTTTAATTAGAGAATAAAAATGATCTGTTAATAATTTCATGTCTACTAAATACTATGTGAAAAAAATATTTTGTTTCAAAAGATATTGAAAGTACGTTGTAACACTATTGAATTATTCTTCTGTCTGTTTAACCCTTTAATTGCACCTTTCAATCCAAGCCGTTTTCAGTAATTATCTTTTCAACTTTTTTAAGGTCTTCCGGTGTATCCACACTTATTCCGGAAACAGGATCGCACTTAGTCTCAATTACTTTGATCTTATAGCCTTTTTCTAACACTCTGAGTTGTTCTAACATTTCAATTTTTTCGAGATAGGTTTGAGGCTGTTTCGATATCTCAATTAAAAAGTCTTTCCTGTAAACATAAAGGCCAACATGTTCGTATACGTTGATGTCTGCATTATCGCGGGAATAAGGGATCAATGACCTTGAAAAATAGAGTGCAAAATCATTTTCATCAGTAACCACTTTAACTACTGCAGGATCGGCATAATCTTCTTTGGCAATTTTTGTTTTTAAAGTTGACATCTTAATTGTTGTGTCAGCAAGCATTGGTTGTACTGCTTCATCGATCATTCGTGAATCGAACAGAGGCTGATCACCCTGAATGTTCACTACAATATCAGCATCAATGCCTTTCAGAACCTCTGCAAGCCTGTCTGTTCCGGATTTATGGTCAACCCTTGTCATTACTGATCTTCCACCGAATCCCTCCACAACTTTTTGAACTTGTTCGTTATCAACGGCAACAATCAGTTCATCTAACAATTCCGACTTCTTTGCTTGTTCATATACTCGCCGGATCATTGATTTACCAACAATATCAATAATTATTTTCCCTGGGAAGCGGGATGATCCATAACGAGCCGGAATTATACCAATTACTCTATGTTTTTTCTGCATAACTATTACTCCTCTTATTAATGATTTGACCTAAGCTGCAAATGCAATATGTTGTTTGTGTTTGGAATTCACGAATATATTAAAATATTCTATCAGAGATAAATTCTGTCAGTCAACTTTTTAAGAATTTGTTTTAAAGGTAAGAATGCCGGTTGTGAGTAAGATACACTGATAGTACTGTAAAAGGCATATGTCCATCTGTGCGAAGATATGTATTACAACGTTTGGATAGGGCAACAGAATACCACTTTAACTATGCCGAACCCTTTGTAATTCCGGCAGGATATAAAAGTTACAGCATCATAAACAACAGACGGGACGACATAAAAGTTGTTAAATCTTTTGTGAAATAACCATCAGAAACCAATCCGGAAAAATCAGGCCCAAAATTCACGTTAAACATCATTTTTATCTCCTTTGGCTGCCGGTTTACAAAAGAGATTCTGCATTTCTTATATAAAATCATTGACATCAGTTCAATTCTGTTTTAACTTTACAATGTCGAAAGTTTTCATTATTAAAAGTCGGTTAATTTAACATGAAACAGTAATTAGTTTTTCGACTGTAAGGGCAGTGTATTCCAATTACCTGAGGGTACCGGTTTTTATTTGACGAATCAATGCTTTTCGCTCTGCTTAGATCGATTAATTGTCTTTTTGTTAGAGAATCCAATAATTCTGATAAAACCACATAAACATTAAAAAGAGGAGGAATATTATGAAAAAAGTTGACATTGAAGCCGAAAAGGCTGCAGTAATAGAAGTAATGAAAAAGATCGTGGAGGCTGAAAGCCGCCGTGATGCTGATGCTGCCATTAAGTATTACACCGAGGATGCAATATTTCAGGCACAGGATATGCCGCAAATTCAAGGAATTAAGGCTGTTTATGAAGTGTACACTGAGTTCCTCAAAATGCCTTTCAAATCATTCGAGAGTGGATCGACTGAAACTGTAGTTGCAGAATCGGGAGATATGGCTTACGATCTGGGATGGAATATACTTGTATTTGACGGACCTGATGGTGATATGGAAGTAAGAAGTAAATACCTCGCTATTATGAAAAAGATCGATGGTGAGTGGAAAACAGCTGTGCTTGCGTTCAGTAATGACCAGCCTGCTAAATGATCCGGTAAGGATAACCTGAAATAATTAAAAATCAAAAGATTCAGACATGGAAGAAGCAAACAAATATTTGATCAGACGAATGTTAGAGCGGGTAGATGCAGAGGGTGAAGAAGCTTATGCAGAGTTCTTGGCACCAGATGTTGTATTTCATCTATCGGAAGGAATTGCTGAAACTAAAATGGCATTTACCGGAGTGAAGCATACAATAGAGGATCTTATTGCTGAAGGCGACAAGGTTGTTGCCAATTTTACAATTAATGCTGTGCATACAGGAGAATTCATGGATGTATTACCCACAAACAAAAACGTGACATTTACAACTATTGGCATTTACCGCATTGCGGATGCTAAAGTTGTTGAAGGATGGTTTTATTTCGATGCTTTGGGTTTGTTGAAACAGATCAGGGAATAGACTACTGCTGATCAGAATTGATCAGATATGAGCGGTCTTTAAGTTATTTAAAAGAGCTGTGAAATTCACCGGAAAGTAGATTTCTGACAATTAGAAGCCTGTTCGTTTTCCCGGGCAGGCTTCTAAATTTTCGCAGTAATTTTGGTATTATAACCATTTAAATTTGCAGAATATTACTCTTTATTTTTTTTGTTTTCAAACCCCTTCTCGATCGAACTCCTGACAATTCCAAAAAACCAATTTAAAGGAAGTATCTTTCTTAAAGTGATGAACATTTTGGCATCTTTACCGGCAATGTACCTCATTTTATTTGAATTACTGTTTGCGGCTTTCCAAATTACTTTTGCAGCCAATAAAGGACCGGGAAGATTTACTAATGATTTTTGCATATTTTCCATACATACTTTTTCATATTCATCATATCCTTTGATGTTTTCATTTTTAAACTGAACTATTTTGTGATAAATATTAGTGTCAAATCCGCCGGGCACAACGTTTACAACCTTTATTCCCAGTGGTTTTAGTTCGAAATGCAATGATTCGGTAAAGCCCTCTAACGACCATTTGGTTGCGTGATAAGCACTAAACAGAGGAAACGTGATCCATCCGCTCATTGATGTAATATTTATAATTCTTCCTTTTCCTTTACTTCTGAAATGTGGTAATATTTCCCGTATCACATTAAATACTCCAAACAGGTTAACATCAAATAGTTCTCTTAATTGCGTGTCTGTTGCTTTTTCAAAAACACCGTATGCGGCACAACCTGCATTGTTTACAACTACATCTATACTACCAAAATCATTTATGGTAGATTGGATAGCATCTTTAATGCTGTAATTATCAGTAACATCCAACTTATATACTTTTATATTCTTAAAGTTGGTCAACTCTTTTTCCTCTTCCGGCCGGCGCATAGTAGCTGCTACATTCCATCCTTTTTCTGCAAAGTATTTTGCAGTTTCTTTCCCTATTCCGGATGAAGTTCCTGTAATTAAAATTGTATTTTTCATCGATGTGAGATTTTAGTTAAACATTAGCTTTAATGAGTATCGATTACTTATGTTTTCAGATATTTAAGAACATATAATATTAACAGTAATCATACGACAGAGCGGGATCTCAATCTTTTTTCATAGTGGATGTAAATAACAGGTAAGTGATTTTATGAATTCTCGCCAACGGTTTCAGGCGAGTAGTTTGTCGGAAATCGTCAGAGTTATTGTCTGCCAGTGCTTTCAATTTACGAAATTATTTCCGGCATGTCAATCAAAGAAAAAGATTCTTTTATGAATCATTATCTCCTTAAAAAGTTCCAAATTGAAAAAGATCTTCACCTCAAATTAGTGTGTTCCTGATATATTCAGATGGGTTTAACCCAAACTGCTTTCTGAAGTTCCTTGCGAAATTTGACAGATTGTTAAAGCCGACACTGTACATTACCTGGGCTAACGTAAGATTTTAGTTTAAATAAAATTCATACTACAAAATTACACGCCGTGAAGCCGGAAGTCTATCAGGAAAGTTCCAGAACGGGACAAAAAAGTACCGGGTGCAGTTATAGGAATAACGGGATTAAGAAAAAAGAAATGGAGGTCGGATCTTATCTGATTTCCTTTTCTCAAAGATCATTATTCTATTCTATTGTGGAATTATATTTTCTTATCAGGTAAACCTCCGGCAGAATAATTTTTATCTCTTTCTCTGTTTCCTCATTTTCCCAGAAAACGATGAAGTTTATTTTAACTTCAGATATTATGTAGTCTTTATTTTGTAGTTCTTCCAGTTTTGCAATAAAAGCTTTTGAGAATCTTAGTATTTCCCGATTGTCAAAGTTGTAGCAAACATTATTCCTGTAAATCAGTTCATCGCCACTTTGAAGATGCTTTATCAAATCTTGCCTGAAATTATTGTCGAAGAAACCAAGCCATACATCTTTGTGGGTTAGTTGAAGTACTATGGTTTCCTGTGTTGTGTAACCGTTATTGTCCTTTATGACAGATAAATTACGGGCATCTAAATTATTAATAATATCATTATTTAAATGAATTGTCAGGTTGTTTTTGGCACGGGTCATCGCGACGTAAAGCTCTCTTTTCTTGCTTTCCTCGTTTATCCGAAAATTATTTAACATCAGATAAATATTGTCGAATTCCTTGCCTTTTGCCTTATGTATAGTTGATACGATGATGGTATCAATGGTGCCTGTAATAAAATCTTCCAGTTTCGATTCGCGTAAAAAAACTTCAAAATCAGATTTGTATTTTCTTTTGGGATTACTCAATTCAAAATCCTTAATGATATTTATGCAGGTTTCCAGTTTGGTGCTTCGCGAAAATCTTTTGATGAGATCATTTTTTGCTTGTTCCCACTTTTCATCAGCAATTAAGTAAACATCGTCTTTCAAATCGAGGGAAAAAAGAAAATACCGTATCTCATACAGATTGTAGAGGGAAAAACTCTCATTTGTTTGAATAAGCTTTGTGTAAAAGCCGTTCTTTATTAGTAAACCTGCAATTTGCAGAGCTTCGTCATTTGTTTTGGTCAAAACACAAGTCGTACCTGATAGCCCTGATTCTATTATGTCGTTTACAACAGGTGTGATAAGTTGTTGTGAAGAGTGTTTTATAATTTTTATTTTCCCGTCATCTTTTTGAACCGGTACAATCTGTTCTGTTTTTAAACGATTTCTAATTCTTGTAGCAAATTTATTAGTGAAATCAACAAGATTTTTTTTACTACGATAGTTTTCAACCAGCTCATATTTGTCGGCAGACTTTTCGGTAATGAAGGATTCTAAATATTTAGAGCTTGAACCACGGAACTCATAAATGTTCTGATCATCATCTCCCACTGCAATTACTCTCATTTCTTCATTAAGATCGATAAGAGTTGAGATCAGTTCGTATTCATCAGCATCCATATCCTGTGCCTCGTCAATGACCAATACTGTTTTGGTTATTCTGTTTGGCTCAACATCGCCGGATCTTATCTTCTCTATTGTCGTTCGTATGATCTCATCCGACTTTTCTATAGTACCCATCTTACCAAGCAGATCAAAGCAGTATGAATGAAAAGTTTTTATCTCAACAAAATTGGCAGCATTCCCAATCAACTTAAGCAGGCGTTTCTTGAACTCTGTAGAAGCTGCGCGTGAAAATGTGAGCATCAGCAGTTGTTCGTGTTTTACATCTTCCATCAGAAGTAAAGATGCCAGTTTGTGCACAAGCAGTCTGGTTTTGCCGCTGCCGGGACCTGCTGCCACCACAATATATTTCGAGTCCTGATCTTTGATTATTTTTAACTGAGCAGGTGAAAGTTCCCCAAAAAGCTGCCTGAATTTACGGGGCGTAATGTTTTGTTTTATTTCTTTTTGCCTGCTGCCTTTAAAATATTTGTTCAGGAAAGAGCTGTAATTCAACTGAAAATAGTCTTCTACAAACTGCAGTGCATCCCTGTAGTCATTTATCATTCTTTTGGCGTATTCACCAACAATGTGTATTTGCTGAACTTTGTTTTCATAAAACTGTTTCAGTTTTTTATAATCTTCGGCTTTGTACCTTATTTTATTGTCTTTTTCAATTCGTTCTATTGTCAGCTTGTTGTACACAACTAAAAAACCGCCTTCCAGCTTTAATGCCTCTATTCTCGACAGGTAAAAAAGTGTATCTTCAATATCGTTTATACTTGTTTTTCGGGAAAATAATCCGTTGTTCTCATAAGCAGCTTTTAATTCGTGAACAGAAAATTCGATATGGATATTCTCCTGGTTTTGTTCATAATCTGACGGATTATCCTGGATCTTCTTATACAGATAATCAATTATGAAACCTGCCAATTCACTGCGTTTTTCTAATTTTTGGTATAATTCATTTTTGTTGCGTAATAATGCTATATGAATATGGTCTTTAGAAAACTGTTGATTTTTTCGTTTAGCCCAGTTTTTTATGGTCCAGAAATTAAAAATAGTTTTGATCTTATTTGATGAGCAATCTGTAATACCTTCATCTTCTAATTCCTGATTTAGTTGTTTGATATGAAAATTTGCAGGTTCATTTTCAAGTTTGGTTAGCAGGCTTTTTTCAATGTTAAGATATGACTTTACAATTTTTCGTGATCTTTTGTCATTGCCGGCTTTAATAAAGGCAGTAAGGTCTTTAGTGTCAGCCAGGATCTTTTCTTCCCTAAGCAGATTAATAACTTCTATCACTTCTCCTTTTACAATTCCAAGATGGTCGGATATGTAATCTATTCTCGATTCAGCCTCCTCCTCTGTTGCATGTATGCGGCTTTTGCTAGAGAACAGCTTTTTTATAATTCTAACAGCATTTTGTTTCTGTCTCTCATTGAACCGGGAAGAGCTGTTGATCTTATCAATGGCCTCCTGTGCATTTTTCGACAAAATACTGTTTGCGAAGATACGTGGTATGTTTTGACCTCTTCTTACATAACCCGATTCTTCCAATGCGGCTATAGCAGTCTTAACTCTTGTTTCAATTTCAGCAACACTGTCGTCCCATCCGGCTTTACGGGCAATCTCAAGTGCCGAGTTTGATACACTTGAACGAAACCGGGTAAGTTCTTTTACTGCTTTCCAAACCTGTTGTATCTCTTTAATGTTCAGCTTTGTCTGGTTTAACAGAATGAAATGTTTGCTAAGATCTTCTTCATCAAACAGTACATAACATTCGGCTTCTATATTTTCATCCCTTCCGGCACGCCCTGCTTCCTGGATGTAATTTTCGAGAGAGTCGGATATTTCATAATGGATAACAAGTCCGACATCTTTTTTATCCACACCCATGCCAAAAGCAGAAGTTGCCACCATTATTTGCACATTGCCATTAATGAAAGCATCCTGATTTTCTGTTTTTTCACGGTTGTCCATTTTACCGTGATAGGGTTTGGCAGCATAACCATCCTGCGATAGCCGTTCGGCAAGACGGTATGCTTTTAATGTTCTGGAAACATAAATAATTGCAGGACAATTACGACTGTCAATTAAATCGCGGACCGTGTTGTATTTTTCTTCCTCATCACCTTTAGGATAGACTTTAAATTTCAGGTTTTTTCTTGTTGCCCTGGTTTTGAAAGTTTCAAGTTCTAAATTTAATTTTTCTTTAAAATAGATTTTGATGTCTTCTATCACATTCTGTTTGGCCGTCGCAGTAAAACAGGAAACCGGAATATCATCTTCAATATTTTTCTTTTCTTTCAAAGATTTGATGAAGTCACCGATGTAGAGATAATCAACCCTGAAATCCTGTCCCCAGGCCGAAAAGCAGTGTGCTTCGTCAATTACAAACCGGACGATATTTCGTCCTAGGAGCAAATTCTCAATAGTTTTGGAACGCAAAGACTCAGGAGAGATATACAGCAATGAAGCTGAACCATTTGCAACTCTTTCAAATGACTTGGCTCTTTCAATGGGATCAAGCAGTCCGTTGATGGTTACAGCATCGGTTATTCCGGCTCTTTCGAGATTGTCCACCTGGTCTTTCATCAGGGATTGCAATGGTGAAATAACAACTGTCAGTCCTTTTACACTTTCGCCCTGCATAAGTGCGGGAAGCTGAAATGTGAGAGATTTGCCTCCACCTGTGGGGAATATCGCCAACAACGATTTATCTTCTATTGCAGCTTGTGCGGCTTTCTCCTGCAAGGGCTCATCATTATATGTGCGGAAATAATCGAAGCCAAAGTATTTTTTTAATCCCAGATGAATGTCAAGTGCTTTGTTACAATATCTACAACCGGTTATGCAGGGATTGTTTCTTAGAAGAAACATAACCCATTGTACATCAGGATAGCGTTTTAATATCCAGGGCGGAGTGATCGAGTACCGATCCTGTATGTTGATTAACGCCAGACAATAAGCCAATTCAACAGGGGTGTTGTTAATTATGCTTTTGAGATGAATATTCTGACATATTTCATTCCCGAACCTTGAAAATATAAGTTTTTCAGTATTTCTGTTTGTATCCGGTATATATCCTACATAATTGAATAATTCCTGAAAATGTTCATCATCGGATAAAAGAGTAAAATATATTTCTTTTAATTCGGGGTCCAGTTGATCAAAATGTGCAATTTCATCGAAAAACAGGTCTTTTGCTTTTATGGCATCATTCAAAGGATTGTTAAGCTCATCGGTTTGCAGTTTGTCATCCTTAAGCAGGTGGTGATAAGGTTTAGCGGGAAACAGGAGGGGTGACCAGAAAAGTGTGTCAATAAAACTAAAATCCTCAATATTTATTTGTTTGGATAGATATTTTAGGTCGTGCTCCAGGATATTATGCCCGCAAATAAAATCTGAACCTTTTACAAAGTCTTTAAATTGTGAGATGTTGTTAGCATGAAAAGTATCACCATTAACTTTTATTGCTCCGATGTCGTTTATTTTTTTTGACCGGACCCCAACTTCGGTGTCAATAAAAGTTATACTTTTCATTAATGTGTTTTTGTTTCTTTATTTGAATTAAAACTAATTTCATTTGTTCTTCCTAAAATAATCTTCCATCCTGTCAAATGCTTTATTGATCATCTCTTCGGGCACACAAAAGGAAAGCCTGAGATGATTCTCGCCGGTTGGTCCGAAAGCTATTCCCGGAGTTGTAGAAACCCTGGCTTCTTTTAACAGGTTTTTGCAAAAAGCAATTGAATCGTTGCCCTGTTTTCCCAAGATTTTTGGAAACATCAGATATGAACCTTCAGGCTTACTGTACTCAAAAACGGAATCCAGTCTGTCAAGTCTTTCACACATCAGGTTTCTCGCATTAACATAATGTGACCGGAATTCTTGAATGCACTCCTGACTTCCCTTTAAAGCAGCAATGGCAGCATATTGAGAAGCTACAGGTGCACAAATCGATAAGGGTATATGAGCTTTCTTTATCTGGGTTATTATTTCTTCATCAGCATGAATATAACCGATTCGCCAACCGGTCATTGCGTAAGTTTTAGTAAATGTATAATTGGTTATTACGTTTTTTCTCAATTCCGGAATTGAAGCCATGCTGAAGTGCTTTGCATCATCAAAAGTAAAATACTCATAAGCTTCATCAATAATTAAAGTAATATTATGATCCAAAGCAATTTTCCCTAATTCACGAAGTGTATTTTCAGGGAAAACAGTTCCTGTTGGATTACTTGGAGTGCAAAACATTATTGCTTTGGTATTTGGTGTAATTGCCTTCTTAATGGCTTCTATATCCAAAGCAAAATTGTTGTCTTCATTCAAAGGAACCAAAACCGGAATACCTGAAGCAAGTCTGACTTGTGTGATATGAGTTGAATACGTTGGTGTGGGAAGGATTACTTCATCACCGGGGTCAATGGTTGCCAAAACTGAGGCGGCAAGACCTTCAATTGCTCCCACGGTAACAATTATCTGGGAAATATTAGCTTCAATATTATTATCCCTCTTTAGTTTTTTTACAATTTCTTCTCTTAGTTCCTGTAAGCCTTCACTCTGAGAATATCCCCCAGTCAAACCTTTATTTATGGCTTCAATAACAGCATCATTAATGTGTTTGGGCGTTCCGGTTGTGGGCTTTGCCCACGATAAAAAAGCCACGTCATCATATTGCTTCGATAAACGGGTCATTTCGTGTATAGCCGATTTTTTTATTTGATGTACTCTGTTTGATGTATTCATGATATTATTTTTTCATATGTTTATAATTTGTTCAATGACTAACACAGAGACACAGAAGCACAGAGTTTTATTTTGTTTTGTATTCGTGAATTAGTAGCAATATAATCATTCTGTGTGTCTAATTTATTGGTCATGGATGTTTCATTAAGCTTCAACTCTTTCAAATTTCACATATTACATTCTATCAAGAGTCAGCTTTGATGTTTTACCTACCTCACAGTAAACACAATTTGATCAATCGTATGCTAAGCGGATCTCTTCAGTACAAAGAGTCGGGCTGATCATTTTTTGCCATTCCGGAGCATTCCATGTCTTCAAATTTGTGTGTGTTAAAAGATATTTTTGAGGAATAGGATGTGTTCCGACAACCACTTTTATGTTATATTTATTTTCGATGAATTGTTTAAAATGATCAATATAAGGACATGGTGGATAGCCAACAACAAATCCGGTAGCAAAATGGATCACTTCTGCTCCGTTTTTTATCATTTCTTCAGGTGCATATTCAATATTTCCACCGGGACAACCGCCACAATTTGTATATCCTACTAACTCCAGATTTGTGTCTTTATCATAAATATTAAAAGCACCTTCGTGATTTTTCATTGCACGAAAACATTTTCCTCCTGCGCAATTCCGGTACCGGTCGCAAATGATAATTCCTATTTTCTTTGATTTAGCCATGATATTAAATTTATTTGAATTTTTTATTGCATTATAAAAATCGTTTTAGCCTCATATATTTTTTTATTGTTTCAGGTTCAAGAGACGGATCATACAGAAGAGCAGAGGGATGTGTTAACGGGAATACTTTTATTTTATCTGAATATAATAACCTGCCGTTGATACTTTTAAAACTCATATTCAGTATTTCAGGTTTAGTGTGATATTTTACAATGATCGCCCGTGTTGCATAGTAACCTAACGGGACAATAACCTCCGGTTGTATTATCGAGATCTCTTTTTCCAGGAACAGACTGCATGATTCGATCTCATTTGTTTGCGGTTTGCGATTCTGGGGCAACATGCATTTTACCAGATTGGTCATAAAAACCGACTCCCTGTTAATTCCAACCTTATCCAATAATCTGTTAAGAACCTCACCTGAGGGACCGACAAACATTCTATTCCGGACATCTTCTTTAGCTCCGGGCGAAAGAGCTACAAACATGAGACGGGCATTAATATTTCCTTCCCCGATAAGTGCATGCTTTCGGGTGACCGACAAACTACATCTGTCACAAGATCTGATTTGATCATTAAGTTCGTTTAATAATTGACGTTTGTCCATTTCCCTTATTTTATTTATAATGCTTGTTTTAATTCCATTTTCATCTATCGGAATTGATCTGATATTTTATAAAGGAAATTATCAGCTTTAAAAATGTTTCTTAATTTTTTCAGCATAAACCAAATATGTTCATAGCGTTAGTATTTAATTATTTTTTTCTTCCGGATCAGTTTATCAGCACTATTTTTTATCAATACAATATAAGTCCCGGTTTTAAGAGAGGATATATCTATATCTGATCGTTTCGAAATTAAAACTATAGTTCCCTGCATATCCAATATTTCAATTGTAAATTCCTTATCATAGTTTATGTGGATGTGATCTTTTGCAGGGTTTGGAAATAAAGTAATGCTACTATCATTTTGTAATGCATTTAATTTAGTGGCGGTCTCAGTATATACGAGAAGAATTGCCGTGTCACTTTTACACCCGAATTGATTTTCTGCTGATGAGTAAACAAAGCCATTCCCGGGTGAAGGCCATTGGATCTCGATAGAATCATTGGATATTTGATCAGTAATGACTCCGTTTTCAACACTCCACGTATAAAACAGGTCCGGATCATCGGGAACAGAATATATCTCAATTTGATTTTGCATTACAGTATCACGGCCTGTAACAATAAAGGATGAGGGGCTTGGGTTAACAGTTAATTTCAATTCGTAAACACTGTCACAACCGCATGATGCGACAAGGCTGTCATGATAGATCCCGTGTTCTTTATAAAAATTATTACGCCATAATAAGCTGTCCCCGTCGCAAATAGTGTCAGATTCTGTGTGCAGGAAGTTGTAATATTTGTATGTGTAAAGAGAGGCCCAGCCTGCCTCATTACCGGCCTTATCAATTGTGTTGATCCTTAAATAGTAGGTTCCGTTGTGAAGTAATGAGTCAGGATTGTAATTATTGTTTTCAGTGAAATTTGTTGCTGTTCCTGTTGAATTAGTTCCCCAGTAAAAATAATATCCTGCTATCGTCATGTTGTCGGATGCCCCTGACCAGTAAAAATCAGGATTGTTATCTTTTGTACACTGGCCTGATTCAGACCCCTCATCAGTGCAGGAATCCGGGTTTGACGGAGGTGTGTTGTCAATACTGAATGGGCGGGAAGGTTTTGTTGTTTGACGATTATCGGTCGTTGTGATCCTGACTTCTAACTGATAACTGTTTCCATCAGCAAATTGTGTAGCATCAAAATATGCATCATAGTTTTGAATGATATTATCTCCGTCATATCGAATTTGTGACATGACATTATTGTTTGTGTCAAATGCTGTTACAGGTTGTCCCTCGATGAAAAATTCACAATTAAGGGTCTGTGCAGTATCAGCTAAAGAAATACTGAATTGAAAAGGGGCGTTTCCTCTGACAATTGCATTATCAACAGAGTCGTTTATCTTAATTTCATGAATTACGACAGGGTTCTGATCTCCTGATCTAACCTCTACTTGTGTCTCTGAAGTTTGGCTGACCAAACCATAAGAATCAACAACTTGTAACGCGATTTGTATAGTTTGTCCATACATCCAGTTGTTATCAATTATTGTAACACTATCGCCTTCACACTCCGATCCGTCACACAGGCCACCGTCGGTATCATCTTTTCCGAAAAGTCCATCGCCGTCAGTGTCCCACTTATATGTAACGATCTTATCACATGGAGAGTCAGGATCATAGGATTGCGTGCCAAAAAGGGTTACAGGTAAAGGTGTTCCGTTAATTAATGTTGTATAATATGTGCCACCGGCATCTGCAACCGGTTGATGGTTTTCAAACGATAATGTTGCTTCATTCGTAGTGATATCACTTTGTACAGGATTATTATCATCTTCAACCCGTAGGGCTACAATATACGGCAGTATAGTAAAGTTGCTGCCACTGCCTGAAGTTTTCATCTCATGGTACTCATGCGAAGCAATAATGCCTGTAGCATCAACATTGAATGTGGTACCATCGTAATCGAAATCCCACTCATATTTTTGAATAGTATGCCCTGAAGAGGTTGTGGATGAGCTTGCATCAAACTGCATTATTATTCCACAGCTGCAAGTGGAAGGATTTACTGTGAAACTTGCCGTGATCTGTGCTTCTACTCCTATGGTTATGAAAAATATGCTGATAATAACTAATATCTTTTTCATGTTAAGTATTTTATTATTCATATCGCCGCATTTTAAAACTACTTACTTTTAGCTTACTGCCAATGTTTATTAAAGTTCTAATGTTTTTATTTACTACCAATTGCAGCATGCTCTATCTTTTTTGTTGGGCGGTCGTTATTCAATTTGCCAATTTATGTTTTTCATTCTTTTAGATAATTTATTTAAGGTTTCCAAAATTTCATTTCCTGATGGTAATTCTCCATAAACCAATTTGTTAAATGTTGAAAAATAAGTTGTTCT
>JAOZOF010000458.1 GCA_029933425.1 Marinilabiliaceae bacterium
ATTGGAATCGATTTAGGAACTACCAACTCATGTGTTGCCGTAATGGAAGGTAACGAACCGGTAGTTATACCTAACAGCGAAGGGAAAAGAACCACTCCTTCAATAGTGGCATTTATAGAGAACGGAGAAAGAAAGGTTGGCGACCCTGCAAAACGTCAGGCGATCACAAACCCGAAAAAGACCATCTACTCCATAAAGCGTTTCATGGGTAACAAATACGATGAAGTTACCAATGAGATCAAACGTGTACCTTATGAAGTAGTAAAAGGTGAGAATAACACACCAAGGGTTTTGATCGACGACCGTAAGTATTCTCCTCAGGAGATCTCTGCCATGATACTTCAGAAAATGAAGAAGACAGCAGAGGATTACCTGGGACAGGAGGTTACTGAGGCAGTAGTTACTGTACCTGCTTACTTCAACGACTCACAGCGTCAGGCTACAAAAGAGGCCGGCGAAATCGCAGGACTTAAGGTTCGCCGTATAATCAACGAGCCTACTGCCGCATCGCTTGCTTACGGACTCGACAAGCAGCATAAAGACATGAAAGTTGCCGTATTCGACCTTGGAGGCGGTACATTCGATATATCAATTCTTGAACTCGGCGACGGCGTGTTCGAAGTTAAATCAACCAACGGTAACACACACCTTGGTGGTGATGACTTCGACGAAGAGATAATGAACTGGCTGGCCGACGAGTTCCAGAAAGAGGAAGGTGTTGACCTGAGAAAAGACCCGATGGCACTTCAGCGTCTGAAAGATGCTGCCGAGAAGGCCAAGATCGAACTTTCAAGCTCGACATCAACCGAGATCAACCTGCCGTACATCATGCCGGTTGACGGTATTCCAAAACACCTTGTTAAAACGTTGACAAGAGCACAGTTCGAGCAACTGACAGACAAACTTATTCACAGCACGCTTGAGCCTTGTAAACTTGCGTTGAAAGATGCCGGACTTGAGGCTAAAGATATTGATGAAGTAATACTTGTAGGAGGTTCAACACGTATACCTGCAATTCAGAAGGTTGTTGAAGATTTCTTCGGTAAAGCTCCTTCAAAAGGTGTTAACCCCGACGAAGTTGTAGCTGTTGGTGCAGCTATCCAGGGAGGTGTGTTAACAGGTGAAGTAAAAGATGTACTGTTACTTGATGTTACACCTCTGTCACTTGGTATTGAAACAATGGGTGGTGTTATGACCAAACTTATTGAGGCCAACACAACCATCCCTACCAAGAAAGCTGAAACATTCACAACAGCAGTTGACAATCAACCTTCGGTAGAGATACACGTACTGCAGGGTGAGCGTCCTTTGGCTAAGGACAACAAGACTATCGGACGTTTCCACCTGGACGGCATTCCGCCGGCACCGCGTGGAGTACCACAGATCGAAGTGTCATTCGACATCGATGCTAACGGTATACTTCATGTTACAGCCAAGGATAAGGCTACAGGTAAAGAACAAAGCATCCGTATTGAGGCTTCTTCAGGTTTGACCGAAGATGAGATCAAGAAGATGAAAGAAGAAGCTGAAGCAAATGCTGAAGCCGACAGAAAGGCCAAAGAGAAGATCGACAAGATGAATGCTGCCGACAGTCTGATATTCCAGACCGAGAAGCAACTGAAAGAGCTTGGCGATAAATTACCGGCCGACAAGAAAGCTCCTATCGAGGCTGCTTTGAACAAGCTTAAAGAAGCTCACAAGAATGAAGACCTTAATGCCATCGATGCTGCTACTGCAGAGCTAAATCAGGTATTCCAGGCAGCTTCTCAGGATCTGTACAACGCGGGCCAGGCACAGGGCGGACAGCCGGGAGCAGACGCACAGCCGGGACCTGATACAGGACAGGCTCAAGGCGGCGGAAGTGACGATGAAGTTACAGATGTTGACTTTGAAGAAGTGAAGTAATATATATCCCTTTTGACAGAAAATCCCCTTTCCGGTTTGGAGAGGGGATTTTTTTGTA
>JAOZOF010000027.1:0-2630 GCA_029933425.1 Marinilabiliaceae bacterium
CATTTAACACTTTAACCCTTTATTTTACTATTTTCCAAACGGCATGTTACCCATCATTCTCGCCATTTTCTTCCTGCCTCCGGTGGTCATCATGCGCATCATTTTACGGGTATCCTCGAATTGCTTCATCAAACGGTTAACATCCTGAATTGTAGAACCGCTTCCTCTTGCAATACGTTTACGGCGGCTTCCGTTGATGATGGCAGGATTATCACGCTCCTCAGGGGTCATTGAATGAATAATGGCTTCAATACCTTTGAAGGCATCATCATCAAAATCCATGTTCTTCATCACCTTTCCCATTCCCGGTATCATTGATGCCAGGTCCTTTAGATTACCCATCTTTTTTATCTGACTTATCTGCTTAAGAAAGTCATCGAAATTGAACTGGTTCTTTGCTATCTTCTTCTGCAAACGGCGTGCTTCCTCCTCGTCGAACTGCTCCTGGGCTCGCTCAACAAGGGTAACAACATCACCCATACCAAGAATACGGTCGGCCATACGTGACGGGTGGAAAACATCCAGTGCATCAAGTTTCTCACCTGTACCTATAAACTTTATCGGTTTGTTAACTACACTTCGTATCGAAAGAGCAGCACCACCACGGGTATCACCATCAAGTTTTGTAAGAACAACACCGTCGAAGTTCAATCTGTCATTAAACTCCTTGGCAGTATTCACCGCATCCTGACCTGTCATTGAGTCAACCACAAAAAGGATCTCATGCGGATTAACTGCTTTCTTAACCGCTGCTATCTCATTCATCATCTGCTCATCGATGGCTAAACGACCGGCGGTATCAATGATAACAACATCAAACCCCTTTTCTTTAGCATGCCTAACAGCGTTCTTCGCGATCTTAACAGGCTCCATGCTACCCTCCTCGGTATAAACAGGAACACCTATCTGCTCACCAAGAACCTGCAACTGATTTATCGCAGCAGGACGGTAAACGTCACCTGCAACTAACAAAGGACTTTTTGAACGTTTATTTTTCAGAAGCGATGCAAGTTTACCCGAGAAAGTCGTTTTACCCGAACCCTGCAAGCCGGCGATCAGGATCACTGCGGGAGAACCTTTCAGATCTATGTCGACAGACTCTCCTCCCATCAGTTCTGCAAGCTGATCGTGAATGATCTTCACTATCATTTGACCCGGCTTAACGGCTGTAAGAACTTTCTGTCCGGTAGCTTCCTCCCTTACTTTATCGATGAATTGCTTTGCGGTTTTATAATTAACGTCGGCATCAAGCAATGCACGACGAACATCTTTGAGTGTTTCTGCTACATTAAGCTCGGTGATGCGTCCTTCACCTTTCAATAATTTAAACGATCTCTCTAATCTGTCACTAAGATTCTCAAACATCTTTTTATTCGTATTTTAGTTTTGTGCAAAAATATAAAATAAATAACCTGTAGCACTTATTAAAATTACTTTTTTTCAACAATAATTTAAAACAGATTTCATTCACAAAAAACAATTAAAATTCTTCTTATATTTGAATAAATCAATAATATTATTGAATTTGGCATACTAATATATTCAATGAAAAAAATAATTGTATTTTTTCTATTTCTATTCATTGCAGATCATCTGATATATTCACAGAATAATGACAGCATTAATCCTATAATAACGAGTAAATTTCTTATTAATGCAGGCATATTCGTTCCTGCCAAAAAAGTGAAATTCGGATTTGCAAGCTCCGGCACTCCTGACGAAATTGGCATTATAGATTTTGACAGGACATTTAAACTATCCGGTTTACAAAGTAGTTTTGTTTTCGAATTTATGTGGAGATTCTCCAAGTATTGGTCAGTAAGTTCGAGCTATTTCAGAATACGGAATAGAAGACATATTGAATTGCAGGAAGATATCGAATGGAACGATCTGACTTTTAAGGCAGGTACAGGAGTTGAAGGTGGTTTTGCAATGTCGATATATAAACTATTTTTTGGCAGGGTTATCAGTAAAGGAGCCAAGCATGAACTTGGAGGCGGATTAGGAATTCATGCTTTTATTCTCAATGGCTATATTGAAGGCCTTGCTCTGATCAATGAGAATGAATACAGTTACAAAAAGAGCAATATTTCCACAGCAATACCTCTGCCCAATGTTGGATTTTGGTTTATTTATGCTCCACTTCAAAGATTATCGCTATCAACCAGGGTTGATTGGTTCGGGTTAAGTATTGACGAATATTCAGGTAGTTTGTGGAATTTTAATGCAGGAATAAATTACAGGATCTTAAAAAATATTGGTATAAATTTAAGTTATAAATACCTGAAGGTTACAGCAGATGTAAATAAAAGAATCTGGAATGGTAACTTCTATATGAGGTTTCACGGACCTGCGTTTATAATAACAGGAAGTTTTTGAGTTAGTAAATGCATTAATATTATATGATCCGAATGTATGATTGGCAAAATATAAAATAGCCGAGTAATGAAAATACTGATACTAAATGCCCATCCCGTTAAAAACAGTTTTTGCAGTGCACTGGCCGAAAGTTATATGAAAGGAGCACTGGAGAGTGGTGCAAATGTCAGGCTGATCAATCTTATCGACCTGCAGTTCGACCCTATACTTAAAGATTCAAATGATCAGAAAGCAGATCTGGAACCGGATAT
>JAOZOF010000027.1:2730-13394 GCA_029933425.1 Marinilabiliaceae bacterium
TCTGTCCTCGGACTCTGCGGCATTTCACCCGTAAAATTCACAGCTTTTTCACCTATCCGGCATTCAGAAAAAACACAACGTATGAAATGGCTGAAAAAAGTTGAAATGCTTGGAAAGTCTCAAAGATAAAAATACAGTTGATGAATATCATTACAACAAATCGCATAAAACTTCATTTCATAGTCCTGATACTCGGCTTTACTGCAATTCTGGGTAAGCTGATCACACTGGGTGCTACCGATATGATATGGTATCGCATGCTTCTTGCGTTCATCTCATTGGGCATATACATTTATTTTAAAAAGATCAGAATACGTTACTCATTAAAAACCATACTTCAAATGACGGGTGTAGGGGTGATCATTGCTTTACACTGGATCACTTTTTTTTATAGTATTAAAGTATCAAACGTATCTGTAGCTCTCGGATGTTTTGCATCAACCACATTCTTCACTGCCTTGCTCGAACCGATCATTTTTAAACAAAAAGTAAAAAGACTTGAATTGTTACTTGGCCTGGTCATAATTATTGGATTGTACCTTATCTTTCAGTTTGAATTCAAATACAGGATCGGGATAATAAGTTCACTTGTATCAGCCCTTTTGGCAGGATTGTTCACGGTTCTGAACAAAAAACTCATTCGCAGACACAATCCTGTATCAATAAGTTTTTATGAAATGGGCAGCGGGTTTTTAGCCATAACTCTTTTCTTTATCCTTTCAGGTCGTTTCTCCGCAGGGTTCCCCTTTCCGTCGGGTATGGACTGGACCTGGTTATTGATACTGAGTGTTGTGTGTACGGCTTATGCATTTGTTGTCTCAGTGGATGTTATGAAAGTATTATCAGCCTATACGGTTGCCCTTGCACTTAACATGGAACCTGTTTACGCAATATTGCTTGCAAGCTGGATATTCAAAAGCAGTGAGTTTATGTCGGCAGGATTCTATGCGGGAACTGTAATAATTCTGATTGCCGTTTTCCTCTTCCCGGTGATAAACAGAAAAAGATACACCTCAGCAGGTCATTGATACTACCATGTGGTATCAATGACCGTTCCCGGGAAAAACGGATTTATGACGTATGCCCTGACATCCCTGTAAAACATATCCCGTTTAAGTTCCATAAATGGTTTCGTTTCATACAATCTGATATTCCCCAGGTACCAACTGATAACATCTGTCTTATCCAGTACCTGTGAAAAATATACTGAGTTAAGCCCTTTATCATACACCAGATGATAGCTGACCTTCTGATTTGTTGTAATGAGTTTTCCGAGTTTCTTAGGCAAATGATACAGTAACGGGGTAAGATCCTCAAAAAGGAGATAATTGTATGACAGATCAAGAGTATCCAGACCGGTGGAATGTGAAAAATTAACTTTGATCATTTTAAGTCTGTTATGCGATAGATTCACACTTTCAAGGTTGACAAATGATTTTCTGAACACAACGGTATCAAGATTATTGTACGACAGATCGATCTTACGAATATAGGAAGTGTCAGGCCAGACAGGTGTAAATCTTTTTATGCGGTTGTGTCCAAGGTTCAAAGTGCGCAGATTGGTGTAATATCTGAGATCAAACTTGAATTCCGTAAGAAGATTTCCCGACAGATCAATATCAGTTATGCCTTCGGCAAAAGGGTATTCTCCGGTAAATCCATTGATTGAATTACCGGAAAGATCTATTTTTTTCAACCGTGACAGATATTTTATTGATTCCGGAATATACCCGTTAAGGTCATTTTCTGGTAAATTCAGAGATACAACATGTCCTCTTTTATCAAATTCCACTCCGTAAATATCGATGAATATTCCTGCTAACCTGTGTTTCGCCCGTATCTGTTCCCAGCCGTCAGTGCAATACCACTTATTGAAGTTCATGGTCTCCTTTATCTCATTCAGTATCTTTACCTCATTTTTCGGCACCCTGATATTTACATAAACTTTGAACCTGTATACCTGGTCAGGCATATCTTTATGCCGCATCTCACATACTACAACACCTTTTTTTCTTTTTTCGAAAACTGCTTGATTGTTAAGTGATGGCACTATCTTCTCACCATTGAAAGTCCACAGATACTTCATTCCCTTTATTGAAGAAGAAACAGAGAACAGTACCTGACTTGAAACAAATCGGTGCCATTTTATCAAAGAAGGTATCGACTGGTTACTATAAGAAAGGTATTGCGGTTTTGAGGCATTTCTTAAAACACTGAGCAGTATTTCCGGACTCATACAATTATTGTTAATCTTCAATGTATCCAGGCTTGCATCCTCAGGAAAATCAATGTTCAGATTCCGGATCAGATTATCATTCAAAACTATACTTTTTATTTGGGGGCTCCATGAAACGTCAAGTTTCACATCTTTTATCTTATTGTGTTCCAGACTTATACTATGAAGGGACGAACATCCTGTGAAATCAACATACGCCTGGTCGATATGATTATTCCCGGCTTTAAACTCCTGAAAGAACCAGCAA
Source organism: Marinilabiliaceae bacterium (assembly GCA_029933425.1). GTDB lineage: Bacteria > Bacteroidota > Bacteroidia > Bacteroidales > Marinilabiliaceae > JAADEM01. The sequence continues at coordinate 5,214 of JAOZOF010000027.1, forward strand.
TGATTGAAGTCGGCCTTGAGCAACCCTATTTTATTGTTCGAAAGATCTACTTTTTTGATATAAAAACTATTTGAAAAATCACCCACAAAAAAGAACAGAGAATTATGTGACAGGTCAAGTTCTTCAAGGTTATAAAGGTTTTCGATATCAACATCGAACTGAACAAGAGTATTGTCACTCAGGTCAAGCTTTTCAATAGAAAAACACATGGATATCTTATTGTCGAAGAATGAGATGTTATTATGGCTGAGATTGAGCTCTTTAAGATTATCAAAATCAACAAATTCAAACGGAAACATATCCAGCTCATTGTTAGAAAAATCAAGTTTCTCAAGACTCTTCATCTTGCTGATATCCGTTGTTATTCTATCAATGGAGTTATAGGACAGATCGAGCTCTTTTATGTATCTGCAGCTGTCAAGATCGATATTGAAATCAGTAAACTCATTGTGATCGAGATACAGATATCTTAAACGTTTACAGACATTCAGATTTGTTTCTATTCCGTTCAACCTGTTCTCACCAAGGTCGATGCTGACAATATTCTCATTGTTTACCAGGTTATAGTCAAACCTGCTCAAATAGTTATTTCTAAAGTTAATCACTCTCAACTGAGGGAAAAGATGGAAATTGATATCTGCCGAAATAAGATTATTATTGCTCAGATCAAGGATACGAATATTAAATCCGTTTACTTTAAAATCATCAAAACTATAAAGCTCATTGTTGCTTATGTTAAGATATCGCAAATTACCATTAGCTCTAAGGTCAAGATCAAATTGTCGAAGTTTATTGTGTGACACATCAAAAAAATGCAGATCGCGACAGTTGTACAGTTTCACGTTGATACTGTCGATCATGTTATTATTAATTTTAAGCTGTTTCAAAGATTCCTGATTGAGCAGGTCGACAGTGAACTGTTTTAATTTGTTGTAGGAAAGATCGAGCAGTTCAAGTTCTGTACACTGAAATAAAGATTCATTGAACTCTTCCAGATCGTTATGACTTATATTCAATTCTTTAAGTTCCCAGTTATTGTAAAAGTTAAATTTCAGGTCAGAAATTTTATTGTAACTGATATCTATCCGGGAAATATTATGAAATTTCGAAAAATGCTGCCTGAACGATTTCAGATCATTATGTGACAGGTCGATCTCCCTCAACGATGTACATGAACTAAGGTCGGTATTGAACGAATCAAGATGATTGTATGACAGTACAATAATTCTCAGATCTTTATGGCCGATCAGCCTTGGAGAAAATCTTTTAAGACGATTGTTTCCGAGGAATATCTTCTGAAGCTTTTTGTTCTCTTTCAGGTCAGGTGAAAACTCTTCAAGCATATTGTTTGAAAGATTCAATACCTCCAGTTGTTTGCACTGCGAAAGGTCAACATCAAAACTGAACAGGTTATTCCCCCAAAGGTCTATTTTTCTCAGCATCCGGCAGTTTGAAAAATCAATATCAAAATGAGATATCATGTTCGAGTTCAGAAGCAATTCATAAAGATCAGGATTTTTTGTCAGGTCAACATTAAACCGTTCCAGCTTGTTAAAAGCAAGGTCAATTATTCGTAGTGACCTGCAATTGCTAAGATCGGGATTGAATTCGCGCAGTTTATTGGAAGAAAGATAAATGCCGGTAAGATGCGTATGATTTTTAAGCGGGATGGTAAATTCTTCAAGATCATTCTGCATTAAAGCTATCCGCTCTAATTGCAGGCTGTTTGATATATCAGGAGTAAATTTTCGCAAATCGTTGTATGAGATATTTATCTCCCTCAGATCTTTTAAAGCCGAAAAATCAACATCAAAAGTATCGATCTCATTATGGTCCAAAAACAATGTTTGAAGTCTCTGAATAGAATCACCCGGAATATTGAATTCTTTAATTTTGTTGAATCCAAGCAATAATACTTCAAGATTACTGAATCCACTTTTAAGAAAAGAGACATCAGAAAATTCATTCTTCATCAGGTTTAATCTTCGGATGGAGTTAATACTGTCTTTCAGGAAATCGAACCTACTGAACTTATTCCCAGCAAGTTCGATCTCTTCAAGGTATTTAAGTCCCCTAAGGTCCATGTCCAGTCCGGACAAACCGTTCTCATTTAAAAATATTTTCTTCAGTTTGCTGTATTCGCCGAATTCAATACCCAGGTAACCGATCGAATTATTCGAAATATTCAAGGAGCGTAGCTTCGGAAAAAGTGTAAGGTCAATTAACAGACTATCCCTGTCAAGAACATCCGTAACTTTTATTCCGATTATTTCCCCGTGTCTGTCAAGCTGATAAAATCTTGAATCAGGAACATTGTCGCCGTCCTGGTCCGTCTCAGGGAACAGTTCATAAAAAGCCTTTATTTGTCTGTTATTGATTGCCTGGCCTGTGAAAGAAACTAATACAAGAAGTAATATAAATACAAATTGGGTTATCTTTTTTCTCATATCAGCAATTGAATGCTACAATTTATTGCTTAACAAATATTAACAAATTTAACTTTTTTAATCTAATCAGCAAAATCCGATGAAATAACTTTAATGAAAGGCCAGTTTTTCCCTGTCAGAAAAACCCGCTTTTTTTCTTTGTCGTAGGCTATACCGTTCATTACACCCGCTTCAGGATATTTAGATCTGTTGATAAGTTTTTCTGTTTGAATAACTGCAATAACTTTTGCAGAATAAGGGTCGATGACGACAATATTATCCAAACCGTAAATATTAGCCCATATTAAACCGTTTACCCACTCCATTTCATTGATATAATTTACCGGCCCTTCTTCATTCACTACCCGAAGAGTATCAGTAAACTTATTAGTATAAGGGTCAAACTTAATTATTTCATTTGTCCCATTAGAAAAATAAAGAGTATCGTTATGTGAGAACATACCCCACCCTTCCGAAGCAAAAGGCTTTTCTCCTAACTCATTCAGGTCCTTATCAAAAGTCATTATCACACTGTCTTTCCATGTTATCATGTACAAAGTATCATTCAAAAAAGCTATAGCCTCGTTAAAAAGTTCCGGATCTGTTCTTCTATCCTTGATGCATTTTCCGGTTTCGGGATCTATGATCCGGAGCCTCGATCTTCCTTTCAATCCTGTTGATTCATACAAAAAACCTTTATGCATTACCAACCCCTGAACAAATGCAGAAGTATCATGCGGTAAGGTTGTTATGACCTCCACCTTATGTTTATCAGGTATAATATCGGAAACAATAAAAAGATCTTTTTTACGGACAACCCGTTTACCTTTTTTCAGTTTCAGCGAGAGTGAAATTATGTTATTTCCGGGATTAAGTTCTGACGCTGGTATTTTAACAAGTGAAGTAAAATCACTTTTATGCAGTACCGCATTTTCAGACTCCAGGATTACAGAATCCACAACATCCTTCCTGTCTGAAACCTTAAAAGAAACGGTATCTGCCATGGTATATGACATGCGAACCGGTGACTTTATCCTGTAGCTGCAGGAGACCATAGAAGCAAACAATACCACTAACAACAGTCTCATATCAATCGTTTTAAGCAAGCAGTTTCCATTCTTCATGGCAATCGACAGAGGTGTTTAACCGCGACTCTCCGGCAAATTATCTGTTCACAATATCAAACTAACAATTTTAGCCATTTAACCATTCAACCCTGTAACACTTTAACCATTTAGCCCTTTATCTCTTTATCCAAAGCCTTTTTGATATTCTCCATAGCTTTTTGTATCACGACCCGTGAACTCCCCACATTCATCCGCATGAACCCTTTACCCTCTTCTTTGCCAAACAGTATACCATTATTAAAACCTACATTTGCTTTATTTATCAGAAATGAATTTAGTTTATCCTGATCCCAGCCAAGTTCCCTGAAATCAAGCCATAAAAGATAGGTCGCTTCTGGTTTTGTAAAAGTGATACCGGGCAACTCTGATTCAGTGAAATCATGAACAAAATCGATATTACCTTCAATGTATTTCAGCATTGCATCCAGCCAATCAGCACCATGATCGTAAGCTGCCTCAAGTATCACTCCGCTGAAAAGAGTTCCCATATTCAGATGTAATCCGTTCAGTATATGTTTGAACTTTTCGCGCAGATCGCTGTTTTCACAAACAATGTAAGAAGTACCAAATCCCGCTATATTGAATGTTTTACTCGGGGCCATGAAGGTAATGCTTCCGTTCGCAAACTCTTTACTTATGGATGCAAACGGAATATGCCGGTTGCCGTAAACAGCAAGGTCGGAATGGATCTCATCCGAAAGAACAAGTACTTTGTGTCTGAAGCATATCTCACCTAACCTTGTAAGTTCTTCTTTACTCCACAATCTGCCCACCGGATTATGAGGACTACTGAAAACGAGTATCTTGTTTTCCTTTTTTGATGCCAAACGTTCAAGTTCTTCAAAATTAATCCTGTATTTTCCGTCGGACATAACTAAAGGATTGTATACAAGCTCCCGGTCATTATCAGTTACTATTGAATGGAACGGCGGATAAACAGGGGGTTGAATAATAATACCGTCACCCGGATCTGAGAATGCAAGCAGTGACAATGCGAGGGCAGGAACCACCCCCGGTGTGAATGAAATCCAGGAAGTATCAACATCCCAATCATGCCTTCTTTTCAACCAGTTTTTTATGGAAATATTAAAGCTCTCAGGTCTGAGTGTGTATCCGTAAACAGGATGTTCCGCTCTCCTTTTCACAGCCTCAACAACAGCCGGCGGTGCTGCAAAATCCATATCTGCAACCCACAAAGGAATTACATCCCGTTTGTTAAATACTTTTTCTCTCAGGTCAAACTTGAACGTATCCGTTCCTGAACGGTCTATAATTTTATCAAAATCATACATAGTACTCTTTTTAATAAAAAAAGGGCTCTGTAGGCCCTTTTCAAATAAGTGATTAATACTCTTATTAATTTGTTAAAACAAAATTTATTTCTTTTGTAGTAACGTTATTATCTGTATCATATAATTTTAATATCAACTTGTAATTACCTGCAATAGACTCCGGTATATCTCCATCAAACAAAGGCTCATCTGTAAGAGTCTGGGAAGTTCCTGTGAGTGGGATTGTAAATTCTCCGGGTTCCCAAGGATCATTCACTCCTGTAGCACCTTTAAGAATATTACCAGGTGCATCTGTATATTCAACATTACAAATCAATTCTTTCAATTGTTTATTGTCAGTGCATGTAGCTGTAAGTGTCATGATATCACCAACCCCTGCAACAAATGATTGTCCTTCGGTAGGTTTCTCAACAGTAAGAACAGGAGTATTTGAAACGATCTGAATATCAATGGTTTTTGTTGTAACATTGGGTGTCTCAGCAGCATCGCTTACTTCAAGAGTGATAGTGTAATCACCTGTTTTACAAATTGGGATATCACCACCGAACAAATCCTTATCAACCGACTGGCTGGTTCCTGACAATGAGATCGTAGTTGGTGACGGTGCCCACGGAGATCCTTCTCCTGAACCATCCCCTGAATAAGCAATGGATGCTTTACAGCTCTTCAGTTCCTCGTTATCGGTAAAATCGGCAATAAGTTTGATGGTTTCGCCTATTACATATTCATCATTGTTAGAAGGTGATTGAACTGTTGCTTCAGGTGCTGTTGTATCATTCTTTTCCTTACAACCTGTTGAAAACATTAATAATGAATATACAGTAAGAAATACAAATAATCTCGACATAATTATAAATTTAGTTTTGGGTTAGCAATAAACATCAGCCAAAAATATTAATTATTTTTTTATTCCAACAAAGAATAAAGATTTTATTCACTACAGATTATTCCAATACCACTCTATCGCTTTTTCCAATCCCTGCTTAACACTGAATTCAGGATGGTACCCTAACAGATCCCTTGCTTTGTCGATGGAGGCAAGTGAATGAGGAATATCTCCTTCGCGGGGAGGACCGTATTTGATATCAACATTTGCGATCTCAGGATCGAAACGGGAAAGCGAAGTTTTAAGATAGTCAACAAGCTGGTTCAATGTTGTACGTTCACCGAATGCAACATTGTATACCGTGTTCACAGCCTCCGGATTGTCAACAGTCGCAGCAAGCTCATTGGCCTGTATCACATTCTCGACATAGGTAAAATCGCGTGAAAAGGTACCGTCGCCGTTAATTACGGGAGACTCCTTGCTGATCAATGCCTTTACGAATTTGGGTATCACGGCGGCATAAGCTCCGAACGGGTCCTGTCTGCGGCCAAACACATTGAAGTATCTGAGACCTATAAGTTCCATGCCGTACAACTTGCTGAAAACATCAGCATACAACTCATTCACATATTTCGTGATAGCATACGGGGACAAGGGTTTACCTATCTTGTCTTCGATCTTAGGCAACTCTTTGCTGTCACCGTAAGTTGAAGAACTTGCTGCGTACACAAAACGTTTCACACCTTCATCCCTTGAAGCAATAAGCATATTAAGGAAGCCTGAAACGTTCACTTCATTGGATGTTAAAGGATCATTAACCGACCTCGGCACAGACCCGAGAGCAGCTTCATGCAACACAATGGACACTCCTTTAACAGCCTCACGGCAAGTATCAAGGTCACGGATGTCACCTTCTATCAGTTTAAACGAAGGATCTTTCAGAAATGGCTTTATATTCTCTCTCTTACCTGTTGCAAAGTTATCAAGACAAACAACCTCATTTTTCTGTGACAACAATCTTTCAACAAGGTTTGATCCGATAAATCCGGCACCTCCGGTAACAAGGACTTTGTTATTTTCTATCATTATAAAAAATCAAGTATTCAACCCGTTAAAGTAACTAACGATACGTGATAAATACAAGATTTATCCTGATTATATTATAAAAGGAGCATCGGAGACAATGACGGGTCACTTTTTTTCGATTAATACCTAAAGGTCCAGAACTGTTTTTAACGGATCGTTGCCGCCAAACAGTAATTTTACCGGATTCTCAAGCATCTCTTTAACAGTGACAAGAAATCCTACCGAGTCTTTTCCGTCAATGATGCGATGATCGTATGACAATGCAACATACATCACAGGCCTGACCTCAACTTTGCCGTTTACGGCAACAGGCCGTTCAACGATGTTGTGCATCCCCAGTATTGCCGACTGAGGTGGATTGATCAGGGGTGTTGACAACATGGAGCCAAACATTCCGCCGTTTGTGACGGTGAAAGTGCCTCCTTTCATCTCGTCAAGCGATAATTTCCCCGAACGTGCCTTTCCGGCAAGAGTTTTAAGTTCAGTTTCAATCTGTGCCAGGGTCAGTGTTTCGGCATTCCGGATTACGGGTACCATGAGCCCTTTAGGGGTTTGCACAGCTATGGATACGTCAACATACCGGGGTGTGAGGATCTCTTCACCATCCATCATTGAATTGACCATGGGAAACTGTTTGAGCGCAAGAGCCGATGCCTTTATGAAAAATGACATGAATCCCAGTTTTATCCCGTGCTTCTCAACAAACTGTGGCTGGTATTTCTTTCTCACTTCGATGATAGCCGACATATCAACTTCATTGAAAGTGGTCAGCATTGCCGTTTCATTTTTCACGCTCACCAACCTTTGTGCCAGCTTTTTACGCAGCTGTGACATCTTTTTTCTGTCTATATCGCGCGAGGAAGGGACAGATATGTCCGGAACAGTTGCATCCTGCGGGCCTTTTAAGGCCTCCCCGGCTTTTCTGACATCTTTGGTGGTGAGTTTTTTAAGTCCTTTTATCACATCTTCGATGCTGATGTCTTCCTCCTCCATCACTTTTTTTGCAAGAGGTGTTACTTTAACATCTCCATACTCATCTGAAGAGTTAACGCTGACTTCCTTTTTGGGTTCTGTATTTTCTGCCTTTACCTCTGCAGATTCTTCTTCGGTTTTCTCTTCAACAGGTACGGCTTCACCGGCAAAGTCAGTATCGATGGTGCAGGCTACTGAACCAACCTTTACCGTTGAACCTTCGGGTATGGCAATACTTATCTTGCCCGATTCAACGGCATTCAGCGACAGTGTTGCCTTATCCGACTCAATCTCTGCTATCTCCTGATCAACGGTTACAATATCGCCGTCCTTAACAAGCCAGGTAGTAAGTTCAACTTCATTTATCGATTCGCCCGGTGACGGGACCTTTACCTCTACTATCATATTTTTTTGTTTTATTATTTTTTAGTCTATAGTTTTGGTTATTAGTT
>JAOZOF010000027.1:13494-24751 GCA_029933425.1 Marinilabiliaceae bacterium
AACACTTTAACCCTTTAACCCTAGAGCCATTTAAATACTAAACCTCTGCGGCTCGTCAAAATACATGTGCTGCTTAAGTATCTCCTCTCGCGTTTTACCTTCAACACACTGCAGACCGCAATATTTGTTCTTCAACTCACAATGACACGGTTTGAACACCTTGTTAACGATCTCATTCTGACCTATGTTGTGAAGACGTGTCAGTCCTGTTGCAGTACTACCGCTTGCAAGTCGCGCTACAGGAATTATTTTCAGACCTTTAAGCTGATTCTGTATGTAATACCAGGGACCCATATTTTCCGGTTCTTCCTGAACCCAAAGATGAAGCAATGTGTTTTTATATTTCTTTATTATCTCCTGAACCTGTTTTTCGGGAAACGGGTGAAGCTGTTCAATTCTGATAAGTGCCACATCACGTGCATCAAGCTCCTCTTTACGGGCAAGCAGATCGTAGTAAACCTTACCCGAGCAGAAAACAACCCTTTTCACATCGTCTACATCCACATTGTCATCATCGATCACCTCCCTGAACTTTGTTTCTCCTGTCATATCTTCAATACCCGACACGCACTTAGGATGACGCAGCAGGCTTTTAGGAGTAAAAATTATCAGCGGTATCCTGAAATCATAACTCAGCTGACGTCGCAAAACATGGAACATGTTAGCAGGTGTAGTACAGTTCACGATCTGCATGTTATTTCTTGCCGACAGTTGCAGGAATCGTTCTATCCTTGCACTTGAATGTTCAGGCCCCTGTCCTTCGTAACCATGAGGAAGATAAAGTACCAATCCGTTCTGCAAGCCCCACTTCTCCTCTGCCGAACTGATGTACTGATCGATTATCACCTGAGCCGTATTTGCAAAATCACCGAATTGTGCCTCCCACACGGTAAGTCCGCCCGGCATTGCCGATGCATAACCATACTCAAATCCCATTACCCCATATTCCGAAAGCAGTGAGTTAAAAATATCGAACGAAGCCTGATCTTCTGAAACATGCTTCAAAGGATAATATTTCTCGCCTGTATCCTCCTGCACAAAAACGGCATGACGGTGCGCAAACGTTCCCCGCTCCGAGTCCTGACCACTGATCCTTACCGGTTTTCCTTCAGCAAGAAGCGTTGCATAAGCCGACAACTCAGCCAGGGCCCAGTCAAGTCTGTTCTTCTCAACCATCTTCCGGCGATCGTCAATTATCTTGTGTATCTTTTTAAAGAAATTCAGGTTCCCGGGCAATGTGTTCATTCTGTCGAACAATTCCAGCAGTTGTTTTTTATCAAATCCAGTAACCGGAGATTCATGAAAATCATCATCGGTTGCATACCGGAACTCTTTCCACACTTCCTCAAGAAAACGTTTAATAATTATCTTCTCTATTTTTTTCGACTGCTCAAGTGCCTTTTCAAGTTCATCGTTGAATTTCTTTATCATACCTGTCAGCTCACTTTGCAGAACGCCACCTTCACCGCTCAGCATCTTTGCATTGATATCCCTCACATTGGGATGCCTGCTGATAGCTTTGTAAAGCAACGGTTGTGTAAAGCGCGGTTCATCCCCCTCATTGTGACCGTACTTACGGTATGACAGCAGATCGATGAACACATCACTGTTGAACTTCTGCCGGTACTCTATGGCAAGTTCAATGGCATACACTACAGCTTCCGGATCATCGCCGTTGATATGAAATACCGGCGAACGGGTCACTTTGGCCACATCGGTACTGTAGGTAGATGACCGGCCATCGAGGTAATTGGTGGTAAAACCAACCTGATTGTTCAACACAACATGTATGGTACCTCCCGTCTTGTATCCCGGAAGCTGACTCATCTGAACAACCTCGTATACTATTCCCTGAGCCGATATCGCTGCATCTCCATGTATCACCACAGGAATAAGCCTGTTGAAATCCTTGCCGTATCTGTGATCGGCTTTTGACCGCGTAATACCCTCTGCAACAGGCGAAACAGTTTCAAGATGTGAGGGATTAGGCACAAGGTTAACCTTTACCTTTTTACCTTTATGCGTCTCTATCTTGTTAACGTATCCGAGATGATATTTAACATCACCCAGTGAAATGTTCTCCTCATACTCGTCACCGATAAACTCTTTGAATATTCGTTCGTAAGGTTTGTTCAAGACATTGCTCAGCACATTCAGTCTGCCGCGATGCGACATGCCGATAGTGACCTCCTCAATTCCCACTTCCGATCCTTTTTCAAAAACAGCCTTCAATCCAGGAATTATTGACTCGGCACCTTCGAGTGAAAAACGCTTCTGCCCGACGAACTTCTTATGGATGAAACTTTCAAAGCCAACAGCCTTCACCAACTCCCAGTAAATTCGTTTCTTCTTTTCCTCACTGAATTTTGGTGTGTTCTGCTCACTCTCCATCTTATTTTTTAACCAGGAAACATTCTCCGGATTTCGCAGATACAGATACTCCACACCTATGTTCGAGCAGTAGGTTTTGTTCAAATGATCAAGGATATTCTGTAATGTGGCCGGTCCGATACCGATCTCCTTACCTGCCTGAAAAACTGTGCCCAGATCATCAGCCGAAAGTCCGAAATTCTCAATATCAAGAGTGGGAAAATATTTACGCCGGGTCCTTACAGGATTTGTATGCGTAAAAAGATGTCCTCTCTGCCTGTAACCGTGTATCAGGTTCAACACTTTGAATTCCTTACCTATAAGCCCGCTGTCAGTGGTATCGTAGTTCTTCAAAGCAAAATCAAACCCTTCGAAGAAAATCTGAAAGCTCTCATCAACACTTGCGGGGTCTTCTTTGTATTGTCTGTACAGATTTTCTATCGCTTCAATACTGCTGTTCCCGATGAAAGAGAAATTGTCCATATTTGTTATCTGATCTGTTTTTAATTCACTATTTTTAAAACAAAAAATGCAAAAGTTTTTTTTAGGATCTATCGCCGAATATTACATCAACAGATATAAAACAGACTTATCATCATTTTGTTTTGTTTTTCCCGGTCGCCGTGCAGGTCTTTTTTTCAGACATTACCTGAGCAGCCTTGTATCAACTCCTGTATGGTCGCCGCAAATACTTACCATCAATGAGTTTTTCGAAGAGTTATCCCCTGTGGTTACTGCCGACAGCATATCCTTACTGTTTGATCTGCATAAGGTTTACAAGGATGTTGTTGACAGTGATATTACTTTTGATGAATTCATTTCATGGGGTGAAATGTTCCTTAATGATTTTAACGATATCGACAAACACCTGGTGGATGCCGGACAACTGTACCGTAATCTTGCATCACTCAAAGAACTTGAGGATGATTACAGCTACCTGACCGAAGCTCAAAGAAAGGTCATTGAAGAGTTCTGGGGTATTGTCAACAAGGCAAAATGGTCGCCTGACAAGGAAAAGTTCATTAACGTATGGGATAAACTTCATGATGTATATTCCGGTTTTGTGAACCTTCTCAATGAGAAAGGAGAGGCATACGACGGAATGCATCATCGCATAATTGCAGAAAAGATACAGAAACTTGAACTGCCCGGTCTGCCTTACGAAAAGATCATCTTTGCCGGGTTCAATGCCTTGACACCTGTAGAGGACCAGCTTTTCGAATATTATAAGAATTCAGGCAAAGCCGATTTTTTCTGGGACCACTCTAAGTGGATAATTAACAATTCCCTGTCCGGTGGTTCATCTGCCTCCGGGAATTACGGTGCAGGATTCTTCATAAAAGATAACATACGTAAATTTCCGCCTCCTCACGATTGGATATTGCCCGAACCTGAAAACATCAGAACTTCTGATATCACCATCGTTCCCGTAACCACGTCGCTGGATCAGATAAGGGAAGTAACAGGGTTCCTGTCGGATAAAAAAGGAGGCGATCTCAGCACAGCTCTGATCCTTGCAGATGAAACGATGCTTATTCCTGCCCTTCACGGAATTCCTGAAAAAATAGAACACGTGAATATCACTATGGGATACCCTTTGAAGAATACTCCTGCATACGGACTGACTGAACTGCTTGTAAACCTTCAAAGTCAGTTGCGTACCGGAAAGGACGGGAAGGTCTGGTTTCATCACAAACTGGTTATCCCTGTAATTCAGCATCAGTATATCTCAGTACTGGCCGATGAAAGAAGTAAAGAACTGCTGAAATATATCATCTCAAAAAACCGCCTTTTCATTGAAGCTTCTGAATTCAGCGATAATGAGCTTTTTTCACTGATATTCCGGAAAGTTGAATCAACGGCAGACATTCCTGTATATCTGAAAAGTATTTTTGAACGGATATTCGCTAAACTGCAGGACAGCAACGATAAGGTCATTGAACAGGAATTCATTTACACTATTTACAAAACCATAAACAGGCTTGAAGATATTTTAGGTGCCCAGGACAAGGAGATAGAACCCCAGACCTGGTTCAGGCTACTTCAGAAACTACTGGAGTTCCAAACCGTACCGTTCGAAGGCGAACCGCTGGCAGGATTGCAGGTAATGGGAATACTTGAAACCAGGGCCCTCGACTTTGAGAACCTGATCATACTTAACCTTAATGAAGGTGTCTTTCCGCGCACAGCACCGCCAAATACGTTCATACCCTATACTCTTCGCAAGGGTTTCGGATTGCCAACGATCGAACATCAGGACAATATTTTCTCCTATTATTTTTTCCGGCTGATACACAGGGCAAAAAAGGTTTCTCTGGTTTATACCACATCCACACAAGGCAACAGATCGGGAGAGATGAGCCGGTTCATCTATCTGCTGAAGTACTTATACCCGAACGAAGTAAAAGAGAGGACCTACATTGAGGAAGTCAGACTTTTGCCATCACCTGCTATTATCACACCAAAGACCGGGAAAGTACAGAACATTTTGAATGAATTCCTCAAACCCGGTGAAAGAGAATTGTCACCAAGTTCCTTGTCAACATACCTTAGCTGCCCGTTAAAGTTCTATTACAGTAAAATAGCTGAGATAAAAGAACCCGACGAGATAATTGAAGATGCTGATGCAAGAATATTCGGACTTATATTTCACGATGTTGCCGAAAAACTTTATTCCCCGTTTAAAGGGAAAGTGGTGAATGAGAACGATCTGGACAAATTAATGGCTAATACATCGAAAATCAAAGAACTCGTTTCCCAGGCATTTAAAAAATATCTTACAGATTTTGACTACAGACAGACCGGCTACCTTAACCTTTACGGCAAAAACTCTGTGGTGATCGAAGTCGTGCAAAAATACATCCTTCAGTTCCTGAGAACAGAAAAGAGAAATTGCCCGTTCACCGTTAACGATCTTGAGAAAGAGGTAAGGACTACAATATCTACGGAAAAATACTCTGTGAACATTAAAGGAGTTGTAGACAGGATCGACATGAAAGACGGGATCTACAGGGTGATAGACTACAAAACGGGAGCATCGAAAAATACAGTAAAAGACCTTAAATTACTGTTCGATCCCGGTAAACACTCTGATATCAAAGCAGTATTCCAGACCATTCTTTATTCGTACCTGCTGTATCAAAATGACAGAAGCAGAAAATACCGGCCGGGAATACTGAACATTAAGGATCTGTACAAAAACAATCCCTCGGTAAATATTGTAATAAACAAAAAGGAGATATTACTCGAAGATGTAATTGATGAGTTCCTGCAATACCTGCACGATCTTCTTGATGAGATATTCGATCCGGAGATACCTTTCACTCAGACGAAAGACCAGAAAAAGTGCGAGTATTGTCCATACAGGATACTATGTAACAGGTTTAGTGATTAGTATTCGGTAAACTGTATTCGGTAATCAGATCTCGAAGTAAAAACTTCATCATTCGGTGTTTGAGATTCAAAATTTACGCCAATCGAATAATGAAGTGAAATATCGTTCAACTAACCGAGGAACCAACCAACTAACTAACTAACTAACTAACTAACTAACTAACCTACAAACTAATCCTCCCTACTACTTTAGCAGATCCGGCCTCAGCTTTTTTGTTCGTTCGTATGCCTGTTTCTCCCGCCACTCTTCTATCTTCTTCTCGTGGCCGCTCAGAAGCACATCCGGCACTTTATGCCCCCTGAAATCGGCAGGACGGGTATAGACAGGAGGACTGAGCAGGTTATCCTGAAACGAATCGGTAAGAGCAGAGGTTTCATCGGAGATAACCCCGGGTACAAGTCTCACTATGGCATCGATCATCACTGCAGCAGCAAGCTCTCCCCCGGTAAGTACAAAATCACCTATTGATATCTCTTTGGTAATGTAAAGATCACGTATTCTTTGATCTATTCCTTTGTAATGGCCGCAAAGGATCATGATGTTTCCCGCAAGTGAAAGACTGTTTGCCGTTCTCTGATCGAATGTCTTACCATCAGGAGTCGTATAGATTATCTCATCATATTCACGCTGTTCCTTCAGTTCTTCTATCAGCCTGGCAACGGGTTCAATACGCATTACCATGCCCGCTCCTCCGCCGAAAGGGTAATCATCAACTCTCTTATGTTTATCCTCGCTGTAATCCCTGATGTTGTGAAAATGTATCTCCACAAGCCCCTTCTCAACAGCCCTCTTCATGATCGATTCACTGAGAGGTCCCTCAAATATCTCCGGAAACAACGTAAGTATATCTATTCTCATTTTTTCTCTGTTTGATGCAAAAGTAGTAAATAATTCGCTCAACATTTTATTTGAAGGCTCTAAGAATTCAGTCGGTAAATGACCTTATCTCTGCAACTTAAGAATCCTCAGATATCATGATCAGAATTCTCTGTTTACTCATTAAGAAACCTGTAAACGATATCCTGAAGGCTATGCTTATTGAATTTTGTACGACCTCAATATTTGGTGATGCCCGTTGAATTATACTGAACAACATATTCGATTTTAACAAAAAATGTTTGCGCATTCCTTAATAAACAATATATTCGTATGCAAATAACGTAAGAGTAATCTGTACGTCATTTTTGACTAATTGAAACTAAGTTGCCATGAATGCAAATGATCTGAACAAACCTGCCGATGACGGTAAGGATTTGAATTCAGGCGTAAAGCCTGAAAATACGAATGATGCTCCCGTCGAAGAAAAAGAGACTGTTGATGTTGATGAGACTAAAGATTCTGCTGAACCGACTCAGGAGATTGAACCTGCCGAAGAAAAGAAGATTGAAAAAACTGAAGAAACAGAGCAGGAAGCAGATGTAAAAGCCGGAAAAAATAAAGCTGAGGAAGTATCCGAAGAAGCATCAGAAAATAGTTCTGAAGATAATAATGAGCCGGAAAAGAAAACCGATATTGTAGAAGAGGCTAAAGAAGATACTGACACTGAAGAGGATAATACTACGGAAACTACTGAACCTGAATCAGGGGAAAAACAGGAAGAAGATGTTGCTGAGGCAGCCCCGGAAGTGAAATCTGAAGATAAATCTGAAGATATAAAAGAACCAGAAGAACAAGAGCAGGAAAAGAGTTCCGACATTGTTAAAGAGGTAAAAGAAGACACAGGAACAGAAGAAAAAGAGACCGCGGAAATTACCGAACCCGAAACTAAAACACCTACCGTATCTGAAAATGTAAAAGAACAGGAACACGAAGAACAGGAAGATTCTGAACCTAAACTGGAAAAGATACCCCACATACAACTTTCAAAGGAAGAACTGATCGAAAGGCTCAAACATGTATTGCATAACTTCCCTCCTCATCAGATAAAAGATGAAGTGGATGCAATAAAGAGCGCATTTTACAAAAAAAGAAATGCAGAGATCGAGGACATGAAAAAGAAATTCATTGAATCGGGGGAACTTGAAGAGAACTTCACACCTCCCTCCGATCCGATGGAAAATGATCTGAAAAATCTTCTGAATGAATACAAGACCAAACGTGCCGAATATAACCGCCGACTCGAAGAGGAGAAAGCAACAAATTACCAGGCAAAACTTGAGGTAATCAAAGGCATAGAGGATCTTATCAACAGCCAGGAATCTCTTAATGAAACATTCCACGATTTCCGTGCATTACAGCACCGATGGCACGAGATCGGCATCGTACCTCAGAATAAACTCAGAGATCTGTGGGAAACATATAACTACACTATAGAGAAATTCTACAGCTACATTAAAATAAACAAGGAACTTCGCGACCTTGACCTGAAGAAAAATCTTGAACAAAAGATCAGTCTGTGTGAAAAAGCAGAAGCTTTACTTCTTGAACCAACCATAGTTAAGGCGTTCAAAACACTACAAAAATTACATGATCAGTGGCGCGAGATAGGCCCCGTACCATTGGATAAAAAAGATGAGTTATGGGCCCGTTTCAAAGAAGCAACTACCAAGATCAACAAACGACATCAGGAGTATTTTGAAGGCCTTAAAGAGCAACTGAAAAAAAATCTTGAAGCAAAAACAGAACTTTGCGAGAAAGCAGAGTCTTTATCACAGCTGGAATTGCACTCCCCCAAGGAGTGGGAAGCAAAAAGCAGAGAACTGATAGAACTTCAGCAGATATGGAAAACAATAGGTTTTGCTCCAAAAAAAGACAACAACCTGATTTACGAAAGATTCAGGAACGCATGCGATAATTTCTTCAATCATAAAAGAGAGTTCTTTAAAAGCTATAAAAGAGAGCAGCAGAACAACCTTCAGCTGAAAACCGAACTGTGCATTCAGGCAGAAGCAATGAAAGACAGCACTGACTGGAAACATACCACAGAAGAATACATCAGGATACAGAGAAAATGGAAAGAGATCGGCCCTGTGCCCCGTAAATATTCCGATGCCATCTGGAGAAGGTTCCGTACTGCATGTGATGCTTTCTTCGAAAACAAATCTAATTTCTTTAACAACATAGATTCGGAACATGACAAAAATCTTGAGCTGAAAGAAAAGCTGATAGAAGAGGTGAAAAATTTCATTCCCGGTGAAAATGTGGATGAGAATTTTAAAGCATTGCAGGAATTCCAGAAACGCTGGAATGAGATCGGTCACGTACCTTTAGCCGATAAAGACAGGATAAATCAGGAATTCAGAAAATACATAAATAAGCACTTCGACAGTCTTAACCTTGACGAGTTCAGTAAGAACATTCAGAAGTTCAGAAACAAACTTGAAAACCTGAAGAACAGCGACAATTTCATGGATAAGCTGATAGTTGAGAGAAACAAGATAATTTCGAGGCTTAAACAGCTTGAAAGCGATATAACAACGTGGGAGAACAATATCGGTTTCTTTGCCAAATCGAAGAAATCAGAGGCCCTGGTAAAAGATTTTCAGCGTAAGATAGATAACGGGAAGCAGAACATTAAGCTTTTCAACAAGAAGCTTGACATGATAGATTCGATCATGAAATAATACCTGCCTGACAGAACACAACGATCTGTAAGGGCTGAATATCTAGCGATCATTTTAACGGAACCACAACATTTAAAGACAAGGGATTGATACGCACCGATACTTTGTTTCCAAACCACACAGGCTCTCCGTCAATGTGACCTGCAAGGTTTTCGGTATGCTCTATCAACACGTTTTTGGCTTTTACTATCCTTTCAAGATAACCGCCGATATTCTCTTTGCTCATCATTGACATCAGCAGAACAGGTGCAGCTATCTTGGGAAATTTATTCATTACGCACACATCGATAAATCCGTCATCAACTTTGGCATCAGGTGCAATGTAAAAATTATTGCCGTACTGTGACGAGTTGGCAAAACTGACAAGAAATGCTTTCTGTGATAAATCCCTGCCATCGATTTTAAGATCATAGTCAGAAGCTTTATATGTGCCGAATTCACGCGTTACAAGTTTGACGTATGATATCAGACCTCTCTGCTTCATCCGGGCAAACAGATGGCTTATATGAGCGTCAAAACCTACTCCCGCGACATTCAGTGAGTACAGATCATTTACCCTGACCGTATCTATCTTCATTACTTTATGCCTGTTCAACAACTGGATGGCCTTTTCAGGTCTCATCGGGATCTTAAGATGCCTTGCAAGTCCGTTGCCAGAACCGGTGGGAATAATTGCCATTGCGGTACCAGAACCTATTAACGACGTACCTACTTCATTAACTGTTCCATCACCTCCCACGGCAACCACAATATCATAAATGCCGACAGCCTCGCGGCTCATCTCTTTTGCATGACCGGCAAATTCTGTATACCTTACATTAACATTGAGTTTTTCTTTATCTATGTATGTTTTAATTAATTTCTCAACATTCTTCTGTCTCCCAATCCCCGATATCGGATTAATTAAAAACAACGCCTTTTTACCCATAAACAAAGATTTTCGCCAAAGATAATATTATATGTTCCATTAACCACTCTTTTTAAAAGTATAAACTTTTCGTTTTCACATTTTTTTTAGACATCAAAAAAAAGTAATTTTCGCAAAAAAGTAATACAATGGGAATTATTGAACAGCTTTCGGAGCTTGATAAACAACTTCTTCTTTGTCTTAACAGCTATCACAATCCGGTTTGGGATAACTTTTTTTGGATAATCACACAAACTGTAATCTGGATACCTCTGTATCTGACCATAGCGTATGTTTTCATCAAAAACCATAGTTTGCGCGGAATATGGTTCTTAATATTCATGGGACTTCTGATACTTTTATGCGATCAGATATCATCAGGGTTTTTCAAGCCGTTCTTCGAACGTTTCAGACCCTCTCATGACCCTGTTTTAAGAGATGCCGTTCACATTTTAAACAATAAGAGAGGCGGACTTTACGGATTTGTATCTTCACACGCAACCAATACATTCGGCCTCGCCCTCTTCATGAGTATGGTATTTCGCAACAGATGGTTCAATATTCTGATATTTTCCTGGGCTGCACTCTTATCCTATTCACGTATTTATCTCGGACTGCATTACCCGGGCGACATAATAGGAGGTGCACTTCTCGGTTTGTTACTCGGACGTTTAGCTTACGGGCTTTTCATACATTTTCTGCCGCGTTTTATTTTCATTTCACATCACAATACACGTACACTGAAAAAAGGTCTTGCTGACAGCATAAGCATTCATTCGGTAAATCTGATCTCTTATGCAATAATTCTGACATTCGTTATCATTTTTATCTCTTCAGAAGTCATCCAATAAAAGGCATAACACCGAATTTAAAAAGGCTGCCTCATTCAGAAGCAGCCTTTTTTTGTGATCATTCATCTGATTCCTTCGAGTTATCTGATGAATGATAGATCTTTATTTTAGTTCATAAGTCCCCTGTTCTTCAGCAGCGGCTCAATCTCAGGTTCACGTCCTCTGAAATCAA
>JAOZOF010000459.1 GCA_029933425.1 Marinilabiliaceae bacterium
GATTGTCTTTTTTATACAATTTATGAATTTACAGTTATTACCTGCCATACCCTAAAAGAGGCGATTCCATTTGAAAATCGCCTCTTATATAAATACAAGAGCCTCATCCTATTTTTTACTATACTTCCTGATTTCTGCCACAGCAGATTCTGCAGCCCTGACAATAATCGGTTTGGTTGGTGCGGATGTAAGAAGAGGATGAGAGCCAAACTGCAACGAAATAAGTTCATAAACAGTTAAACTCTTTTGAATAGCCATCCCAATAAGGTTGATCATTTCGCCGGCCGTTTTACCTCCCCAGGTTTCACCGCCAAGGATGTGCCCGTCAGAAGGTGAAACATAAAGTTTCACAGCAAGCGGCCAGGTACTTTTAAGCGTAGCCGGGTGTTTATCGAAATCACTGAACTTGGCAGATATCAGTTCTATGTTTGCCTGAGCTGCACTTTTCTCATTAATGCCGGCTGCTGCCATGGTGAACCCGTGAATCTTTGTAGAAAAAATACCGATAGTACCTGTAAAACTATTTTTAATCTTAATCCCGAAAAGGTTATATCCCAATACTCTGGCTTCTGCTGTTGCCGTTGACGCAAGCATAATGTTATCAAGACGACCTGTAATGAAATTAAGTGTTTGTGAACAGTCACCCACAGCAAAAACATCATCTTCAGATGTACGACCGTAGTTATCGATAACAATAGCTCCAACCTTATTTATGCTTATACCGGCATCTTTTGCCAGCGATGTATTCGGACGATAGCCTACTGCAAATATCACAGCATCAGCATCAATTACTGTTCCGTCACACAACTGAACTCCAGATACCTTTTCATTTTCTCCAATGACTTCTTTAACAAGAGTAGAAGTGCAAATATCAACTCCTGATTCTTTCAAATAACCTGTTGCTATTTCGCTCAACTCTGTCGAAAATGCTTTAGAGAAACAAAATTGTTCACTCTCTATCAATGTTACCTTCTTATCCGGATTCAGCACTAACTGCTCCGACACTTCCGCTCCAATAAATCCGCCACCTACAACAACAATATTTTTCTTATCTTTTAACTTCTCATACAACTTGGTAATGTAATTATAACTTTTTTTAACATAAAATACATTTTCAAGCTCAAAACCCGGAATAAACGTTGCTTCAACATATCTTGACCCAGTAGCAAAAACCAGCTTATCATACTCATATTCACCACCCGATTCAACCTTTATAATCTTGCTTTTCACATCCACATCTGTAACCGGATCTGTTATTACCTCTCCGCCTATATCGATAAAAGGCTTAGACCCCATCATATTTTTATCTACAGAATCCAGAGCATTAAATACATATGGGATACCACAAGGCACCAGGCCTTTATCCTCCTCTCTTATCATCAGAATCAATTTTTCAGGATTCTCTTTCTTTGCAGTAACTCCTGTGATTATTCCGGCAGGACCTGCACCAATAATGATTACATCGTACTTTTTCATTTCTATCTTTATATTTTATTTAAGAGAGCCCAAAGATAATGAGACTATTCTCATAATACAAGAAAATTTTCTTTATTATATTTAAACTCCGTTTTATTTTTGTTATGCATACGTATTTATTTTGTCATCTATTAATTTTTAAAACGGATTAATAAATAACTACATTTAAAAAGAACCTCATTGGTATTCTTGATCGTCTGTTTTGTCCGGCTTGCGGTATTTATTCTAAAAACTATGAGGTAATTTATTTACTGAATACCAATCTGCATCTTCAGCTATTAGAAGTTATACCGACGAATTATCAATACTTAATTGTTATGCCTGCTGTCATACCGTTTTGCCGTCCGGACAAACGTGTAGTTACACCCTTCTGTCAAAAGCCTTTTCTGCTTTTTCATAACCGAGTTTTATCATAGCCGATGCTTTATCAAACTCCAGAGTGCCACAGGCATCACGGGCGATCTCTATCACCACATCGGGCG
>JAOZOF010000170.1 GCA_029933425.1 Marinilabiliaceae bacterium
ACTTTTAACAAACCTGCAAAAAACAATAACATCATACTCGATCTTGGTTTCTCTATCAACAGAGGGAAACCCGTAAAAACTTTTATTGAGCGTACCGGGTCGGAAAGCTTTGTCGGATATCGCTTTACTGACGGCTGGGGCGGACCTAAGAAAGTTTTTTTCGCTTTGAAGTTCAAAGATGAGCCTTTAAATTTCCGGTTATTCGATGCCGAAAAGAAGGACGGTAATAAAGGCGGCGGAGGTAAAGGAGTAAAAGCCGTATTCACTTTTGACGGGTCAAAAACAAAACAGGTCATTTTTAAAGTCGGCATATCATCAGGAAGTATCAAAGGTGCTTTGGCCGATCTGGAAACGGTGGATGAATATGGATTCGATTTTGATAAAGTAAAAGAGGCAACCCGAAAAAAATGGAATGAGGAGCTATCAAAAGTTAAGATCACTTCAAATGATGGTAACAGAAAAACCATCTTTTACACAGCCTTGTATCATTCATACTTAGTACCCTACCGTTTTTCGGATATACTTGGTGAATATAAAGGTTTTAACAATACTGTTGAAAAAGCTGACGGTTATGTTCAATACACCGTTCTGTCGCTTTGGGATACTTTTCGGGCTCTTCAACCATGGCTGTTAATTATGAAGCCACAGCTTTACAACGATATTGTCAAGTCGATGCTGGCAAAATACAAACAGACGGGAGTCCTGCCCTATTGGGAGATAATGGGTAACGAAGGCGGCTCAATGATAGGGTATCATGCCGTGCCTGTAATAGCCGATGCCATCATCAAAGGTGTTGGTGATTTCGACAAAGAACTTGCTCTGAAAGCAATGATCGACATCTCGAACCATGACAGAAAAGGGTTAGGCTTGTATCTCAAATATCACTATGTACCTGCTGACACAAACCAATGGGGAACGGTATCCGAAACACTTGAGTTCAGCTACGATGATTGGTGTCTGGCCCAGGCAGCCAAAGCCTTGGGTAAAGATGATATTTACCAGGAGTACATGAAACGTGCCGGATATTACAAAAATCTTTTTGACCCCGATTACAGACTTATGCGCGGAAAGAACAGGGACGGCTCATGGTATGAACCTTTTGACCCGAGATTCGGAGAATACGGCAACCCGCATTTTGTGGAGGCTAATGCCTGGCAATACTCGTTCTTTGACCCTCATGACAATGAAGAACTGATAAAACTTATGGGAGGTAAAAAAGGATTTGAAGTAATGATGGACTCACTTTTTGAACAGCCTTCGGTCATTCTTGGCAGATGGACAGAGGATATCGTTGGACGAATAGGTCAGTATGCACATGGTAACGAGCCTGACCATCATGTGCCTTACTTGTACGACCTT
Source organism: Marinilabiliaceae bacterium (assembly GCA_029933425.1). Lineage (GTDB taxonomy): Bacteria > Bacteroidota > Bacteroidia > Bacteroidales > Marinilabiliaceae > JAADEM01. The sequence goes on from JAOZOF010000170.1 coordinate 1,360, forward strand.
ATAGGAAAAGAGCGAAAAGCACAATTCAGAATAAACCAGATAGTCGATTCGCTGTACACCGCAGCTCCTGACGGTCTTTGCGGCAATGACGATTGCGGACAGATGTCGGCATGGTATGTTTTCAGTTCACTGGGCTTTTATCCGGTAAACCCGCCTGACGGAAAATATTACCTCGGTGCACCCCAGTTTGAAAAAGCTGAGATCAGCTTGCCTTCAGGAAAGACCTTTACGGTAGCTGCAAAAAATATCTCAGGAAAGAACAGATATGTGAGATCGGTAAAGCTTAACGATAAACCTCTGGAACATCCATACATCACTTACAAAGATATCGTTAACGGAGGAGTGTTGGAATTCAGGATGGAACAATGATGCAGATATTTGAATTAAAATACAATATTCGTTTTTTTTATTAGACGTTCAGTTGATAATATTACAAAAACAGGGTTCTTGGTCGTTAAATGATCATCATTCAATGAAATTTGACATAATTTCAAAGATTAATTGTTAAAGATCAATTTGTAATTAACATAAATATTCGTACTTTAATGCTACCTTAATTTTCCGCTATGAAGATTAAAGCAGCATCGTTATTTTTCTCTTTCTTTTTTCTGTTAAATGAATTAGTTTCTTTATCGCAGATCAATCCGATAATAGCTTTTTCTGAAGAGGACGGGTTGGCATGTAATTATATCCGTGACATCGTAAAAGATAAAAAAGGGAATTTATGGATAGCCACCGATAACGGATTATCTAAATATTACGGTTGCGACTTTCATAATTACTACAAGGCTGACGGTCTTCCCAATAACAGTGTATGGGCATTGGCAGTGACTGATAATAATACGATCTATGCCGGATGTTATCACGGAGGATTGGCTGAAATAAAAGACAACAAGGTTGTCGGGGTCTATAATCTGAACGATAAAAAATTCAAGAACTCTTTCCGGACCCTGTTTTACAGTAACAACCGTAAACTTCTTCTGGCAGGCACAGACTATGGTGTTTTTGTCTTTAAAGATTCTGTTCTGATCCCGGTTAAGTTCAAAAAGACAAAAGAGAAAAAACACAGCATACTCTCTTTCACTGAATATGATTCCAGGATCTTTTTCACAGTCCATGGTGCAGATCCGGGCATTTACAAGATGTTCTTTCATCCAGATTCAACAATAAAGTATACTGCAAAAAGGCTTAATCCGGATGGTATATTTGCAAGTGCGGTATTGAATGACAACTTATATTTTACACATAATAGCCGCATTTATGCATATTCATTTCCCGATACTAAAAATGCAAAACTTATATCGGAAACGGATAGTAGATCGATTATCTGGGATATGGTACCATACGATGAACATGAACTGTTAATGGGATGTTACAACGATGGCCGGTTTAAGAACAACTCTTTGATATTAAATGTCAGAACAGGTAAGCTGACCGTTAATCCGGATCACATACCTGCTATGTCTGTCCAGGCTGTTTTTGCCGATACAGCCAATGAATTGTTATGGTATGGTACAGATGAAGGTCTTTATTGCAGTTATCCGTCTCCGTTCACTGTTTATTCAATGGGTGATAACAGAGATATCAAGGATATTATTCTGCACCATGACTCCTTAATGGTACTGACCAAAGATCAACTGTTACGTTTTGACAACGGCAAATTTATCCCGGTCGTAAAAAAGAAAGAAGTCTTAAAGAAGGTAAGGACAGGCTGGGAAAAAATTTCTAAAAACAAAAAGATACAACATGATCTTTTTACAGGTACATCAGATTACAGTATGAATGATCTGGAAAATGACGGTGACAAACTTTTCATCCGGACATCAAGAGGCAGCGTCTCTGTTCCTGACCTTAAAACTTATTACCCTTTTGGCCTGGGAGTATTTAAACGGGACGAATTCCAAGGCCTTTACGTGCAAACCTTGTACAGACCTGTAGTATATTTTCCATCAACCGACAATTTTTATAATTACAGCAAGCCGAAAGGAGAAAGAGGAGAGATCAAAGACGTCATCGACATTGTCAGTTCCGGTAATGTCCTCTATTTTGCCTCATATTTCAGTGGATTATATGTGATCAAAGATAAGAAGATCTATTATCTCAATAATGATATCAACTCTGAGTTCGACGATCAGATAATGGACATTGCCAAGGACAAAAACGGAAGAGTATGGTGCATTTCAACCCAGGGAAACCTCATGAACGTAACCCTTGAAAATGACAATCTGATCTTAAAAAGAAAGATAAACTACACCAACTCCGGCATCATAGGAAAAAGCTATAAATGGTTGATCTTTAATGATGATTATCTTTTTCTTGCATCGAACAAAGGCTTGAACATTCTATCCTACAGAAATTTATATGCCGACAGTGTCCGTACAAACTTTTTCTTCAATAAATACAACGGATATGAATTCTTGTCGGCCCGTGATCCGCTGAAAGATAAAGAAGGCAATATACTTGTACACACACAGGATAAGATAATCAGTATATCATCAGAATTTCGCATTCCGAGTATTTCAGGAGTCGAATATGAGAATATCTTTGTCAACTCCACCAAAGTAAATATGGAAGATATTTCCGAAAGGAAACTGCCTTATTCCACTAACCGCATTTCGTTTAACTTTAATGTTATCAAATATCCTACTGCCAAAAATGTAAAATACAGATACAGAATAAACAAAGGCAAATGGATCAATGACAATCTTGTAATTTTACATTCATTACGTGAAGGGAATTACACGATTGATATTGAAGTCAGGAACTTAGAAACAAATACAGAATACTATGACCATTTAAGTTTTTCAATAACAAAACCTTTCTGGCAAACATGGTGGTTCATTTTTTACCTGGTCATCCTAATTACATTTGTAGTATTCTGGACATTCAGGGTCAGAGAAATGAGACTAAAAAAGTTCCATGAGGAAAAAACAAGACTGATAATTCACAACTCGGAACTAAAGCTGAGATCACTGCAGCTTCAGATGAATCCCCATTTCCTTTTCAACTCCCTGACATCTATCCAGGGCTTTATTCTGATGAACAACGAAGAAGATGCCCTCAGATTTATTGATGACCTTGCAAGTATTTTAAGAACAAGTCTTGAAAATGCATCGAAAGATTACATACCCCTGTCGGAAGAGATAGAGTTCCTTAAGACTTTTGCAGAGATCGAACAATTCCGCCATGGAGATAAACTTGAGATCAATTTCATAAATGAACTTAAAAAAGATACTTACATCCCTCCCATGCTGATACAGCCTTTAATTGAAAATGCCATAAAACACGGCATCTCAGGACTGAAAAAGAAAGGTGTAATTGATATCAGCTTCTTTGATGATGACGGAATATTCACCATCAGTGTTAAAGATAACGGCATAGGAAGATCAGCTGCCAAAAAGAACAAAAATAGTGACCATTCCGGGAAAGCCTTGTCTATAATCCGGGAAAGGCTGGAACTTTTGAATGAAAAGAACAATACTGACATCCACAGAATAAAATTTATTGACCTTGAAAAGGATGGTTTACCTGCAGGAACGGAAGTATTGATAACGCTGTTATTTATCTATCAAGAGGAAAAAGGATCTGCATAAGTTTACAAAAAATCCCCTCCCAGGATATGAACCTCAGAAAGGGAATAAATATCAAATGTCACAGTATATTTACAAATTTGCCTTTCCCTGTTTAGATTTCCAGTACAGATAGAAAGTTAAAGCGGCACTTAAAACGGCCATTGACAAAAGAAGGATCAGGATCGGGACAATGGAGTGATTGTATTTTGTGTACAGCCATCCGATTATCTCTTCCTGAAAAATAGGCCCGATAGACCCTGTTCCGTTAATGATACCTGCTGCAACAAGAGCTCCTCTTTTTGAACCCACGTCGATGGCACCTACACCTGAGATCAGTGAATCGGGGCCGTAAAGCATGAATCCTGCCAGTCCCATTGAAATGGTAAAGAACATCAGATTATGCGCTCCTTTACTGTACATCAGGATAAATGCCAGTGCCATGAGCGAAAGCATAACTGCTGACAGAAGGGCTCTTTTCCCTTTGAACAATCTGTCGGAAACATAGCCGGCAAACAAAACTCCGGCAAATCCGGCAATATCAAAAACTACTGAGAGGTAACCGGCATCACTCACATCCATGTTGAAGTTCTTGTTGAAAAAGAACGGGACCCAGCTCCAGAGTGCATAACGCAGGAATTTGATACTGAAATATATCAAACCCATAGTTATCACAGTTGTCCAGACATCCTTTGTCCATCCGAGTTTTTCGTTGTCAGCATCTTCTTTTGCCTGTGCCTCTTCCTGTGTACACCCTGCACACTCATCTTCATCATCAACTACAGGCTTAAGACCTACATCCTGCGGACGGTTCGGGTGAAGGAACAGAACAACGGTCCAGATGATCAGCAAAACCATTGAAGCTCCGAAAAACGACCAGCGCCAGCCAAACTGACCAAGCATGTATGCAGCAAAAGATGTTGCAACAACAGATCCTACCTGATAGCATGTTGCCCAGAATCCGAGTATCGTTCCCCGCTTCTCACGTTTGAACCAGTATGCCAAAGATCCGATACATCCCGGCCATCCTGTACCCTGTGCAAGTCCGTTGAGTGACAGGAACAAAAATATCGTCCAGAAACTGTTTGATATACCGAAAATAAAATTACAGGCGAGAGATATTCCCATTCCCACCAAAAGCAAAAGCTTTGGTCCGAGCTTACGCCCAAAGTAGGCACTGGAATACTGACCTACCATATAAAATACAAGGTAAGCAGTTCCAAGGTGGGCAAGATCAAGGGCTGTAAAACCCAACTCATCTGCCAAAGGGCTTTTTACAACGTAAAATGCTTTTCGTGCAAAATAGTATCCTACATATGCCAGCCATGTAGCACTGAAAATTTGTACCTGGTACTTTCTCAGTCTGCTTTTTTCACCTAATAGTTTTGCTATCAAAATAAAGGGTTTTTAGTTAATATTTATTTTGTTTCAGAGTGAGGGATAACCTGGTATTTCAGCCAGTTTGCAAACTCGATCTCTCTGATGTCCGCCGAAAGAAGATCATCGTCGATTGCGTACTTCCAGCGCAGGTCTTTTCTTGACGGATCGTTATAAATTGTCGCAAGGTCATTGATGTAACCCTGCATATCGTCGTGACTTCTGAAATAGCCCTGTTTCATCAGTTTCTCCTCGCGGGCTGCTATCAGGCGGGACACCTCAAGCAGGTTATATTCGGGATGATATTGCGGGGCCCAGAAGGTACCATTTTCATATTTCACCTCTACTGCCTGAACAGGTGTAAAATCATTAAATGCCAAGGCTTTTGAGTTTTCCGGCATTTTTGTGATCATATCATCATGACTGATAAAACCATCGAAAACCCAGGGTTTGCCATCAAACATAGGATGCTCCCTGCCTTCGTCGTTAAGCATTACCTTACGTGCAACGCCCATTTCACGCCCTTTGGGGTTTGGTGCAACTTCGCCTCCTGCAACGTAAACTGCAAGCTGTGCTGCCCAACAGCTGCCAAACTGGGGAAGTCCTGTTTTGAACCCGTCTTTGGCAAGGTTTTGCATTTTCACAACTCTCTCGTCGTGATCGTGATAAACAGTAAGGTTACATCCCGGCCAGATGATGGCATCATATTTCTCTTTTAGTTCATCTGCTGCAGGAGGGTAAACACCGTCATCGCTGGTGTAAAGTATGTCGTATCCGGCATCGGGTATGTGGCGGAGCAGAAGTTTTGCATACATATTACCTGCCAAGGTAACTCCGAACTCGTCAAACTGGTCACGGCTTGGTTTCGGATAGCCGTCTATAATCAGGAATCTTAATTTTTTCATTGTTAATATCTTGTTTTAATGTTTAGCTTTTTTATTCCCCCTTCAGGGAGGTAGGGGGTGAAAGCTTTTCTTCCTCACCCCCTGTATCCCCCTATTAAGGGGGACGGAAGCAAAGCATTTGTCTTAATGATAATTTTTTAAAGGGGGTGAGGTCGTCAAATCCTTTCAATCACCCCCGGTAAATCTTTGTAATCCTTGAACCAGCCATCGGGTCTGTTCCTGTCGCTGCCTCTGTCGATAGCAGCAAGACAAAGCACAGAGTGCATTCCCATTTTTTCCGGTCCGAGTATGTCGTTGTGCTCACGGTCACCAATGTGAACTATCTCGTTGAATTCAACTCCCAATCCCTCTTTGGCTGCATTAAAGACAGCCTCATGAGGTTTGGAGTAACCGACTTCGTCCGAAAAGGCAAAGAATGAAAAATACTGCAACAGATCTTCTCCTTCAAGCAATTTTCTCA
>JAOZOF010000171.1:0-4025 GCA_029933425.1 Marinilabiliaceae bacterium
ATGAAAATAAAATAAATCTTTAACCTAAAAATTAAACATCATGAAAAATTATCATCTTATTATCTTTGCAGCATTCCTGATAGTTTTGGGAGCATGCACATCTAATGAAAAATATAAAGTAAACAATATGTATCACGGATTTAAACTGAAAGAAAAAAGATTTGTAAAAGAGGTAAACGCAGAATGTTATTATTTTGAACATGAAAAGAGCGGGGCACGGTTATTCAAGATCGCAGCAGATGATCCGAACAAACTGTTCAATATCGCATTCAAGACAACTCCTCACAACGATTGCGGTACACCTCATATCATGGAACACTCCGTACTTAACGGTTCAAAACATTTCCCTGTAAAAAGTCCGTTTGATGTACTGATGAAAGGCTCACTTAACACATTTCTGAATGCAATGACCGGCGCCGACTTCACGACTTACCCTGTTGCCAGCATGAACGATAAAGATTACTTCAACCTGATGCATGTATACCTTGATGCAGTGTTCTATCCCCTTGCAATGACCGACAAACGGATATTTATGCAGGAAGGCTGGCATTACGAACTTGACAACATAAACGACGACATCACATACAAAGGTGTTGTTTATAACGAAATGAAAGGGGCCTATTCAAGTCCTGAAAGAGAGCTGAGCTACCGTGTTTACAAAATGCTTTTCCCCGACAATACCTACGGAGTGGCATCGGGTGGATATCCCACGGAAATACCTAAACTGACTTACAAAGATTTCGTTAAGTTTCACGATACCTATTATCATCCGTCGAACAGTTACATAATGCTGTATGGGAACGGAGACCTTGACAAGGAACTTGATTTCATCGACAAGGAATACCTCTCACATTTTAACCGTTCGAATGAGAAGATCACTATTAAGCTTCAAAAGCCGTTCGAGGCGATGAAAGAGCAGGAGTGCACCTATCCCGTGCCTGAAGGAAGCGATACGAAAGGACAAACTTTTCTTAACATCAGTTTTGTAACAGGCCAAAGTACCGATCGTGCCTTGTGCATGGCACTCGACGTTCTTTCAGATGCATTGGTAAACCACGAATCAGGTCCTGTCCGTCTGGCACTGCAGAAAGCAGGTATAGGCCAGGAAGTAAGCGCTTCATTCAACGAAGCAAAGCAGAATGTTTTTGAGATCAATGTCCGCAACGCTGACCCGGAAGATAAGGAAAAATTCAAAGAGATAGTATTCAATACTCTGAAAAAGGTAAGTGAAGAAGGCATTGACAAAAAGATCTTAGAGGGAATAATCAACCGGATGGAATTCAACCTTAAAGAGGGCGATACTCCGCAAAAAGGATTGATGTATCTGTTCATGAACTATCAGGGCTGGATGTTCGCACAGGACCCGTTCCTCGGATTGCAATTCAACAAGCCGCTTGAAGAGGTTAAAGGATCCCTGAAGAATTCAATGATGGAAGATATCATCAAAAAATATCTCCTTTCAAACCCACACACACTGATAACAGTTCTGAAACCTGAACAGGGGCTTCAGGCAAAGATAAATGAGAAGACAGAAAAAGAGCTTGCCGATTACAAAGCATCGCTCAACAAAAAACAGCTTGAGGAGTTGGTCAAAACTACTGAAGAACTTAAAGAGTACCAAAAAGAGGAAGACTCCCCCGAAGCTCTTGCAACCATACCAATGCTCAAACTCAAGGATATAAGTCCCGAAATTGAATGGTACAAGGTTAATGAAAAGAGTGTTGACGGTGTTAAAGTCCTTCATCACAACGAATTTACCAATAACATCATTTATGCCCGATTGTATTTTGATATGAGGAGCGTTCCGCAGGAGCTTATTCCTTACACTAATCTGCTGACTACTCTTCTTTCGAAGATGAATACCGAAAATTACAGCTATGGCGAACTCGACAATGAGCTTAACATTCATACCGGCGGCTTCTCTGCCTACGTAAACACATACGATGAATACAATTCAGATAACAAGCTGATACCGGAATTTGTAATATCGGCAAAAGCCACATCCGATAAAACAGGTAAGCTGTTCGAAATAACTTCGGAAATCCTGAACAGGTCAAAACTCAATGATCCTGAGCGTCTGAAATCTCTTCTTACCCGTCACCAGGCAAGAATGGAGGCTATGGTCAAGAATAACGGCATGGGTATTGCTATGACACGCCTTGCATCATACTACACAAATGCAGGAATGTTCGACGAACTTACCAACGGACTTTCATACTATCAGTTCGTGACCGACATAACAGACAATTTCGACAGCAAAAAAGATGATATTATAACAAACCTTGAAAAGGCGGCATCACTGCTGTTCCGTAAAAATAACCTGATTGCAGGTGTTACCTGCTCCGGTGATAATTTTGGCACATACTCCGAAGACCTGAAAAAGCTCACTTCCGAATTGCCTGTCAAAGATGTTGCTGCTACACCCTGGGAATTTGACCTGAAAGTCAAGAACGAAGGATTAAAATCGACATCAAAAGTTCAATACGTAATTCAGGGATATGATTTCAAAAAGCTGGGATACGAATGGAACGGACAAATGAAGGTGCTCAACCAGGTTCTTTCAACTGATTACCTGCAAACACAGATACGCGTTCTTGGAGGAGCTTACGGCGGATTCTGCGGTTTCTCTGTTGACGGTCAGGCATATTTTGCCTCATACCGTGATCCAAACCTGAAAGAGACTCTTGAGAATTATGCAAAAACACCTGAATTCCTTCACGGTTTCGAAGCCGACAGTGCAACTATGACCCGTTACATCATCGGCACCATTGCACGCATGGACAGGCCTCTGACTGCCTCTCAAAAAGGCGGTGTGGCATTTGGCAGATGGCTGCGCAAGGAAACTCCCGAACAGCTCAAGAAAGAGCGTACCGAAGTTTTAAGCACTAATGATGCCGATATTCGGGGAATGGAGAAAATGGTCAGGGATATACTTGACAAGAATGTATTCTGCGTTTACGGCAACGACCAGAAAATAGAAGAAAACAAAGAGCTGTTCAAAACGGTTCTGAATGTAACGAAGTAACTTTTAACTTATTGGGGGCACGACTACAAGTCGTACCCCCAATAATATTCTTATTCCGAAAGGATCCTTCCCATGGTGCCGCATATCACCTTTAGTTTAAAGGTCTTTACAACCTCATCATCCTCTCCGTAAACAATAACTATCTCCTCTTCTCCCTGGTCTTTTACCATAAAATTAAATGTGTAGACATCATTATCCCCCTGAGCGGAAATATCTGTATTTTTAAGTACCACTGCAGGTTTGTTGTCGGAAACAAGTTTCCATTTGTAACCGGAACCATGATCACCGGTGAGACGGATCGTGAAAGGAGAGTCCTTTTCAAACTCAATGGTCTTGTTATTATCTTTTTCTGTTAAAGCTCCCGATGCAGCTCCTGTTGAAAACCCTGAAAAGTCCGAGCTATAGGCAACAGAGAAATGAGTATTATTAATGTTCTATGCATTTTAAGTATTTTTTTATGTGGATTAATTGATTATTGGTTTTTGGTATGTTAGTTCTAAGTTAATTGTTTCTGGATTTGACAACCTACAAACCAAGAACCTACTAACCATTTTTTATTATTCTTCCATTCCCTTAAGATGAAGGTCGAGTGCCACTACAGAGATCTGTATCTCCCAGATTGAAAGGCCGAGTGATACTATCATTGAAAGAAGTGCAATAACAAACGAAAGATCTCCTGCCCAAACCAATTGAAAATAGATGAACAATGTAGAAGCCATACTCATAAAGAGGCTGAACACGCCAAGTATCTGCATCCATCGTATCAGGTTCAAACGCTTTCTTAAGTTCCTGATCTGTCCCAGAAGAACATTGTTTTTGTTCTTGATGTACTCAGCATGCAGATTACGCACTATCTGGGCGTACGACAAAAAACGGTTTGTATACGCAAGTAGGATCAATGACACTGCCGAGAACAGTAATGCGGGAGTGGTTATATTTAGTTCGAACATAGATGGATGGTTTGGATATTAGATTAACTGTTTATTTGTTTATTTGTTTA